>NZ_PDJF01000001.1:1200000-1500000 GCF_002563965.1 Corynebacterium renale | reverse complement strand
AAACCAGATTGAAGCAGCAATCCCGGGAATCCTGAAGTGGGTGAACAGCTACACTGAGGGCCGTGAATAAAGTCATGGAAGAGCGCTACGGTTCGCGGTCCGCCCGCACGTCTGGCTGGAGGCAATTTCTGACCCCCGGCTGGATCCTAGGCGCGATCGTAATCGTGCTTTTTTCGTATTTTGCCTTTACGTGGCTAGCCCCGTGGCAGTTGGGTAAGAACTCGGAGATTAACGAGCGCAACGCCCAAATCGAGGCCGCTTTCAATACCGATCCGGTGAACTACCAGGAGATTTTCGGCCCCGGTGGCACCCTGGATCCCAAGGATGAGTGGCGCCGTGTGACAGCGACCGGACACTTCCTCGCCGACCACGAATCACTGCTGCGGATGCGCCCTGCCGGAGGCGGGCCGGCTGTCCACTCGCTTGTGCCCTTCCAGACAACCGCTGGCGACACAATCTTGACCCACCGTGGCTATGTGTCTTCAGAGGGCAACACGATTCCAGAGATCGCCCCCATCCCCACCGGCGAGGTCACCATCACCGCTGTCGCCCGCGTCAACGAACCGCGCCCCGACCGTCAACCGCTTCACGACGACGGCTACACCCAGTTCTATGGCATCAACACTGAGCAGATCGCTGAAACACTCGGAGTGGATTTGGGTCGTGATACTTTCCAGCTTGTCGACGACCAACCCGGCGTTCTGACTCCGCTGCCCATCCCGAAGCTCGATACGGGTTCGCACCTGTCCTATGGGCTGCAATGGATTGCATTCGGAATAATGGCCCCACTTGGTTTGGGCTACTTTATCTGGGCTGAACTTCGTGAACGTCGTCGTGCCCGCTCAGAGGCGGAAGAAATCTACGCATCCGAAGACGCAAGTGCTTCCGCCTCTGCTGAATCTGCCCCGCGCAGCATGCGCGAACGTTTGGGCTTCGACAACGATGAGGACCTCTCCACCGCCCCACCACCCAGTATTTTCAGCCGGCACCGCACAGTGGAGCATTCCCGATCCCTGGCAGACCGCTACGGAGATACCCCACGGAACCAGTATCGCAAGATTATAGAAAAAGAGGAAGACCGCTTCTAGAAACCCGAAAGCCCTTGACCGAATGGTCAAGGGCTTTCACTTTGTGCGTCCCGACGGGTTCGAACCGCCGACCGCTCGGGTGTAAACCGAGTGCTCTTCCAGCTGAGCTAGGGACGCTCACGTGTACGTTATAGCAACCAGTTGCTTCCGAACAACGGACATAACACTAACATACACTCTACAGTTAAAGGCAAATCTGCAGGCCAAGTGCCATTAACGGATGGTTCCGCGCTGCACCAAGCAGGAGGCTTGCCAATCCCCTAAACGCTCAGCCTTCGTTTGTGTCAGGCCAGCCAGCTGCGCAGACTCTGGGATAACTCCGGGGCCAAGTGCACCTTCGCGGCCGGTGCCTGGGGTCAGGAGCCAAATTTGACCATTGTCGGCAAGGGACCGGAGGGCGTCGACAAGCCCATCAACTAGGTCCCCGTCTTCGTCGCGCCACCACATCAGGACGGTGTCGCACAGCTCATCAGTATCTTCGTCGAGTAACTCTTCACCGATATGAGCTTCGATAGCCTCGGAGATACTCGAATCGGCATCTTCGTCCCAGCCCAATTCCTGGACTAGATCGTCCTTACCAATTTCCAGCGTGGAAATCAGATCACGGATTTTGTCGGCGCCTGCGGCGTCCACCACTTTTGTGCATCCTCCTGATGTAACGGCCCACGAGACACTCGCTGTACACGATGCCAGATGCGGCCTGCGAATAACTTATACGTGCAGGATACAACGAATTAGATACCGGGTTCCGATTTACCCCATATTCGCTGCGAAAATCGTCCGAAAGAATGGCCCCGGAAACTATCTGTCTGCAAAGTACGGCCGTACTGCGGTAGTTTAGGTACAAAGATGAACCATCCTGATTGCCCTCCACCGCGAGGGATTTGAATCACCGACACCAATGGAGGTGCACATGGCTGAAGAAAAGGGCCACGGCGTGCGTAAAGACGACACCAACTTCGCAATTATTCGCGACGGTGTTGCGTCCTACCTGAACGACTCCGACCCGGAGGAGACCCAGGAGTGGATGGACTCACTCGACGGGTTGCTCGGCAACGCCAGTCCAGAGCGTGCCCGCTACCTCATGCTGCGCCTCCTGGAGCGCGCCAGCGCCAAGCGTGTGCCGCTGCCGGCCATGCTGTCCACGGACTTTGTGAATACGATTCCAACCTCTTCCGAGCCGGAATTCCCTGGCGATGAGGAAATTGAGAAGCGTTACCGCCGGTGGATGCGCTGGAACGCTGCAATCATGGTCCACCGCGCGCAGCGCCCAGGCATTGGCGTCGGTGGCCACATCTCCACCTACGCGGGCGCAGCTCCTCTCTACGAAGTTGGATTCAACCACTTCTTCAAAGGTAAGGACGCCCCAGGAGGCGGCGACCAGGTCTTCTTCCAAGGGCACGCATCGCCCGGCATGTACGCACGCGCCTTCCTCGAGGGTCGCCTGACCGAGGATGACTTGGACGGTTTCCGCCAGGAAGTCTCCCGCCCACAAGGGGGTCTGCCCTCCTACCCGCACCCGCACGGCATGCGCGATTTCTGGGAGTTCCCCACCGTTTCGATGGGCCTGGGCCCAATCGATGCCATCAAGCAGGCTCGTTTCAACCGTTACCTGCACAACCGTGGCATCAAGGACACGTCCCAGCAGCACGTGTGGGCATTCCTTGGCGACGGCGAAATGGACGAGCCGGAGTCCCGTGGTGCACTGCAGCAAGCAGCCGTGGACAACTTGGACAACCTGACCTTCGTTGTGAACTGCAACCTGCAGCGCCTCGACGGTCCAGTCCGCGGTAACACGCAGATTATCCAGGAGCTGGAGAGCTTCTTCCGCGGCGCTGGATGGTCCGTGATCAAGGTGATTTGGGGCCGCGAATGGGACCAGCTCTTCGAGAAGGACGACGAAGGCGCACTGGTGGAAATCATGAATTCCACCCCAGACGGCGACTACCAAACTTTCAAGGCTAACGACGGCGCCTACGTCCGCGAGCACTTCTTCGGACGCGACCCCCGCACTGCGAAACTCGTCGAGGACCTCACCGACGACGAAATCTGGGCGCTACGCCGTGGCGGCCACGACTACCGCAAGATTTACGCTGCCTACAAGCGTGCGCTGGAGACCAAGGACCGCCCAACGGTCATCCTCGCGCACACCATCAAGGGCTACGGTTTGGGCCACAACTTCGAGGGCCGCAACGCGACCCACCAGATGAAGAAGCTCACCCTGGACGACCTGAAGCTCTTCCGCGACAAGCAGGGCATCCCAATTTCTGACGAGGACTTGGAAAAGGACCCAACCCTGCCGCCGTACTTCCACCCGGGTGCTGATTCCCCAGAAATCAAGTACATGCTGGAGCGCCGCAAAGAATTGGGTGGGTTCCTGCCGGAGCGTCGCGAGAAGTACGAACCACTGCAGGTACCTGGCATCGACAAGCTCAAGGGCCAGCGCAAGGGTTCTGGCAAGCAGTCCGTTGCAACCACGATGGCGCTGGTGCGCACGTTCAAGGACTTGATGCGCGACAAGGACCTCAAGGATCGCATCGTTCCGATTATCCCCGACGAGGCCCGCACCTTCGGTATGGACTCCTGGTTCCCTACCTTGAAGATTTACAACCCACACGGGCAGAAGTACGTTCCGGTCGACCACGACCTCATGCTCTCCTACCGCGAGGCGACCGACGGCCAGATTCTGCACGAAGGCATCAACGAGGCCGGCGCCGTAGGCACATTCATTGCTGCGGGTAGCTCGTACGCTACCCATGGCGTTGCCATGATTCCGTTGTACATCTTCTACTCGATGTTCGGCTTCCAGCGCACCGGCGATTCCATCTGGGCAGCCGCGGACCAGATGGCACGTGGCTTCCTCATCGGTGCAACCGCTGGACGTACCACCTTGACCGGTGAGGGCCTCCAACACATGGACGGTCACTCGCAGATCATTGCGTCCACCAACCCGGGTGTGGTCTCCTACGACCCGTCCTTCGGCTACGAGGTTGCCCACCTGATTCGCGAGGGCATCGACCGCATGTATGGCGAAGGTCGTGGCGAAGATGTTATCTACTACATCACCGTGTACAACGAGCCCACCCCGCAGCCGGCTGAACCGGAGAACTTGGACGTCGAAGGCCTACACAAGGGTATCTACAAGTACTCGACCGCGGGCAAGGGCTCGCACAAGGCCTCCATCCTGGCGTCCGGCATCGGTATGCAAGCAGCACTCAAGGCCCAGGAGATCCTGGCAGAAGACTTCGATGTAGATGCATCGATCTTCTCGGTCACCTCGTGGGTGGAATTGGCTCGCGACGGCGCCGCGAAGGCAAAGGACGCCCTGCAGCACCCTACCCTGGAAAACGAAGAAGCGTTCGCTACCAAGCAGCTCAAGGGCGAATCCGGCCCCTACGTTGCGGTGAGCGACTTCGCAACTGACCTGCAGGAGCAGATCCGTCCGTACGTTCCTGGCCAGTACATCGTGCTGGGTGCCGACGGCTTCGGCTTTGCAGACACCCGCGAGGCCGCACGCCGTTACTTCAACATCGACGCCGAGTCCGTCGTAGTTGCAGTGCTCATGGGCCTGGCCCGTGAAGGCGAGCTGGATATTTCCGTGGCACAGGAAGCCTCGAAGAAGTACAAGTTGGATGACCCAACGTCTGTCTAAGCTCTAGCCCTCCCGTAGTGCCCGTCGAATTCTTCGGCGGGCACCCTTTTATGCCCGCGTAATTAACCGCGAAATAGCGGTGTTGACCATCTCGGGGAAACTCAGTGGAATCATGTGCCCAGTGTGTGGGGCGGTCTGCCGGTAGGCATCGGGCCACAGTTCCATGATGCGATCAGCTTGTTCATCGGGGGTGACAGCATCGAGTTCCCCATCAATGACGTATCCAGGTATCCCCTCCAGGGCTGCTGCTGCGTGAACTTCGGTGTGCTGCTGCAGGTCGTCGAAGAAGCCCACGAACGTTTCTAGCGGGGTGTTGTTAATCATCGCGGCGTGGAACTGGATGAGGTCGTAGTCGATTGGCCGGCGGAACACCCCCACTGCCAAGCCCGGCGCGATGACCGATGTTACGGCCTCGCGGAATTCGTCGGCTTCCTCAGGTGCGGCTTCGACAGCATCATAGACGGCCTGGGCTGCGGGCAGTGCGAGGATTTGCGGAATCCCTTGAGAGGACAGGGGTTCAATAGAAGCTGCGACAATCACCAGCCCGGCTATGCGGTCACGCAGTTGCGTCGCGCGACGCACCAGGTTGAATGCTGCCATCCCACCTAATGAATGGCCCACGATGATGAGGTTGCCCGTGGGTGCGTGGCGTTCGATGACGGCGAGGGCGTCGTCGGCAAGCCCGTCCACGGTGCATTCTTCTGGCGGGAACGCCCCAGTTTCCCCGTGTCCGCGCAGGTCCATGAGTAGAGATTGCACCCCTGGATGATGCTCACGCAAGTACTCGGTCTGGAGGTAATAGCCTTGTGCTTCGAGGGTGAAACCGTGGATGAACACAACAGTGGTATCAGCAGTGGCGGGGCCGACGGCATAATAGCGAATCTTTCCTACCCAGCCGTCACGGTCCACGTGCCAGGGACCGGGCCGGGAGGCGTCGTGAAGCGCAAGCCTGCGGCGGCCGCGGGCAGTAAGTCGGTCAAGGACGGTGCGGGGATCCATGTCTGGCTATCCTAGCCGGCTAGGATGGTCCACTATGAGTGACCTCGCAGCGCAACTGGCAGCCAAGTTCAACACGGACATTCCGCTCGGCGACGAACCCGCCGCCAGCACCTCCCAGAAGGCTGATCCACGTGCTGCTGCCGACCCAGACCTGGCCAAGTTCGCGGCACTGGTCCACGATGTGACGGGAATCCCCGTCGAGGAAGTGCAGCGCGAAAAGTCACTGCGCGACACCGGGGTCGACAGCCTGCACATCATCAGCATTGTGGTGCGCACCGAGGAAGCCACAGGGGTCATGCTTGACGACGCCGACGTGGCCCCCTTAAGCACCATCGGGGAGTTCCTTGACCTGATTTCTCAGCGACGTTCCTAGCAGGGCTGTGAAAACTGGTGCATGATGGGGGCATGAACGCTCCCATTTCTTATTTGACCGACATGGACGGCGTCCTCATCAAAGAGGGCGACATGATTCCTGGCGCCGACAAATTCTTGCACACGTTGCGCGACAACGGCGTGGAGTTCATGGTTTTGACCAACAATTCCATCCACACCCCACGAGACTTGTCCGCGCGCTTGAAAGCCACGGGATTGGACGTACCTGAGGAACGTATCTGGACCTCCGCAACCGCGACCGCAAGCTTTTTAGCTGACCAGCATCCTGGCGGTTCGGCTTATGTTGTTGGCGAATCCGGGCTGACCACGGGATTGCACGAGGCCGGATTCATTCTGACTGACGCTGATCCAGACTTCGTTGTGCTTGGTGAAACACGCACCTACTCCTTTGAAGCTATTACAAAAGCAATCAATCTGATTTTGGGTGGCGCACGCTTTATCTGCACCAACCCAGATGTGACGGGCCCCGCGCCGACAGGCATTTTGCCGGCAACCGGCTCTGTCGCAGCGCTGATTACCGCGGCGACGGGTGCGGAGCCGTACTACATCGGTAAACCAAACCCTGTGATGATGCGTTCCGCGCTGAACACGATTCGTGCGCACTCCGAGTCCACGGTCATGATCGGTGACCGCATGGATACTGACGTAAAGAGTGGACTCGAAGCAGGTATGCGCACCATCTTGGTGAGCTCGGGTATTTCTGACACTGCAGAAGTCGAACGCTACCCGTTCCGCCCCACGCGTCGCATTGGTTCCGTGGCTGACCTGGTGGAGATTTGGGATGACCCGTTCGAGGACGGATCCTTCCACGCAGCGGCCACCGCGCGCGACCTCACAGCGGAAGCTTAACGGCACCCTCTGCATGCAAGCGCTTTAACAGGCCTTGAGCCCCACAGTCGCCGTTGGGGCGATATCGGCCAAGGCTGTGCGGAACCGCGCGAGTTCTTCTGCTGGCGCGGTGAGCACCTGCCGGCAACGTACGCATCCCGGCACGTCTGAGCGTTCCCAGCGCGTAAACCACTGTGCTTCCAGCACGTCCGTGCCCGGCGCAGCCGGAAGTGCGTCGCTTGGAAGGTGTTCCACCATCGCCGTTTCTACGTCCATCCGCAGGTGGCGTGGCAAGCGGTCGATAAACAACACAGCGTGTGCGTAGGCACGCTGTGTGACCTGCTGCCAATGCGCACTGTTTCGCGTGCGTGTCTGCGCGGGGCGGGCAGGGGAAATAATCGTCATAACAGTATCCTTGCGGTATTCATGGACGCGCACCGATTAGCTTCTGGTGCGCGAAGACGAGCTTCGTCTTCCCCAACGACCTCGACCATGTTTCGCATGTTCTGTTTGAACGTGGTCCCGATTTTGGTCAGGTCACCAGGGCCCTGCAACCCTCAAGTACTACTTTTACCCCCGTTTATTAAAGCTCAAGTTCAGCTTGAGCATCTGCACGTACAGCGTGCTTAGGCCGTTATCGTATCCCACACCTGAGCATTAGTGTTGGACCACAACGGTTTGGCCCAGTCTCCGAAATCCCGATCAGTGAGGGCGACCATCGCAATCTTGCGCTCTGGAACAATCCACACGTACGTGCCGGCCATGCCAAAGTGCCCCACCGTGGAAGCGGGCATGTTCTCACCCAGCCAGTGCGGTTTCTTCGCACCATGAATTTCAAAACCCAGCCCCCACGGGCACGGATTCTTCATTCCATAACCGGGTACAAGACCCCGCACGTCACCGTATTGGTTAGTCAACGCTTCTGCGACCGTGTCTGGGTGTAGGAGTTTGGGGTCCATGACTTCCGTGACGAATGCTGCAAGATCACGGCACGTCGATACTGCTCCGTGCCCGGCCGAACCCCGCAACTGCGTCGAGTTCATCCCTAGCGGAGCAAAAACCCCTTCGTAGAGATATTCCGGGAAGTTAAAACCAGTTTCCGCAGCAACAAGATCCGCGAGAATCTCGTACCCCGCCGAGGAATAAATTCGCCGCTCGCCCACCTTTTTCTGCGCATCACGAGAATCAAACCCGACACCAGAAGCGTGTGCCAGCAAGTGGCGAACTGTAGCGCCATCTGGCGCACCATGTCCCGCCTGTTGGTCAAGCTCGATTGCGCCTTCTTCAACCGCAAGGAGCACCCCGTAGGCGGACAACAGCTTGGTCACGCTGGCGAGCTCATAAACCTTGTCCTGATCCCCACATTCCGGATTCCCTTCAGCGCCGATAATGGTCGCAGAAACGGAGTCGACAGGCCACGTGCGCAGGGAATCTAGAACAGTCATGCCCCACATCCTACGCAACCTGCAGGAAGGGTGCGCTAAGGCTGAAGCAGCTCAGGGTGGTCCGCCAACGCCTGGGCCAGCTGCCGTGCCCCTGCGTCGACGGCACCTGCCCAGGAGGAACGTGCGGTGTCATCAGCGTGATCCGATACCTGCTTCAACACCGTCACCGGTACGCCCGCATCCCGTGCAGCAGCGACGACGGCCGCGCCTTCCATATCCGCCAAGTCCGCAGTGCGCGCCAAAATGTCACGCTGGGTTGCATCACCGATGAACGTATCCCCGCTAGCCAGCCGTGCTTTCGGCAGCGAACTGCGAGACTTCAACGTGAAATGCGTCGGGTGCGGCTCACCCGTAATCGCAGTAAGCGCACGCTCATCGACGTCGTGTTGGAAAACTTCACATACCTCGTACACGCCATTCATGTGGGTATGCAATCCACCCGCCGTCCCTAAATTCACCACGATACTTGGGCGCTCCTCAGCGATTGCGCGGGCAACTTTTACTGCAGCCGGAACCAGGCCGATGCCCGTGACTAGCAGCCGCGATCCTTCCGGAATATAGGCGGCTTCCCCTGCGACAGCGGCGACAAAGAGTGGGCGTGGTGTATTCATGCCACCACAATAAAGCACCCCACTCGTTTGCTATCGAATGGGGCGTACGCAGGTGACGTCGAGAAGCAATCAGCACACAATCTCGTGGTCTTTATGGGACTTCTGCTCAAGTTGAATAGTGGAATGCTCGATGCCGAATTCGCGCAACTTTTCTTGGGCGGCGTCGAGGACGCGACAATCGCCGATGTGTGTTGGCTCCTCGAGCACTAGATGGCAAGTAGCTAGAGCTTCGGTGCCGTCGGTAGACCACACGTGGAGGTCGTGAACCGAATACACGCCAGGGAGGCCAGCGAGCGCAGCCTCGATTTCTTCAGTATCCATATTCTCAGGGGCGCGGTTAAGCAGCACAGACAGCGAAGTCCACAACATTTTCAGCGCGCGAGGCAACACCAGTGCCGCAATCAATAGCGAGGCGATTGTGTCGGCAGCCGTCCAACCAGTGAACGCTATGATAATACCCGCGATAATCACCGCGACCGAGCCCAACAAATCCGAAAGAACATGCAGGTAAGCGCCCTTCATATTGAGGCTCTCATGCTGACGACGCATCAGGATAAGCGCAGACACAGCATTGGCCAGCAAGCCGACGATCGCAACAATCAGCATCACGCCGGTTTCAATCTCATGATCGCCCCCGAGGCGCCCCAACGCGCGCACAACAATCCACACCGAGACGCCCGTCACGACGACCGCATTGACCAGGGCCGCGATAACCTCAACGCGCCGATACCCGAATGTAGCCTGCGCAGTGGCAGCCTTGCGACCGATAAGGATCGCTACGAGCGCTATGAGCAAACCCGTGGAGTCGGACAGCATGTGCATCGCATCCGACAACAGAGCTAGCGAGCCAGACCACAAACCACCTATGACCTGAGCAACAAAAATAGTTGCCGTCATCGTCAGCGTGACGGTTAGCGCCTTGAGCGAACCATTGAAGGAGTGGTTGTGATCGTGGTTGTGGTTGTGGTTGTGGTGATCCACGCCGTGCGAATGCGAGTGTTGTTGTCCTGGCCCGTGACTGTGCGTGTGGGTGTGTTCATGGGTCCGCTGCGGTGGATAACTCTGGTAGACACGGGGCCGCTGCGTCGCGGACTGAGGCCGACCCTCGGAGTGATTTTCATCCTGGCGGCTGTTTGTTGGGTCTCCAGGGTTACGGGGATCGGATATGCTGTTCATAGCAAAAAGCTTAGCCCGCTTAACACTTATTGGCAACTAAATGAAAATGGGTGGCGCTGGGTTCGGAACCTCAGTTCGCGTTACGCCGGAAATACCGATCGGTATCCCCTCGCCTTCAATGCGCGCACACTCGTGTCTTGGCCGTGAGTCAACACACGATAAGGTGCTAATCCGGAGAATCAAGCGGCACACTACAGCCTCGCTCCCCTGCGGCCAGAGTTATCCCCTCGGGCTTTCGGGTTGCGTCCGCCGCGAGAGCGGTGCGCTATTAAATTGGCAATCCGAACTGCGCGTCACGGTCACTGACGCTTACGTCAGCGCCCGCAGCACGGCTACCCGGCAAACTCTTCACATCGGGCTCATGCTTATTTGCCCATTCAACTAACGCCTTAGCTGCCTGTGACAGTGATTCTTCGTCACCCTCAGCCGGCAGCAACGCAGCGGGAACACCATGAGCTACCGCAACCTTCGAGCGCAGCACCTCCAACTCGGAAGCCTTCTGTAACGCCTCAAGTTCGGCGATACGTTCCTGGGCTTTCTCCAGATCCGTTTTGTTGACTTCCTCAAGCTCACGCATCTTCTGCGCCATAGGCTCAAGCTCCTTGGCCTTATTGCGGTACTTCGCGTTCTCAGCGCGCAGCTTCTCCACATACGCACGGTCAAATGTGTCCTGCTCGCCACCATTGTTTTCGGTGGTTTCTAGGTTTCCAGCCCGGTTAGCGTCTGGCTGTGGGGCTGAATCTGGTTGATTAGTGTCCATCATTCCTCCTGGGAAATCACATGTTTTGGGCATAAGAAAAACCCCACACCCTTGGTGTCTTTCCCTCCTGGAGAAAAACATCAAGAGTTGGGGTTTCGTGCGCCGACCAGGACTCGAACCTGGCCACCACCTACCTAGGCGACGCTATTGTCTCTAAAATCTGATTCCACCAAATCTAGAAGCAATTCATATGGCGAAGATAAGTCCAGCTTTCGGGCGAACTCAAGCATTTGCCACGTAAGCTCACGCTCAGTCATCGCATCCTCGATTAATGCTAAGATTGCACCTTCTGGTGCCCCCGCTTCAAGCGAATCCTCTGCTGCCTCCCGAGAAACAGTAGGCGGGGTCATTGCTTCCAAAATACGATAGGCCTCTTGGAGTTTCATCCCACGACCTTTCTTGCCCGGGGTGGAATTCTGCCGACTGTGTAACCTTCCACAAACTTTTCCCTACCTTTGACTTTAACATATTTGGCGTACACAACTTCGCCATCGATCTCTGACCAGACCTCTCTGGAATAGTCGTTGAATGCTGTAAACTCTGGACTCTCGATAGCATCCCGCACAGCATCGGCAATCTTCTGGTCAGACCACTCTTTGGAAAACTTCGATGCTCCTTCACGCTGTGTGTCCCAGCGGTGCCCATCACGCAGACTCTCATCATGCGGCCGCCCCTGAACAGGTTCACCCGCATCACGACGCTTGCGGTCACCATCACTCAAGTCCCGCCAACCATGAAGCACATGACCCGGCATCTTATCTAACGGCGGACTTTTTCACCGGGAAAGACAGTCGAATACCCATCACCCTTGTAACGCGGTATCCGGCAATACTGCAGCCTGGGTCACTCCACGTCCTGGCCTGCTTGCTCACGCCGAGCCGTGATGTATTGACGCCAATCCTGCACACTAGGGGACTTTCCGAGCTCATGATTCAACGTGGCACCCGCAGTCGCCAAATCCCGATTAAGCCGCGGCAAATCAGCATCCGTTTTCACCTCAATACCTAAACACCGGCAATTATCGTGATACCGCCGAAGCTCACCACCCTTACCCTTTTTAGGCAAAGACTCCGCCCCACCCTAAGCAACCATCAAACACCACGCACACGCACCAGGCTCCGGCACACGCGCATACCGCGTACCGGCTTGAGCAACACCTAATTCCACAGTACGACGCCCAGGCACAACAACAAGCCTGTTCGTAATAGCCTGCAGCTGGGTCTTTGCGCGCTCCCGCTCGGCGACACTTCCCACATCATCCACCCGCATCGCATACCTAAACGATGCCCGAGCCTTCTCAAACCCAACTGGGTCAGCAACCTCCGGATACTCCAACTCTCGCAGAGTGTCATCAAGCGAACGCTCCAAAAACAGGTAATCCGCGGCAGCATATGCGGCCTGCTCGCCGTATGTTTCCGCAATCGCAGCAAACGGGTCTTCCAAAAGCCTCTTCTGCTCGATAAACCCCAGGCCTTCTGTCTGCTTCCACCACGCTAAAAGATCCCGTCGCACCAACATGCGAAGCCCATCAAGCGACCGTGCATAATCATCCCGGTACTCACTCATACTCCGCATCCAGGTTCACGATTAGCACGCGCAGCAACAACAATCTGATCAGCAATCCGACCCACTTGAGTGTCACCCGCGATCCGCGCCAACGCACCAGCACGATCCGCAGCCTGCACACGACGAACTTCAGACTCCATCAAGCGTTGCTCCTCCGGGGTATACCCCAACCGGTCCCACACCACACGCGAATTACCCGGCGCGATACCGGCCTGGACTTGTTTGACCATTGGTTCGGTTATTGCCGCGTGTAGCGTTGAAGCCCAGTGCTTCGGCCAAGGTTTTGGCGTCAGCGGCGAGTTCTTCTTCGGTCTCGCCGCGTAGTCGGTCCGCCATCTCGGCGGGGAGTTTCACGTCAGCAAGTACCTTGGCCACCATCTGCTGGCGGGCCTGCTGCTCTTGCGCCTACTTCAACGTGGCAATCTGCTCGTGGGCTTTTGCAAGCTCTGCTTGGGTGCGCTCCAGCTCGGTCATATTGGCCTTATCGATTTCATCAAGGCGAGCCTTGTACTCATCGCGAGCGGCTTCAGCCTCCTGTCGCTTATCGCGTTGGCGTGCAAGATCAGCGAGCACAGCACGGTGGCCACCGCGACGGTTAGGGTTATCGTCCTCGCCATCGTCGCTATCGGTCTCACCATCAGGATGAGTATCAGTTTCAGACTCTTGGTCTGACTGCGCAGCAGATGCGTCGTGCTGTGCTGATGCGGTGCCAGCGCAGCCTTGAGGTGCTTCTATACCTTGGCCGGTATCTGCTTCAGCAGCGAACATCCGAACCCACGGACGCATACGGTTTTTCATACTTATTTCTCCTTATATACGAACACCCACCGACGAAGGTGGGCATAAAAAACCCACCACACAAAGTGATGGGTGAAACAGACTTATGCCACTAGTGACTTCGGTAAAGGTCCATGTCCTCGATAGTAGGAAACTCTAGAGGCACCACAGGTTCCATCTCAGCAAATTCCTCCGCTAAAGCGAAAGCATCTCGCACACCAATCTCACTATAAAAATTCTCTTCGTAGTAGATAGGCTCCTCAAAAATTCCGAGGAATTCTCGCTTTGCCTCGAGATTCGTAACTTTTCTTCCACACTTCATCGCATCAATGTACGCAACGAGAAGACGTTCTTCATACCTCGGGCTAAGTAAATTGTGGTCGAAAGCACCAAGTTCGACGCTAAGTTGATCTATTGCTTCATGAAAAAGCACTTGCTATCCCTCCCAGGGAACATCCACAATTTGTCCATCACGAGTGATGCTCTTCACCTTATCACCATGGCGAGCAAAGATCGTGGCCTTCTTCCACGAATACTCTTCATTTGCACGGTTAGCCTGAATAATCATTTCAAGACGCATGCGGTTTCCCACCGCATCAACAACACTCTTCTGCAACAGCCACCCATCATTACCAGTACGGTCAAGAAAATCGGGATAGTTAAGAACATCAGCGCTTACGTCTTCAAGCCATCGAAGCAATTGTTCATCGGGCTGGGGAGGGAAAAATGACTTTGGCGAACTCAAACGAGCGTTAGGAAATTCCCTCAGAAGATGACGCACTGAACTGACAGTTTCCTCCGAGCACGCTGAAGTATGACCACCAGTGACATAAATCAAACCTCGTTTTGGTACGTAACGCGCTCCCCCTGCTTTCGTGATGTGCTCCAACGGTAAAGCGGGATCAATCAACGGCACAATCTCCGCGAACTCCTCAAACAACGCCTGCTGACGCACACGAGCTGGATCAGCAACCAAGTCAAACACCTCACGAGGCAAAACCCCAGGTTGTACCGACCTGATATACCCATGCTGAAACAGCAAAGCAGTACGCGCCCTCGCATCCCCCTGGGTCTGCCGGATTATCTCCGGCACGCTCAACCGCGGCACACGCGCCATACCACGCACAGAACCAGTCGGTTTCCCGTAGTAATACCGCATCGTCTGCGACCGCTGCGTCGTCCCAACAGTGGTAAACGCCGAGCCTGCCGCACTCATGCCAGAGCGTGAATTCACAACCTGATTAATGTCAGCACCCGAACGAATCGCCGCAGCACCAGCCTTACCAAACACCTTTTCCTGGTCCCGAGCACTTAACGAATCCCAATACGCTTGGACACTAAACTCCGGGGTCTTGGGAGGTGCACCAGTTCCCTCTGGTACCGCAATCTGCGTGCAATCACAGCCTGGATGACGTTTAAACGGCTTGTCCCAGTACCCGCGCTTGCCGGCTAAGATCGCACACCTCGCCCAACACGGCACATTCGCTTTTCGGACGTACAACGTCTTCGGTCGCATCAGCTCCGCCACCGACTTAGCCATACGTTGAGTATCAATTAACGCGGTTTGGGCAATAGTGGCAAGAAGCTTGCCGCCTGATTCCCACGCTTGACGCCGCTGCTGCACACTCGGTTCCTCATACAGGGCTAAGCGCTCACGAACATGCTTAGCCACGGCACGAGGAATCATCTCCAGTGGATCACCATCAGGCGTAAAACCAGCAAAACCCTGCGGATTAAGCACCCCAATCGGCGTATCCTGCCAACCGTTAGCCATCAGCTCAAGATTCATTGTCTTATCAACCAACGCTGCATTCGCAGCCTGCGCTTCAGTAATAAGAGGCACAATCCCTTGTGCAAGTGTTTGCTCCCAAAGATCAATATCCATCGGCTCAGCCCGCGGCATCACCTTAGTGTGTAAGGTGCGCAAAACTTGCTGCACAATCTTCGACCGAGCAATCGCTTCCTCACGCATCTCAGGAGGCAAAGGACGAAATGACCACGTAATACTCATGGCTTAACACCTCCTATGCGTTTATAGACTGCCGCGCTCAAGCTTCGTGTCGGTGACATCGAAATAGCCCTCACGCTCCTGGGCCAACCACTGAAGTTCCTTATCAATACGTGCCTGAGTAAACCCAAGCTCGAGCAACGCGCCACGAACCGAGAGCACTGGCTTACCGCCGGTCTTCTTCGATAGCGCGTCCGCACGCTGCGCCTCTGTCGGGGTACCAGGGTCATGCCACAGGATGGAAATCTTGCCGTCAGACTCCCACGAATGGCGCCGAATACGTTCAGCCACACCAAGCGACCACCCAAGGGCAGCACCAATCGAACGGCCAACACGCTCGACGTGTTTAACCAAGCGAGACTCGTCAGCACGGATAGAACCTTGTGCTGCGGGATTGGCTGTGTTTTGCCCCATCATGCGCACCGGAAGACCAGTCACGGTGGCCGCCTGCTCGGCCAGCATCGTGATGGTCTTTTATGAAACCCGGCTAGATCTGCACCCGGCAACTGCTTCACGTCAGCGCCTTTGGTAGAAATCGCCCACACTGATCCCAGATAGGTATCCCAGTCATCAAGCGGGTTGCCGAACTCGTCCTGGAAGTCCGTGCAAGCAACACCAAGAGCAATCTTTTGCGGCGTGGAGACCGTTTCCATGGCCATCTGCAGCTGCAGCATGACACGACCTGCCATATTCACCAATGGTTTCAGCTCCGAGAATTGTGTTTCGCCAGCCCACACATCATCGGAGGTGTCTTGGTTGAACGCCATGACAATCGACACACGCCCTAAACCATGCTCGATACGCTCTATGGCCTCCCACTTGCCTGCCCGGCGCGAAATCAGGATGGTTTCGTTGGGGAGGTAGAGGGTCATGTGTTCGGCGTGGCCGGTTGCTGCGCGGTAAAAGCGCAGTGCTGCCTCAAAATCCGCCCCAGGAAGGTGGCCATGAAAAGCTGCCGCATAAACACAAGGGGTTGCATCTACGAGTTTTTAAACATCGTATTCGCGAGTCGTAGGAAGCTCATACCAGGCCTGAACTTCTGGGGCATGTCTAATATACAACTCCTGAATTTTACCAGATTCCTTAAACACCCAATAACAAGGTAAACCTTCAAGTTCCTCGTTTTGTGGCATCACATGAAATCGATCTTCTCCGTCGCATATTCGGCGAGAGAAAAACGATTCCTCATACCCAGTTGCAGCGCTTAGCAAGCGAATAGCATCAGACCCAGTTTCAATTGCTGACATAACCGCCCTCTTAATTTCCCTCCACAACCACTAAAGTAGTCGACCCTGCGAAAACTTGAAACCCCCAGGTTATCACTAACCTGGGGGTTTCCTTACCGTGGGGCCACCGGGGCTCGAACCCGGGACCAATGGATTATGAGTCCACTGCTCTAACCGACTGAGCTATAGCCCCAATACCTGCCGCTCAACACCAGCACGGTGTGGGCAACAGGAAACATTATACAGAGCCGTCCCAATCGGAGAAATACCGCCAACAACGAACGGCACCCTGCCGTCACTAGGCCGTAAAATCTGGCAATCGCTTTCCGACGCCGAGGAGTTCAGCAATCGCAGCCACTACACGCTTTGCGGCCTGGCCGTCCCCGTATGGGTTCACAGCGTTGGCCATGGAGTGGTACGCGTCCTCGTCGGTAAGCAATTCAGTCGTGTGCGCGACAATGTCTGAGTATCCTGCACCGAAAAGGTCACCTCGATCAGCAGTGCACACATATCTCCTTTTACGGCTCCCACCTGCGGATTTGCCACTATTTAAAGTTACTTGTATAGTTTCTACTCGTTGCCAGGGAGTACAAACTCCGGGTTACATAGTCCTCCATAGCTCAGTTGGCAGAGCATTCGACTGTTAATCGAAGGGTCACTGGTTCGAGCCCAGTTGGAGGAGCAAGATTTTAGGCCCCTGCTTTTCGGAGCAGGGGCCTAAGCTATTTCCAGCACTACTTCTTACTTAATCCCCCACCAAGTATGCGGCCACCCCCTCTGGGTCCGCGAAGAATTCGGCATAGTGCCTAAATGGTTGGCTCTCCCGGTAGCTCACCTCAGTAATCCCATCCTCATGAACTTCCAAGATGTGGGCGCCCGGGGTGGCGAGCAGGATCGGTGAATGGGTGGCCACAATCCACTGGGCGCCAGCTTCTACCCCGTGCGCGAACTGAGCCAGCAAAGCCATCTGAGACACCGCTGATAAGCCGGCTTCAGGCTCGTCGAGAATGTACACCCCAGGTTGCGTGGATAGGTAGCCGGTCATTTCGATAATCGATTCCCCATGCGAACCAGGAGTGGACATGCCCAGTGCGTTCACCGTATCCAGGTACGTTTCCCCGCGCAGGAAGAAGGCCTGGGGAATCGGGTCAGTCTTGCGGATCAGCAGACTTCGATATGCGTTTGAGGTGAAATCGTCACCGGTTCCCATGAAACGCCGCTCCGCGCCACCAGCACCATGTAATCCCAGCACGCGCGCCAAACTTTCAACGAGCGTAGATTTCCCTGCACCATTTTCACCCGTGATGAAAGTGATTGGGGCACGGAAGTGGAGGCGGTGGCCGTCGAGAAGCCAACGGAATACTGGCATGCCCACCCCATAGTCCGGGTCCTCCACATGCTGGGCGGAGACAGAGCGCAGGAAAATCATAGTTCTAGGGTAGCCACCATTTTTAGGTAGGGTTGGACCCATGATTCAATTTGTTATCGGAGCAGCAGCAGGATACGTCTTTGGCACCAAAGCTGGCCGACGCCGCTACGAACAAATCAAAAACGGCTACCAGGCAATGGTCAACTCCCCCGCCACAAAGGCCGCTGTGCAGGCCGGTCGGAAGGCAATAGCCAACAAACTCGATCCCCAACCACGCATGCGCGAAGTCAAAGACCTTAGTCGCGGGCGCGAGAAAAACAACGGCAAAAACAATCCTGACCAGCCGATAATCCTTGAGCCCGACGACAACTAGTAGTTAACGGAAGGCGCGCTCGTTGAGTTCCCGGCGCGCCTGCTCCAGCGCCACGAGGTCCGCGAACATCGCGTTATATGTGACCTCATCGTCCGAGGGGCGCATCCGCTGCAACTGGCTTTTGAGCAGCGAAATTTCGTTGCCAATGCGCGCCTCCTGCAGGCGCGACAATACTGAATCGACGTACTGTTCCAGTTGGTCGTCGTCGACACGGATCTCTTCGACGGCCAGTTCTGAAACGAACTGCCGCCCGCCGAGATCCAGCATGTGGTCGGCTACGTTACTAATCCAATTGGCGTGATCACCAGCCTGGGCGCAGCCACCGGCCTCCTCAATGGCCTTACGCACAGCCTGATAGGCCTCATGCGTGTAGCTCTCTTCCGAGAGGCCATCAAAATAACTCCCCGCCAACTCTGGGTACTGTAGCGCCAACTTCAACGACTCACGCTGTGGCCACAACGACGGGGTGCGGGGGTCAGGTAGCCGCAACGCTGGCGCCGTCTCCACCGGTTGGGAAGACGCGGAATCGAAACGCTTCGCTCTCCGTGGCTCGGGTGCTTTGGGTTTGCGGGCCTCCTCGCGGACTTGCCGGATAACATCGTCGGTGTCAGCCCACCCGACCCAGCCGGCAAGCATGCGGGCGTACTCCGTCTGCAGTGGAGTATCGCGAATCGTGGCCACCACCGGAACGGCGCGGCGGAGCGCCTGCAAGCGCCCCTCTACCGAATCCAGGGAATAATCCTTCAGTGTTGCCCGAATAACGAACTCAAACATCGGGATACGCGTGGCAATAAGCTCGCGGACCGCAACATCGCCCTTTTCCAAGCGCAGGTCGCACGGGTCCATCCCGTCCGGGGCGACTGCTACGTACGACTGGCCTGTAAACTTCTGATCGCCTTCAAACGCGCGCATTGCAGCCTTTTGGCCTGCTTCATCACCATCGAAGGTATAAATCAGTTCGCCACGGAAAAAATTGTCGTCGAGCATGAGGCGGCGCAAAATCTGCAGGTGATCCGCGCCAAACGCCGTGCCGCACGAAGCCACCGCCGTCTTAATGCCGGCCGCATGCATGGCCATCACATCGGTGTAACCTTCCACGACCACGGCTTGGTGATCCGTGGCGATATTCTTCTTTGACTGATCCAGCCCGAACAACACCTTCGACTTGTGATAAAGCATCGTATCGGGGGTGTTCATGTATTTGCCCAGCTTGTCATCGTCAAAGAGCTTGCGAGCACCGAATCCAATCACGTCACCGGACATGTTCTTAATCGGCCACAACAGCCTCCTGTGGAAACGGTCGATAGGACCGCGACGGCCCATCGTCGATAAGCCTGCTGCCTCCAGCTCCTTAAAGTTAAAGCCCTTCTTGAGCAAGTGCTTCGTCAGCGTATCCCAGCCAGCCGGCGCGTATCCGCATTCGAACTGGTAAATCAGGTCCTGGGAAAACCCGCGGTCCAAGAGAAATCGGCGGCCTGTCTCCGCTTCAGGGGTCTCCAGCTGCTGACGATAAAACTCGTGCGCAGCCTTGTTCGCCGCAATCAAACGCTGACGCGTGCCGGGCTCCACCCGACGGCCTGTGCCACCACCCTGATAATTGATGTGATAGCCAATCTTTTCTGCACACGCCTCGACGGCCTCCGGGAAAGTCAGGTGTTCCATCTCCATGAGGAATGTAAAAACATCCCCGCCCTTACCCGTTGAAAAGCAGTGGAAATACCCGCGGTTCGGACGCACATGGAACGACGGAGTCCGCTCATCCTTAAACGGGCTTAAACCCTTCAACGAATCCGAACCACCCGGAGTGAGCTGCACATACTCCCCCACAATCTCCTCGATTGGGGTGCGCTCACGAATCGCAGCGATATCGCTCTCCGGGATCCTACCTTTAGCCATGCCCACAACCTTAGCGCGTATCCGAGTTCCTCTTCGCCACCGCGTTGTTTGCGCTTTACGACGCCACGTAGCGCGAAAATGCGCCGCCGGTATAAAGCCAGCGGCGCATTTTCGTTGCGCGGAAACTATTCCACGGTCACAGACTTCGCCAGGTTGCGTGGCTGGTCAATGTCGTACCCCTTCGCTCCCGCGACCGCACACGCGAAAATCTGCAGCGGAACGGTCGCCAGTAGCGGTTGCATGAGCGTCGGCGACTGTGGAATACGGATCACATGGTTGGCGTACTGCTCCACAGCATCGTCACCGTCTTCAGCAATCACGATGGTCACCGCACCGCGGGCACGAATCTCCTGAATGTTGGAGACAACCTTAGCGTGCAAAGAATCACGACCCCGCGGGGACGGCACGATCACGAAGACCGGTTGGCCCTCCTCTACCAGGGCGATCGGCCCATGCTTGAGCTCGCCAGCGGCGAAACCCTCCGCGTGCAAGTACGCGATTTCTTTCAGCTTCAGCGCACCCTCAAGCGCAACGGGGAATCCCACGTGACGGCCTAGGAAGAGGACCGACTGCGCGTCCTTCATGTCCTTGCCCAGCTGCTTAACCTGGTCTTCATTATCGATGACCTTCTGGATCTTGTCCGGCATGGCGCGCAGGTCGTCGAGGATTGTGGCGATCTCATCATCAAACTTGTTGCCGCGCAGCTGCGCCAGGTAGAGGCCCAGCAGGTACGCAGCAGTAATCTGCGCCAAGAATGCTTTCGTCGACGCGACGGAAATCTCTGGCCCGGCGTAGGTGTACAGGCACGCATCCGACTCACGTGGGATGGAGGCACCGACAGTGTTACAGATCGCAATAACCTTGGCGCCCTGCTCCTGTGCGTGGCGCACGGCCATGAGGGTGTCCATCGTTTCACCGGACTGGGACAATGCGACGACGAGCGTTTTCTCGTTGACAATCGGATCGCGGTAGCGGAATTCGTGCGCCAATTCTACCTCGGTAGGGATGCGGCACCAATGCTCAATCGCGTAGCGGGCAACGTGACCGGCATAGGCTGCCGTGCCGCACGCGATGACAATAATCTTGTCCACGCTGCGCAGGATGGATTCATCAATCTTCAGCTCGTCGAGGACCAGCTTGCCGGACTCATCAAGACGCCCCAAGAGGGTATCGCGCACAGCGGCAGGTTGATCGTGGATTTCCTTCTCCATGAAGGAATCAAAACCGCCCTTTTCAGCGGCAGCAGCGTCCCACTTGACCTCAAAGGGCTTACCTTCGCTCGGTTCACCGGTGAAGGAGGTGACCTCGTAGCCGTCAGCGGTGACGGTAACAACCTGGCCGTTGTCCAGTTCCACGGCCTGCTTGGTGTAATCGATGAAACCGGAGACATCCGAGCCTAGAAACATTTCCCCCTCACCCACGCCAAGAACGAGTGGGGAGTTTTCACGGGCAGCAACCACTCGGTCCGGCTGGTCCGCACTGATAGCAAGAATCGTGAACGCACCCTCAAGACGCTGTGCGGTCAGCTGCATGGCGCGGGTAAGATCGCCGGCGGCCTCACCGTGGTAGATGCTAGCCAGCAGAGTTGCGGCAACTTCTGTGTCGGTCTCGGAGATGAAGGTGGCGCCGGCGTCGAGAAGCTCGGCCTTAAGCTCCGCAAAGTTTTCAATAATGCCGTTGTGTACCACACCGATGCGGCCACCATCAACTACGTGCGGGTGCGCATTCGCGCTGGTAGGACCGCCGTGAGTAGCCCAACGGGTGTGGCCGATCGCCACAGCTGCTTCCGGCAACGGATCGGCTGCGATTGCATCTTCGAGTGCCTTGACCTTGCCGGCAGTCTTGGCAAATTTAATGCCACCGTCAAGGCTGACCGCAATACCGGCGGAATCGTATCCACGGTATTCCAAACGGCGTAGCCCTTCGATGACAACTTCTTGGGCTTTCTCGGACGGTTGAGGTCCTACATATCCTACGATTCCACACATAGTCCACCATTTTAAAACACCACGGCCCTGGACGTCAGGTCACGCGCCTGGCTAGGAAAAATGCTCGATCGCGCTTTCTTCGAGACTGATTTCGAACCCACAGTTCGAACCCATGTCTGGAGAGTGTGCCACAATGATGAACCATGGCAGGAAACCAGGGCAAAAATTCCCGGAAAGCACCGATAACCGGCGGGATCGCAGGCCTTATTATCGCGCTCCTTGCGGGCTTCTTCGGCTTTGATGCGCTTAACGACGACCCCAGCAGCACAACCACCTCTACCCCGAGCAGTAGCGCCAGGGTGGTTTCCACCCCGCCCTCCACACGTATTCAGGAATTAAACGGGGGGCTGTGCCCGCTGGCCACGCTACCCAAAAACGCCAAGGGCGTTATCTCCGATATTTATTCCGGCGGTCCTTTCGAGTACCCCGACAATGACGGCGCACGCTTCGGCAACTACGAGGGCAACTTGCCTGACAAACCTCGAAATTATTACCGGGAGTACACCGTAGAAACCCCGGGCCTGAATCACAGGGGCGAGCGGCGCATCGTCACCGGTGGCCCCGCAACTGACCCGGATGTTTTCTACTACACCGATGACCACTACGAAACCTTCTGCGAGGTCCCCGATGCCTAAAACCGTCATTATTACGGCACCCGTATTCACACCAGCACAGGTGGTGCGTGCAACAGCTCTCCGCCTCTACCCCGACGGCCGGCGTGCCCCCTCCAACCTGGATGCTTTTGCCGACATGCTGCGCGAATACCGCGTAGATCGCCTTGTACTGCGCCACAACCGCTTGAGCGACCTGCGGCCGGTAGCACTCGTGTGTGAAGACTGCGGAGTGGAACTGCGCGCCGACTAGCCGTAGAAGGTAAACAGGTCCGCAGCCTCCTGCGCGATGCGCCCTAAGCGCTTCTCCGTCATGGACGCCATCTGATCCACAACAGCCCGGCAACGCTGCGCATCGGTGTCAGCTTCCATCCACATCGCGGCGTACATCGGGTCCAAGGCGCCCGGTGCGCCCGCAGCCAAGAACTCGTACACGCGGAAGATGCGGTCACGCTGCAAAGCCTGCTGGTCTAAGTGGGTGCGCTGGTCCATCACGTAAAGCACCGCGACCGTTTTCAGCAGGATAACTTCCGCCTTAATCTCCGGAGGAACTATCAGGTTTCCTTCCATCCGGCCCAGCGTGCCCGGGTACTTTGCGCGGGTCGCCTCAATCGTGGCCCCCACGAAACGGCCCACCAGCTCCGAGGTCAATCGTTTCAGCGTGACCAACCCGCTGAGGCTGCCGGTGAAATCGGCGGCCTTATTAATAATGTCCAGGTCGCGGAGGCGGGCGGCGGCGTCGATAAGCAATTCCGGGGTACTGCCAAATTTTTCCGCACCTGACTCCGCCAACTTGGCCAGCGCGACCAAATCCCACAAAAGTTTCAAGCTCACGCGCCCTGACAAGATGGCGTCCTCAACGTCATGGACTGAATAGGCGATGTCGTCGGACCAGTCCATGACCTGGGCTTCCATCGGTGGACGCAGATCAGTATGCCCGGCGCGCACCCACGTGAGGATGTCAGCGTCTTCATCGTAAGCGGAGTATTTTTTGTTCACGGTCCCATCGCCGGCTGTGCGTGGCCACGGGTACTTGCATGCCGCGTCGAGGGCTGCGCGCGTCAAGTTCAGCCCCACGGACCGGTCCCCGACCAGAACTTTTGGTTCCAGACGGGCGAGGATACGCAGCGTCTGCGCATTGCCCTCGAACCCACCGGCTTCCTCCGCAACCTCATTGAGTGCCCGCTCCCCGTTATGCCCGTACGGCGGATGCCCAATATCATGCGTCAACCCGGCCAAATCACAGATGTCCGGGTCTAGGCCCAGACCTGAGCCCATGCCTCGGGCAATCTGGGCGACTTCCAGTGAGTGTGTGAGCCGTGTGCGCGGGGTATCCCCCTCCCCTGGCCCCACGACCTGGGTCTTATCCGCCAGTCGACGTAACGCCGCACTGTGCAATACGCGGGCACGGTCACGCGCAAACGCGCCACGGTGTTCCCCGTGTTGGGAAAATTGGCTGCCTTTTTGCCCCTCATCTGCAAAGCGTTCGAGATCTGCGGCCTGATATTCGTAGTCCCCACCAGAAGTGCTCATGGTTTTTCACTCTACGCACGCTGAACAACTAACGACGACCACGGCACGCCCACTTAGCGTCGCCGTAAAAATTGACGCCGCGCCAGCAGCCCAGGTTGACGGTATTGTGAGGAACTATGAAATACGTCTTGCGAAACCGCCGTGCACCCATGCCCCTGACCGCATTAGCTGTCGCTGGCTTAACCGCTGTGGCCGTGCCGTGGCTTCCCACGATACCGGCTACCGCGCAGACACACGCCGCCGAGGCGCATGTTCTGGCGCAGGCTCCGCAGGCGTACCCTTCGGCTGTCAATGACTTTTCCGGAGTGCTCTCCAGCGAGCAGATCACCCAGCTGGAGCAGGCAATCGAGGGCTACCAGCTGGACACCCATAACACCCTGCTTATTGTGTTCCAGCCCAGCTTCGAAGGTCTTACTGCCGACGCTTTCGGAGAAGCTGTGGTCAAGGCCAACGGTGGCGCAAACGTAGCCGTCTTGGCGGTTGCCACCTCCGACCGCCTCGCAACAGTCGCGACCGGAACCCAGTTTTCTGAGTCCACCCGCCAAGACCTATTTGATGCCGTATACCCATACCTCACCAACGGCGACTGGCCAGGCGCTGCCGATACTTTTGTAAGTAGCGCCCGTAACGGCGGTAGTTCCTCTACTGAGTCCCTCGGATGGCTTGGTGGCGGTGCCGTTGCTGTCGCAGCCGTCGGCGGTGGGCTTTTCGCATGGAACAGACGCAAGAATTCCAAGCAGGATGAACAGCTTTTGGAATCCGCCCGTGGCCTGGATTTAAGCGACGGCCAGGCGGTCTCCCAGCTGCCCACGCATATCTTGGAGGAGTTGTCTCACGACGGCGTGGTAGCCGTCGACCAGTCCGTGCGCACCGCTACCGAAGAGCTAAAGATCGCCGACTCCGAGTTCGGGACCGCACGCACGCGTCCGTTCCACCAGGCTGTGGCCCGCGCCAACACTGCCCTAGGCCGCGCGCAAGCAACGTTTGCGCAACTTAACGACGCCATCCCGGAAACCGAGCCGCAAAAACGCGACATGCTCATCGGCGTCATTACGCATGCAGCCCAGGCGCAGCGCGAACTCGACGAGCAATCCCAAGACTTCGCAGACATGCGCAACCTTCTCCTCACGGCCGACAGTGCCCTGGACGACATTGCCCGTACGATCGTGGACCTACGCACCCGCGTTCCGCATGCCCGCACCCAGTTGGAAACCATGCAGAACCAGTTTGCGGCGTCCGTCTTGGAGCCCATCGCAGACAACGTAGACCTCGCCGAGGCTGCACTCACCCACGCCGACAACTACCTCGCGCGTGGTCGTGAACTCGCCGCCCTGCCGGCTGGCCAGCAAGGCGAACTCGTCCCGACGATCCGGGACGCGGAAAACGCGGTGGATACAGCAGACAAGCTCATTACGGCTATCGAGCACGCTGAAGAAAACATCGCTGAAGCAAAGCGGGCGCTCCCCTCACTAATAGCTGAGATCGAAGAAGAAATTGCCGAGGCCCAAGAACTCAAAGATCGTGGGCAACGCAACGGCGCTCCAGCTGACTGGGAAGCACTTGATGCCCTCGTAGCCTCCTCACAGGACCGTTTACCCAGTGCCCGTGCCGAAGCAGCCGACGAGCCACTACGCGTTTACCAGGAACTCACTGATCTGGACGCGCAGATTGATGAGCTCCTGGACCACGTCCGTGAGGTGACCGCTACTCAAGAACGCCTACAGTCACTGTTTGCTCAGCACATCACCGCGGCACGCGCAGCAATACAGGGCGCAGATGACCTCATCTCCAGCCGTGGCCGTATCGTCGGCGCTACCGCCCGCACCCGCCTCGCCGAAGCCACCCAACTTTTCAATCAAGCACAACAGCGCCCGGCCCCCGACGTTAGCACCGCCATCAGTGAGGCTCGTGAAGCAGCAAATAAGGCGCAACAGGCAGCACAACTGGCGCAGAACGATATCCGCGATCACCGCCGCCAACAGCAACGCAATTCCGGAGGCGGGTCCGGTTCCATGCTCACCGGCATGATTATCGGTTCCATGTTGGGCGGCAACAGTGGTGGCGGATTCGGCGGAGGATTCGGCGGCGGTGGTTTCGGGGGCGGATCCTCCAGCGGAGGCGGCTTCGGAGGTTCCGTATCCGGCCGCTTCTAGGCCCTGCCCTAGCCTAAAACTCTGTAGGGTGCGCTTGCCGGGGATGCGTCAACGGTGAATCCGCGAGCACGCACCCCCAGGAGAGGAAGACGGCATCGATAAACGGGGCCGTCGCCGTGACACCCGGCTGATCAACGATCTCCACACGCCCCGAAATCAACGGACGTACCACAGCCATGAGCCCTCCGTCAGCTGTATAGATGGCACGTTCTTTACGCCACAGGCTGGTCCGAGGCAGACGGTAATGGCGATCGCCACACTGGGCTTCCAAAGAATTCAGGGTTAAACCGGGCTGGTAAATGGTGAACACTTCCCCGAAGTTGCTCGTAGCCCGAGCCCGAAAGCGCAGCGTACCTGGCGTGTGTTCAATGAGCAGCCGGTGCTGCCCCACAATCAGGACATCCGTGTTGACGTTGGCGATGTCCTGATTATTGGCGTCGAAAAGCACGTTACCCCGCCATTCCCAATGCCCCGCCTCAGAGGCGGAAAACAAACGGGATGACGGGGTACTCATAATGCCCAAGACTACACCAGCCCCAGGGTCAGGGGCCTAGACAAACAACGCCAAAATCGCCAAGATAGATGCCGCGACGAGCGTGACAATCAGCATCATCGACGAACGCCCGAGGCGGCTTTCCAAGATGATGCGAGCAAACCAGCTCAGCGCTGCCAACTCTTCTGGCGTGAGCTCAACCTGCTGCTCTGGGTTTTCGGGGACAATTTCCAGGATGGCCTTGCGCACTCCCCGGTTCGCGCCGGAGAACTGGGCAATCTTGGTGCCGGTGGCGTCCTCGATGATCCAGTTGCTGGAATTCTCGTTAATGAACATGAATACTCGGCCGGCGATGTCAGCACGGAGTTTCTTGTCCTTTGTGAGGTTCCCGTTAAGCAGGAAGGTACGTCCGTCGGCAAGCGTTGCTTTGGCGCTCTGCTTGTCGTCGACCTTCAAAGCCCACGGCGCGCCCATGACGGTAGCCCGCTCCAGGTTGAAAATACCCAGGACATCGGGGCCGTCCCCGAGGTACAACGGGGTGTCGCCGTCGCGTACGCCCCACGAGGTGTAAGTGTGTTCCTGCATTAGCAACCAATCAGACGTGCAGCCAAGTAGCTTTCTAGGTCTTCGATCTTGACGCGTTCCTGCTCCATGGTGTCGCGCTCGCGGACGGTGACCGCGCCGTCTTCGAGAGAGTCGAAGTCGTAGGTCACGCAGAATGGAGTACCGATCTCATCCTGGCGACGGTAACGGCGACCAATCGCACCGGAGGTGTCGTAGTCAATGTTCCAGTGCTTGCGCAGCGAATCAGCCAATTCCTGAGCCTTGGTAGCCAGGGGTTCCTTCTTGGACAGTGGCAGCACCGCGACCTTGATCGGGGAAAGGCGTGGGTCCAGCTTCAAAACCACACGGGTGTCTACCCCACCCTTGGAGTTCGGAGCCTCATCTTCGGTGTACGCGTCGACCAAGAACGCCATCATCGCACGGCCCAAGCCGGCGGCAGGTTCAATGGTGTACGGAATCCAACGCTCGCCGGACTCCTGGTCAAAGTAGGACAAATCCTCGCCGGAGCCTTCGGAGTGAACGCGCAGGTCATAGTCGGTACGGTTAGCGATGCCCTCGAGCTCGCCCCACTTGTTGTTCAGGAAGTTAAACGCGTATTCGATATCGACGGTGCGCTTGGAGTAGTGCGACAGGTCCTCTGGCTTGTGCTCGTACAGGCGGAGGTTCTCTGGCTTGATCCCGAGGTCGATGTACCACTGGTGGCGATCGTTGATCCAGTACTCGTGCCATTCTTCGTCGGTTCCTGGCTTGACGAAGAACTCCACTTCCATCTGCTCGAACTCGCGGGTACGGAAGATGAAGTTGCCCGGGGTGATCTCATTACGGAAGGACTTACCGATGTTTGCGATGCCGAACGGTGGCTTCATGCGCGCTGCGTTCATCACGTTCTTGAAGTTGATGAAGATGCCCTGTGCCGTCTCCGGACGCATGTAATGCAGGCCGGACTCGTCATCGACAGGTCCCAGGTAGGTCTTCATCAAACCCGAGAATGCTTTCGGCTCAGTCCAGTTACCAGGCTGGCCAGTCTCCGGGTCGTTAATGTCTGCAAGGCCGTTCACTGGTGGGTGGCCATGCTTTTCCTCGTACCACTCGATCAGGTGGTCAGCCCGGTAGCGTTTGTGCGTGTGCAAGGATTCCACCAGCGGGTCGGTGAACACTTCGACGTGGCCGGAGGTGACCCACACCTGGCGGGGCTGGATGATTGAGGTATCAACGCCAACGATGTCTGCGCGGGAAGTGACCATGTGGCGCCACCATTGGCGCTTGATGTTTTCCTTCAGCTCGACGCCCAGTGGACCGTAGTCCCACGCCGAGCGGGTACCACCGTAAATATCGCCAGCTGGGAACACGAACCCGCGACGCTTACACAAGTTCACTACGGTATCGATGACAGTCTGCTTCGCCATGTGGGCAAACACTCCTTGGGTTTTGGGGACCTCCCGTACGCGCTGGATGCGCGTGGGAGCATCTCACAATAAAAATGCCACGGATAGTCTATCGTCTCGCCTTCGCGATTTTTACTCGGGGGTAAACCTTAGAACTGGTCCGGGGCTGTTTGCCCATAGTAGCAGGGCAGCTTTTACCCCCACCAGAAATTATGGCTTCCGCATAGTACAATCTGGACCAATGCTTTTCAGGCATATCTTATAATTTGCATCGTTTCACCTGGGTGCTCGTGTGCGCTCGCATATCTGGCCGCCGCTGACGCCACGGTGGCTCAGAACGGAGACCTATGCCTTATTCTTCACGGGGAGATTCTGTGAGCCCAGCTTCAGTTCTTCTTTCGGCGATATCATCTCCTTTACGCATGCAGTTGATCTTTTTGCTTGCCGACGGCAACCGCACTGTCGGCGAGATGGTGCAAGCTGTCGCAAAATCTCAACCACTGGTGAGCCAAAATCTCAAAATCCTCAAAGAGACCGGCGTGGTCACCTGCACACGCCAGGGCCGGGCAATGATTTACCACCTGAACAAGACCAGCGTGCTGGACCTTATCGCCCTGGCACACAAGATTGCAGTCGAGGAATCGCCTTCGTTGGAAGACTTTTAACCCACGTTTCCACAGGAGAACACCTGATGGGATATGCACGTTCCTGCTAGAGTTTCATTAAGCATTCAAAAAGTCCCGTGCCCGAAAGTGTGTGAAGTCCGGTGAAACCTTTAGCCCAGCGCAATACGCCCAAACTTGGCCAGCGCAACACCAAGCAGCGCGAAGCCGTCATCGACACTCTGAAGAATCTCAATGCGTTTGCGTCAGCGAAAACTATCCATGAAACCCTCACTGAATCGGGGCACACCGTAGGCCTGACCACGGTGTACCGAACCCTCCAGGCACTGGCGGAAATTGGTGCGGTCGATGAAATCACAATGGCCGGCGGGCAGACCCTCTACCGCCATTGCTTAAGCGATGAGCATCACCACCACTTGGTGTGCACCCGGTGCGGGCGCACGGAAGAAATCGACGGCGGCCCCGTGGAAACGTGGGCCCGGACCGTGGCCAAGGAACACGGGTACACCGTGCATTCCCACGACGCTGAAGTGTACGGTTACTGCCCTTCCTGTCAAGAAGCGCTTAACCAATAACCAGGCCGAAAAGCAACCCTAGAACATACGTCACACCTGCGGATGCCAAGCCGATGAGCAGCTGGCGCAACGCCCGCTTAGCCGGCGGTTTGCCAGACAGAATACCCGTCAGACCACCGGTAATCAGCAGCGCAATAGACACCAGGACCAGCGCCACAACACCTCCGAGCGCTGGTGAAGCCCCAAAGATGAACGGAATCAGTGGGACAAACGCGCCGGTACCGAAGCACAGGAAGCTGGACACCGCCGCGGACATTGGCGAACCCCCAGCCTCTTCTTCCTCTTCACCATTCTGGTTCACGGCCTCCAAGACGTCACCGGCACGTTCCCATTGATGCAGCGCCTGCGCAGCCCGCTCGCTGGCCTCTTCCTTATTCAAGCCACGCGCCTGATACACCAGAGCCAGCTCATTAGCATTGACGTCCAATTGTGGCAGCAATGTCTGCGCGGGCAGCGCTGGGCGCGAGGCTTCCAACAATTCCTGCTGTGAACGCACGGAAATGTATTCGCCCGTAGCCATAGACAAAGCGCCAGCGAGCAACCCCGAGATACCAGTCAGCAGGATGACGTCCGCCGGCATGCCGGAACCCATGACGCCGATGACGAGGGCGACGTTAGACACCAGGCCGTCGTTTGCCCCAAAAACTGCCGCACGGAAATCGCCACTGATACGCTCACGGCCCTTCGCAGCCAGACCGCGCACTACTTCCGCGTGCACGTTTTCGTCTGCAGCAATCTGTGCCGGAGCGTCCTCGTCATCTTCGTAGGGATTCCCAGACTCCGCATTCTGCATGAGCGCCAACACGAAGACGGAACCGAAGTTCTTGGCCATCCACCCCAACATGCGCGTGTACAAACTCGGCGACTGTGGCATGCCAACTTCTAACCCCAGCTTGTCACGCCAATATTTTTGGTGACGCGTCTCGGCCTCAGCTAGAGAGAGTAGAATCTCGCGTTCTTCCCCAGTGCGCTTGCGCGCCAACTCGCGATAGACGGCAGCCTCTGCCAACTCATTAGCCAGGTATTTGCGCCACTTCCTAATCTGCTGCGGCGTTGGTTGGCTCGCCCCATCCGCGGTTGCCGAACCCTCACGCGGACCGCCGTTAGGTGTAGAAAGTCCATCCGAATTACTCACAAGTGGTCACTATAGCCTTTCCACCTAGAAAGCAAAGTTTAGGAACAGTTATTTTTTAACCCCACCGAAACGACGGTCCCGACCCGCGTATTCAAGAACGGCGTCGTACATGTCGTGCGGGGTGAAATCTGGGAACAGCTTGTCCTGATAAATCATCTCCGCGTACGCCGACTCCCACAACAAGAAATTTGAGGTCCGCTTCTCCCCTGACGGGCGCAAGAAAAGATCCACATCCGGCATATTCGGAACATATAGCTCGGAGGAAAATAATTCCTCGGTGATCTGGTCAGCCCGCAATTCTCCAGCGGCGACACGCTTAGCTAGGCTGCGGGTGGCGTCGATAATCTCTGCCCGACCCCCGTAATTAATACACATCACGAGCGTCAGCTTCGTATTGTCTTTGGTGAGTTCCTCGGCCGCTTCCAGCTCACGGATAACAGATCGCCACAGTCGTGGCCGGCGGCCCGCCCATAGCACGCGCACGCCCTTGCGGTGCAGTTCGTCGCGGTCATTGCGCAGAACGTCGCGGGAAAAGCCCATGAGGAAGCGCACCTCCTCAGCACTACGACGCCAGTTTTCGGTGGAAAATGCGTAGGCGCTGAGCCACGGCACGCCCATCGCTAAGCACGCGTCCACGGCATCCATGAGTACTTTCTGTCCACGCTTGTGCCCTTCGGTGCGTTTCATTCCGCGTTCTTGGGCCCATCGGCCGTTGCCGTCCATGACAAGGGCGATGTGCTCGGGCAGGAATTCGGCCGGAATTTCTGGGGGCTGTGGGATCGAAGCATTCACGCTAAGTATTGTGCCACGTTGGTACCTGGTGGAATATTTAACCTTGGTCTAACACCTGCAATGAAGCGAGTTTGCGCTCGATGAAAGTAGTAACGTGCTGGCGAGTCAGACTATCGACGACGCCCGCAAGATGATCCGGCGCATCGGTCGCAGAAATAACCTGCGTTGCCCCGGCCACGTCACCACGTTCCAGGTACCACATCACGCGCAGCGCTTGCTCCGGTACTTCGCGCGCCCCGGACGGCCGGCAGTACACACACAGTGCGCCGCCGGAGGGAGCGTGGAATACGTGGTGTGGCCCTGGCCTTCCGCATTGCGCGCAATTGAACACAGATGGTGCCCACCCGGCGTGGGCCATGGCCTGCAAAAAGAAAGCGTCCATGTGGAGCAGCGGGTGCTGAGCGGTCTGCAGGGTACGCAAAGTCGTAGCGGTCGAGGTGAAAAGCCAGGGGTCTTCTCCCCCTTCGGCCAGAGCGAGCCGTTCTGCGGCTTCGAGGACGGCACACGCAGCAGAGTAGCGCTGGTAATCGTCGATGATGCCGGAACCAAAGTACTCCACGGTGTCTGCGGCCGTGATTGTTGCAAGGTTGCGGCCTGGGTAAAGGTGGACGTCGAGAAGCACAAAAAGTTGCACGCGGGAACCGAACCGAGACTTTGCCCGGCGTACCCCTTTGGCGACACTGCGCACAATGCCATGGTTTTCGGTCAATAAGACAACCACGCGGTCGGCTTCGCCGAAATCGTAGGTGCGCAGGACCAAGGCGCGGTCGCGGAAACTGGCGCGCCGCACTTAGAACCCTAGACGCCCCAATGCCTTGGGGTCTTCCTGCCAGTTTTTGAGCACCTTGATGCGCAGGTCAAGGTACACATTGCTGCCGAGAAGCTCGATGATCTGCGGGCGTGCGGCGTGCACGATGCGCGACAGGCGCCGGCCACCCGGACCTTCGATGATTTTCTTCTGACCTGGGCGCTCTACGTAAACGATGGCATGGACGTTGAGGACTCCTTCGCGTTCGTCGTCAGGCAGGATTTCGTCCACCTCAACTGCGACGGAGTGCGGCAACTCATCGCGCAGCCCCTCGAGTGCGGCTTCCCGGATGGTCTCGGAGATACGGTCGTTGGTGGACTCGTCCGTGACGTGGTCGTCAGGGTAGAATTTGGGGCCTTCCGGCAGGTAGCTGGTCACGACGTCGAGCAGAATCTGCTGCTGCTGTACGTCCATGCTTGCCACGGGCACCACGTCGGAATCGGGGCCAAGCATCTCGTGGACGGCAACGAGCTGCGCTGCCACCCGGTCACGGCCCACCTTGTCCGTCTTCGTCACGATGCCAATAATCGGAGTCTTCGGGCTGACCCGGCGCACCTGCTCCAGGATGTAGCGGTCGCCAGGACCGATCTTTTCATCTGCGGGAACGGTAAACCCGATGACATCAACATCCGCATAGGTGTCCTCCACGATGTCGTTAAGGCGCTCGCCTAAGAGGGTGCGCGGACGGTGCATACCAGGCGTATCGACGACCACAATCTGCGCATCCTCGCGGTGCACAACACCGCGAATCGGACGGCGCGTGGTTTCCGGCTGGTTCGCGGTAATCGCAATCTTCTCCCCTACCAGGGCATTGGTCAGCGTCGACTTACCCGTGTTTGGGCGGCCAACGAAACTCAAGAAACCAGAACGGAACCCCTCTGGGGTATCACCAAAGTTCACACAAACTCCCTTAATTCTTCATTGAAGTACCGCCCCTTAGCGTACCCCAGCCAGGTTAGCCCAGTTTGCGGACCTGGAATTGCAGCCGCGGATTCGCATATGCGTCCTGCGACTGCACAAGCTGCAGCTCACGGGCCCCAGCCTGGTAAGTCTTCTCCAACAGGTCGAACACAGACGACGCGGTCCGTGCCAGAGCGGTTTCCGCACTGCCGGTCTCCACGTAATGGCCGGTAAAAAGAGCCGCCGTCACATCGCCCGAACCGTTGATTTTGAACGGAAGGTACGGGGTCTGGACGGCCCACACGCCACTGTCATCCACAGCAATCATCTCGATCGTGCCCTCGGGGCGATCAGGGCGCTCGACGGACGTCACCAGCACACACTTCGGGCCAATCTCGCGGGCCTTATCGACGGCTGCCAGAGTCTGCTCAAGCGTTTCCACAGGCATTTCCGTGAGGTATCCCAACTCAAACTGGTTCGGCGTAATAATGTCAGCCACTTCGAGAACATCGCTGCGCAGCAAAGGTGGGATTTCTGGGGAAACAAAGCACCCGGACTTCTCATTCCCCATCACGGGGTCACACGCATACAGGGCATTCGGGTTCGCTGCCTTGACGTCGCGCACCGCCTGCACGATGGCGCCCACGATGTCGGGGCCACCCTGGTATCCGGACAAAATGGCATCGATGTGGGGGAATGCGCCACGATCACCCACGCCCTTAATGATCGCCGAGACTTGCTCAGCGGGAATGACGGGGCCTTCCCACGCGCCATACCCGGTGTGGTTGGAATAGTTGACCGTGTACACCGGCCATACTTCATGTCCGGCGCGCTGGAGGGGAAATACTGCTGCTGAGTTGCCTACGTGCCCGTAGGCAACTGCGGATTGGATTGAGAGAATAGTAGCCACGCACCCATTGTGCACCCTTGCTTAAGCAATTACCCACACGCGGGTGGGGTGAGTCGCTTATTCAGATTCAGTGTCAAGGGGTTCCGGGACGTCTTCAACAGTGACGATGACATGGCGGACCTTTATGCGGCCCCGTCGGTCGTGCCCGGACTCAGTGCGCAGATGCAAACCATCGATCGTGATCTCTGAGCCAGGAAGCGGAATCCGGCCGAGAGCGAACGTCGCTAAGCCTGCAACCGTGTCCACCTGGTCTTCGACCTCGTCGGAGAAGTCCACCCTGTAGTCCAAGTCATCTTTGAGCACTGTGGCAAGGTCCTCCAAGGAGGTACGCGCCATAACGCGGTACGTGCGGGGCGCAATCTGCTCGATGGGGTCGCCGTCTTCGTCGTCGTACTCGTCCGCGATCTCACCGACAATCTCTTCGAGAATGTCTTCCATAGAGACCATTCCGGCGATTCCGCCGTATTCATCCACCACCATGGCCAGGTGGTTGCGGGTGGATTGCATATGGTGCAGTAGCTCATCGAGGGGCTTGGAATCCGGGACAAAGAAGGCGTCACGCATGACCTCCTCGACCTGGACACTGCGCCCACCATCGGTGTGCTGGTACGTCTTGGCAACCAAGTCCTTGAGGTATACCACGCCTTTGATGTCGTCCACATTCTCCCCGATGACAGGAAGTCGGGAATAGCCGGAGCGCACGCACAAACTGGTGGCCTGGCCCGCGTTCTTGGCGCCCTCAATCCAGACCATTTCCGGCCGTGGCACCATGACCTGGCGGGTGGTAGTGCCGGCTAGATCGAACACGTTCTGGATCATGCGGCGTTCTTCAATTTCCACAATGCCGTGCTCTTGGGCAATGTCCACGAGCTCCCGAAGCTCAATCTCCGTGGCATACGGCCCGTCGCGGAAGCCTTCGCCCGGTGCGAAGATGTTTCCGACCTTGATAAGCAGGCGGGCAATCGGCCCCAGGACCGTGCCGATAGCCCCAAGCACCACGGCGACGTTCAGGGAAATCGTGTACGGGTTCTTCCGCCCCATCGTCCGCGAAAATACGCCAATCACCATGAACGAAATCAGAGAGACCACGGCAATCGCCGCAAAAATCGCCCACCCGTTGGGGTCGATGACGTGGACGAAGAAAGAGGTAGCAAAAACTGCTGCAGCAACATCGAGGATGGTGCGCAACAACACCAGCAAGTTGATGTGGTCGGCGCGACGGTCGAGGATGCGCAGCAATTCGCTGGCGCCGCGACGTTCTTCTTTACGCAGCTCCTCAGCACGGGCTCGGGAGACAGCACCGAGCGCGGTCTCAACGGTGCCAATAAGGCCAGATAATAAAAGTGCTACCACCGTGATGGTGGCAAATATGACTTCGTCCATAAGTGAGCGGCCTAGTTTTCTTGGTTTCCTGCTGCGTATTCTGTGTCTTCGGTATCTTCCGTGTCTTCCCTGTCATCGCTGGGCTCAGCGATAACCGGGATGCCACCACCAGGGACTAATTTGTCTAGTTCCGCACGGTCTGCAGCGGATGGGAAGGCGTGGCGGCCAGTCGGCTTGGGTTGGAAAGTAGTTCCTTCCGCTGCGAGGTAGTCATACCAGTTGGCCAGGATCTCGTTCTGCAGGGCGAACATTTCGCGCTCTTCCGCTGGTTGTTGATGGTCGTAGCCCAGTAGATGCAACACGCCGTGGACGGTGAGCAGCGCAAGTTCGTGCCCGAGGTCATGGCCGGCCATGTCTGCCTGGCGACGTGCAAATTCGGGGCACAAGATGATGTCACCGAGCATGGAGGGACCCACGGGTGGGGTGTCGGGCCGCCCGTTGGCGCCGTGGCCAGGCGTGATTTCATCCATGGGGAAACTCATCACGTCGGTGGGGCCTTCAAGCCCCATCCACTGGACATGGAGGTGGCTCATGGTGTCGTTATCCACCAGGGAAATTGTGGTTTCCGCATCCGGGTGGATGTCCATCTGGCCCAAAGCATAGGACGCCACGGAGATTAGCATTTCTTCATTAATCCCCGGGTACCCGGATTCGTTGACAATCTCAATGCTCATGGCGCTTATTATCCCCGCTCTTTCGTTTTCTTTTTCTTGTTGCGCTTGATTTGCTCGGTTTCGTAAGAATCGTAGGCGTCGACGATCCGGCTGACCAGCGCGTGGCGGACCACGTCTTGGCTGCTCAACTCAGAGAAGTGGACGTCCGGGACGCCACGAAGAATGTGCCGTACCGCGCGCAACCCGGACCGTGCTTCACCGGGGAGGTCCACCTGGGTGATGTCGCCGGTAACTACCATCTTGGATCCGAATCCCAGGCGGGTGAGGAACATCTTCATCTGCTCTGGCGTGGTGTTTTGGGCCTCGTCGAGGATCACGAAGGCGTCGTTCAGCGTGCGCCCACGCATGTAGGCCAGCGGCGCAACTTCCACGACACCGGATTCGGTGAGCTTTGCGACGGCCTCGGGGTCCATCATGTCCTTGAGGGCGTCATAGAGCGGCCGCAGGTACGGGTCAATTTTCTCATCGAGGGTGCCAGGAAGGAAGCCAAGCTTCTCCCCTGCTTCCACTGCGGGGCGCGTCAAAATGATGCGGGTGACCTGCTTGGCCTGCAATGCTTGGACTGCTTTCGCCATCGCCAGGTATGTTTTGCCGGAACCGGCCGGACCGATGCCGAATGTAATCGTGTTCTCGTCGATTGCGTCGACGTAGGACTTCTGTCCTGCCGTTTTGGGGCGAATCACTTTGCCGCGGCGTGCCACAATATCCGAACCAACGAGCGTGTTCACGCTTTCCGGAGACTGCATCGTCACCATATTGACCGCGTGTTTGACGGTATCGCTCGTGATTTCTTGCTTCCGGCGGGCCATCGACACGAGTTCTTTGAGCACGCGTTTTGCTCGCTGGACTTCGTGGCCGGGACCGGTGAGCCGGACCTCTGAGCCACGGGCGAAAATATCAGCGTCGATGAGGTTATCGAGTGTGCGGAGGTGCTTTTCTTCTGGGCCGAGGATGCGGGGCGCCAGGTCGTCGTCAAGCTGGACCGCGGCCGCAACGACTGGTGTTGCCGAACGTGGAGCGTCTATTTGTCTGCCTTCTTTCAAAAATGCTGCCCTGTGTTCTTCACCTAAGGCTACCAGCGTGAGGTCACCATGCCGATGGCGCTCAGGGCCACCATCGCTGCCGACGCCGTTCGCAGCACCTGAGGACCAAGTACGACGGGCATAGCGCCAGCTTCTTTCAGCTTGTCTGTTTCCGCAACGCCGATACCTCCTTCGGGGCCGATAATAACCACGACGTGGCCCGCGGCGTCTAGCCCTGACAGGTCCTTGACCTTAAGCTCAGCGTCCTCGTGGAGAACAAGTGCCGTGCATTCTTGGCTCCGCAGCCAGTCACACAATTCTGGCGTGGACAGTGGGCCAGAAACGTCTGGGACGTACGCTCGGCGGGCCTGCTTCGCTGCCGACTGCGCGGTTGCGCGCCATTTTTCCACCGCCTTTGGCGCTTTGGCCGCGTTCCACTGGGCAACACACCGGTCCGCCTGCCAGGCGATAATCGCATCCGCGCCGGCTTGGGTTGCCAGATCAACCGCCAGCTCGGCGCGCTGCGCCTTGGGGATCGCCTGCACTACAGTCACGCGTGGCTGTGGTTCGGGTTCGGCAACCTTCGCATCAACGGTCACCTCCACCCCCGTCTTGCCCACCACCGCGGTAATCGTGCATTCCGCGCGGGTGCCCAGAGTGTCGACGAGCTCAAGGTTTTCGCCCACCCGCATTCGCTTCACGACGGCCGCGTGCCGCCCCTCAGGGCCATCCAGAAGATAAGTGGCGCCGACATCAGGAAGATCTGGTGCGATGAAGACGGGAAGTGACATTATTTACCCTTGAACTTGTTCTTAATCTTGCTGAAGAATCCGCCGTCTTCATCGTCTTCGCGGTGAACGCCGGCGTGCTCGTCGCGGTGTGCGCGCACATCTTCAAGCAGCTTGCGGGTGGTGTCGTCCAAGTCGGTGGGGACAGTGACGTCGATGTGCACGATGACGTCGCCGGTGCCTTCGCCGCGTAGTTTTGGCATACCCAAGCCCTCCTCACGCAACTGCGCCCCAGGTTGCGTGCCGGCGGGGATGGTGACGGTGTGGGTTTTTCCACCCAGATCCTCGATGGTGAACTCGGCGCCCAAGGCGGCGTCGACCATGGGGACGCGCGCCTTCATGTGCAGGTCACGGCCGTCTCGAGTAAATACCGGGTGGCGGGTGACGGTGATTTCTACGTACAGATCACCAGCCGGTCCGCCGCCGTGGCCGACCTCGCCATAACCGCTCATACGCAGGCGCATGCCGGAATCGATGCCGGCAGGGACGTCGATAGTGACCGTACGGCGGTCGCGGATACGGCCGTCGCCATCGCACTTGTGGCAGGGATCCTTAATGACTTCGCCGAAGCCTGAGCACTTCGGGCATGGACGCGAGGTCATTACGTTGCCGAGGAAGGAACGCTGTACTTCTTGTATTTCACCGGCACCATGGCACTGATCGCACATGACAGGGTCCGCCTTTGATTCAGAACCGGTAGCGTCGCAATGATCACACACGATGGCCGTGTCCACCGTAACTTCCTTGCGGGTACCCGCAAACGCCTCCTCAAGGCTAATCTTCAGGCGCAGCAGCGCATCGTTACCCGGCTGCACCCGCGAGCGTGGCCCTTGGGAGCCGCCGGCAGCGCCGAAGAAAGCCTCAAAAATATCGCCTAAACCGCCGGTACCAAAGTTGCTGTAACCGCCGGCTCCCCCACCACCCTGGGCCATGGGGTCCCCACCCATGTCCACAATTTGCCGCTTTTGAGGGTCGAGCAACACTTCTTGAGCTAAGGAAATTTCCCGGAACTTGTCGGCGGCTTCCTCATTATCGGGATTCACGTCCGGGTGATACTTGCGGGCTAATTTACGGTAGGCCTTTTTAATCTCCTGATCCGTCGCGTCTTTAGATACGCCCAGCACGCCGTAATAATCCACTGTTTTTCCTTCGCTCTTTCTTGTCTCATTGCGTTCATCGTTTATCCCCGCGAACCACCCCGCGGGGTTTATAACACTGCCACCTTATACCCACGTAAGCACTCGCGACCATCGGGTGCCAGGTTTTCGGCTGTCTCCCCTGCTAGCGAGGTTTCCAAAACGGCTACTGTGCGCCGAGGATACGGGACACGTAGCTGGAGACTGCCGCGACTTTCGCGATTGTCCCCGTGTAATCCATGTACGTCGGCCCCAGCACGCCTAACCCGCCCAGGGCGGTGTCGCCAGCTCCATACGCAGACGTCACCACCGAGGTCCCGTGCAGCTCTTCCGTATCGTTTTCTTCCCCAATAAGAACGGAGACATTGCCCAAGTCGGGAACATTCGTGAGAAGACGCAGCACAACAACTTGCTCCTCTAACGCATCCAACATCTCCGTGATGTTGAGCCCACCGTCGCGGGCCATCCGGGTCAGATTCGCAGCACCGGCCAAAATCATGCGGTCATTCGGCTTCTCGACGAGCGTCTCCACTAAAACCGTCGCCGTGGCCTCCACCGCGTGCCGCAACCCCGGAGGGGTCACCTCAGTCAAGCTCTCGAGCGAAATTTGGGCGTTCCGCAACGTCTTCCCCTCAAGCACGTTGTTGAACACATCGCGCAGCACCACCACATCGTCTTCTGCCACCGGCGTCATCAACTCGACATTGCGCTGCTCTACTCGGCCATTGTCCGTAATCAACACGAGCAGTAGGCGTCGCGGGGACAGCTGCACTATTTCACAGTGCTTAACTCGCGAAACTTTCAAGTTTGGCAACTGCACCATCGCAGCCTGGTGCGTGAGCTGGCTCAGCAATTGCGCAGAGCGACGCAACACATCCTCCAGATCGACGCCATCTTCCAAAAACTTCGCGATCGCCCGCCGCTCAGGCCGGGATAGTGGTTTGATTTCAGAGATCGAATCGACAAAAACCCGGTATCCCTTTTCGGTAGGGATACGCCCCGAACTGGCATGCTGCTGGGCGATGAGCCCCTCAGACTCCAACACAGCCATATCGTTACGAATCGTCGCCGAAGACACTTGCAGCTGGTGGCGCTCCAATAGTGCTTTCGACCCCACCGGCTCCTGGGAGGCAATGTAGTCTGCGACAATCGCACGCAACACTGCTTGCCTGCGCTTATCAGTTGCTCCTGCCACGCGATCACCTCAACTGCGGTCTAATTTTCTTCTGCCAGTAATAAGTCGGTCACGATGCCGTCGGCAAGCAACCGACCAGCACCCGTCACTGCCACCCTATCCCCAATCCGGTGCAGGGTGCCGGCAGCGATATTGCGCTCCACGACGGACGCGGCTGCCGGATAGAGCCACCGTTCCGGGATCCCCTCGCGGCGGCGCAAGCCCAACATAATTTTCTCCGTGTGGCGATCCGCATCCGTGAGCACTTCCCCATCTTTCACCGGGAACAGGCCCTGGCTGACCATCGATGCATACCGGGCCGGATGCTTCACGTTGAAGAACCTGGTCCCGCCGATGTGCGAATGCGCTCCCGGGCCTGCACCCCACCAATTTCCGTCCAGCCAATAAATATCGTTGTGCCGGCAATATCCGCCAGGCTTAGCCCAGTTAGAAACCTCATACCAGGAGAAACCATCTGCGCTTAGCGCCGCATCAATGAGTTCATAACGGTGGGCTAGGACATCCTCATCCGGCATCGGCAGTTCGCCACGGCGAACCTTACGCGCCATAGCCGTCCCGTCCTCAACGATGAGCGAATACGCGGAGACGTGGTCTACACCCGCATTGACGATTGCGTCCATGGTGGCGCGCACGTCGTCATCCGTTTCTCCCGGGGTACCGTAAATCATATCTAGGTTGACGTGCTCAAACCCAGCCTGGCGAGCCTCACGCGCAGCCGCAACAGGACGACCCGGGGTGTGCTTACGGTCCAAGGTAGCTAGCACGTGCGGGGCCACCGACTGCATGCCCAAACTCACCCGGGTGAAGCCGGCGGCACGCAAATCAGTGAAAAATTCTGGGCTCGTGGACTCCGGGTTAGACTCCGTGGTCACCTCAGCACCCACGGCTAGGCCAAACGTATCGCGCACGAATCCAAGAATCTCGCCCAAACCCGCCGCCCCCAGAAGCGATGGCGTGCCGCCACCCACAAAGACGGTGTCCGCCGGACGCAGCTGACCACGCGCCTGCATGAGTTCTGCCGCACGCTCAAGTTCCCCGCCTAAAGCGGTGATGTAGCTCTGTGGCGAGGCTGCGGTACCCAACTCGCCGGCGGTGTACGTATTGAAATCGCAATACCCGCAGCGCGTGGCACAGAATGGCACGTGCAAATACACCCCGAAAGGGCGGTGCGCAAAGTCTTCTTGCTGCTGCGCGCTCGCGTGCCCGAGGTGTTTCTCGACGAAATCAGACTCGGGCCCTTCACGGAGGGTTAAGGGGTGTGGTGCGTTCATCGTGGCACCACCTTACCGCAGTTAGCCGGCGACGATTCCGCCAGCTGCTTGCTTACGTTTAGCTACGACTTTTGCCACGACAGCGTCAATACGGGCGCGTTCGGCCAAGAACTCCGGCGGATTATGCCCGCGCCGGGCGCGCGCATACGCGGGGTGCGTATCAACAACAGTGGTCAGCCATCCCCCAGCGGCGGCATGGACTAACGCCTGCACCCGATTGAGAACGTGCGGGTAGGACAAGGCTTCAAGGTCGTTGGCAACAATGTCCGTCCGTTCCAAGAGCCAGTCCACGAGGCGTGCCAGGTAGTTACCGACCGCTTCGGTCCGAGCGTCGAGGGCACCTGCAAGCTCTGCGACGACCACGGGAGTAGCGGTCAACGGGAAATCAGTTTCCAGGCTGGTTGCGGTGACCGCGACTGGCTTCTCATACTTCGGCTGGCCGGTATGTGCGCGTGCTGATAAGCTTCCGGCTTTCAGTCCGGTTGTCAAAGCGGTGCGCAGGCCGATGAGCTCGCCAAGAACATGGCGGGCGTCGACACGTGCGTCTTCAATAATCTCATCTAACTCGGAGAGGCAATCAACGGTGAGTTCCCCGTCCCAGTCGGCGATTGCTTCGGCGATATTTTCGATGTAGGAAGCTACCTCATCACCGATGTCGTAGAGCTCTTGTGTGAGCTCACGGTGGCGCAGATGCGCGGCAGACCGTTGCATGGCGTTGTGGCCACTCCCTTCAACCATTTATCCCTCGTGCAGGCTGGTCACCACCCCGTTGAGCAGCACCGCAGCCCGCAAACCTCAAGTACAACTTCAAGGTTTCCTTTGCTGCCTTCACACTCTATTGCACTCGCCGCGCAAATGTTGCGCGGCGCGCCGAATTACCCCAACCGCTTTCTCAGCTCCACCACAGCGCGCACACATGAGGCCCCGCATCTCAGCGGAGCCGTGCGGTATGCACGCTAGCGGCGCCGGTAAATCTGGCTGATAGCGTCTTCGTAACGAGCAGTGACAACGTTGCGCTTCACCTTAAGAGTTGGGGTGAGTTCCCCTTCTTCTTCGGTGAGATCTTGGTTGAGGATGTAGAACTTCTTGATTCCCTCAGCGTGCGACACCGTGGAATTAGCAGAGTTGATCGCGTCCTGAATATCAGCGCGCAGGCGCGGGTCTGTAGCCACATCCTTAGGAGTCTTATCCTCCGGGATAGAATGCTCGGCCTTCCACCGGGCGAACATGGCGTCGTCGAGAGTAATCAGCGCCCCAATAAACGGCTTGCCGTCGCCAACGAGCAGCGCCTGAGAGATCAGCGGGTGTTCACGCAGGATGTCTTCCATCGGGCCAGGCGAAACATTCTTGCCACCAGCGGTGACGATGAGGTCTTTCTTACGTCCCGTAATGGAGACGTATCCGTCCTCGTCGATGTCGCCCAAGTCGCCGGAGTTGTACCAGCCTTCGCTATCGATGGCGGCAGCGGTGGCTTCGGGGTTGTTCCAGTAGCCAGCGAAGAGGCAGTTGCCGCGCATGAGCAATTCGCCTTCGGCGTTGGCCTTGATCTCCATTCCGCCGACGGGTCGGCCTACGGTACCAATTTTCTGGTCCTCGAAGTCCACGGCCACAGCGGCGGCGGTCTCGGTCAGGCCATATCCCTCGTAGACCGGAACGCCGATGCCACGGAAGAAGTGCAGCAGGTCCTGCCCCATAGGTGAACCGCCGGTGATGCAGTATTCCACCTGACCACCGAGCGCATCCTTGATCTTGGAGTAGACGAGCTTGTCAAAAGCTCTCCGGCGCAGTTCCAAGCTTTTCGACGGCCCCTCCGGCGTATCGAGCGCCTTGGACCATTCAATCGCCGTGCTTTCTGCCAACGCAAATGCCCCCTTCTTCAGCGCACCACCATCGGCAGCGTTGGATGCGGCGGCGTTGCGCACCTTTTCAAAGACGCGTGGAACGCCGAGCACCAGATTAGGGCGGGTACGCTGCAGTTCCACGGTCAGGGTGCTGGTGTCAGACCAGTGCGACTGCATCGCACCGGCGATAGCCACCGCGAGAGACACTGCACGAGCAAGGACGTGAGCCATAGGCAGGTAGGTCACCACAACGGTGCCAGGACGGGCAATGGCACCGATGGGGTTCGTCAGGAGGGCACGAATCTGCGACAACCAGTTCTTGTGAGTGAGCATGCACCCCTTAGGTCGGCCAGTCGTACCGGAGGTGTACACCAACGACGCCAGATCCGTCAGTGATGTGTTCGCGATGCGCTGATCAATCTCTTCCTGCGGAACGTCACGGCCTTCAAATTTCAGGGTGTCGATAGCCGAGGAGTTGATTTCAAGTACGCGACGCAGTTTGGTTGGTGAAGCCGCTAGCGGCGCTTTCCCGTCGGAGCCAAGAACCAAGCTTTGCACCATTTCGGTGTGCTGACGGGTTTCCGTGACGGCCAGTACCGCACCGGAATCTTCGATAATCCACTGAATCTGCGATGCAGAGGAAGACGGGTAAATAGGGACCGACGCGGCACCGGCAGCCCAGATAGCAAAGTCAAGCAGGCTCCACTCGTAGCGTGTAGCAGATAGCAAGACCACGCGGTCTCCTGGTTCGACGCCCATAGAGATCAGGCCCTTGGCTACTTCGAAGACTTCGTCGAGGAATTCCTGGGCGGTGACGTTGACCCACTCGTAGTTTTGTGGGCGCGTAAAAATAACCCCGAATGGCCGGGCTTTCACCTGGTCGATGAGGGCGGTCAGGCAGGTTTCGCCTTCCTTGACGGTGTATTTCGCCTTGGTGGAGGAAATGGTCACACTGTCTCCTTAGGTTTGTGCCCACCACCGCGCCGGTGCGCGCCGGTGGCTTTTAAGACTATCCCCCTACCGTAACAGCGAAGTGGTTATAGGAGGGAAACCAACCAGGCGATGACGACGATTGCGATGAGCAAGTACAGGGCTTGGGTAACCCGGGACGCAGGATAACGGCGGCGTTGTCGCGGCAGTTTTTGATCTGCTTTACGGAGTGCTTCGGGATTGCCATCCGCGCCAGGTGGCACAATCCCGTCCCCGTTTCCGGAGGTAATTTCGTGATCACTCATAAGGGTTCCTAGCCTAGCCCACTTCCGAATCTTTGTATGACCGGGGCTCTTCCTCCTCGACGATGACTGCACCCTCGGTCGGACGGCTGACCCGTCGCATCGACACCGCGGCGTTCCTGCTCCTATTCCTGGCGCGGAAGCCCACTGCGAGGAAATCGGTGACTCGGACCACGATCACACCGCATACTCCACAGATAGGAATAGCAATGGCCAGCACAACCAGAACCTGCACCAGCATCGGCGCAGAAATCAGCCACTGCGCGAAGGCGTCGTACCAGGATGACATGTTGATTAACCTACAGTGCTCCGGCGAGTCCGCGACGGCGCAAAAGTGGCCCTACTTCCTTGTCGCGGCCGCGGAATGCACGGAATGCCTCTTGATAGTCGCGGGATGCGCCACGGGAGAGGACAAGGTCACGGAACCTCTGACCAGCAGCGCGGGCTTTCTCATCACTTTCGCTGGGACCAGCTGCACCGTGTTCAGTAAATCCGTCGAAACCATCCGCGTCTAAGGCTTCCGCCCACAGGTAGGAGTAGTACCCGGCCGAATACCCACCAGCGAAGATGTGGTTGAAGTATTGGGAACGGTATCGTGGCGCGATTGCGGCTTGGGTGGTTTCGTCCACCCCCGCTTCACCGAGGATTTGGGCCTCAAAGTCCGCTACTACGCGATCCGCACCACGTTCCTGTGCGTCAGCAAGGATTTCTTCCACCTGGGATGGGCTCAGGCTATGCCAGGCTAGGTCGATAAGAGAGGCTTCGAGATATTCGGTCGTCGCAAAGCCTTGACCATCTTGCTGTGCTTGGCGCAGGGCAGAGAGCGTGGCGTCGGGGAGCACTTCCCCAGTGTCGACGTGGCGGGCATACTTCGCCACGATTGCGGGGTCGAAAGCCCAGTTTTCATTGATTTGGGAGGGGAATTCAACCCAGTCACGTGGCACGTTCGTGCCGCTCATCGTGGGGTATCGGACGTCGGAAAGGAGTCCGTGGAGCGCGTGGCCGAACTCGTGGAAAACGGTGGTGACTTCGTCGATGGTGAGAAGCGGCTGAGTGCCATCGGCTGGTTTACTCATCCCCATGACATTGACTACCACGGGCTTGGTGTCCAGGAAACGGGATTGGTCGACAAAGGAGCTCATCCACGCACCACCGCGTTTCGAGGGCCTACCAAAGTAGTCAGTCAGCAGCAGACCAATTCCGCTGCCATCAGCATCCTTGACTTCCCATACTTCGACTTCTGGGTGGTAGCCGTGCAGGTCTTCACGCTTGTCCACGGTGATGCCGTAGAGGCGGTGGGCAGCGTAGAAGACGCCGTCCTCGAGCACTTGATTCAACGGGAAATATTGGGCAACTTCTTCCTGATCCAGCGCCAGGTCACGCTCGCGGACCTTAGCCTGCCAGTAAGGCCAGTCCGCAGCGGTAAAGTCCTCTCCTGCCGCGGTGGCTGCTTCTGCCAAGAGTTTGTGCTCGCCGGCAGCATTGGTCACGGCCGCCGGAGTGAGGTCCTCCAGCAGGGAACGCGCAGCCGCGGCTGAGCCCGCCGTTTCCTCAGAAATGACATAATCGGCATGCGTGTCGTAGCTCACCAGTTGCGCCCGGCGCGCCCGCAACTGCACTAGCTCAAGGAGCGTTTCAGCGTTCTCCCCTTCACCGCGCTGCGCTGCGGCATTGTATAGCCGGGCGCGGGATTCTGGGCGGGTGAGGCGCGTCTGTGCGGACTGGACAGAAGGCAATTCGAGAGCCACGAGGTAGCCTTCTTTACCTGCGTCTTTGGCCGCCTTCCGGGCTGCCTCAATCCGGGAAGCCGGTAGACCTTCAAGTTCCTCGGCAGTGTCGAAAAGGACCGCGAGCTCTTGAGTGTCCGCCAGAAGTTTCCGGCCGAACTGCTCGGAGAGGGAAGCCAGACGCTGGTTAAGGGCGCTGAGCTCTTCCTTTTCCTCAGGGTTTAGCTCTGCACCGTGGCGTACAAAGTTGCGCTTTGTCTGATCGAGGAGGCGCACGGCTTCTGGGTAGTCCTCGCCAAGGGAGTCCGGCACCTGGAGTCCTTTAATTCGGTCCCACAGTGCCGGGTTGTGGTACACGGCGTCGGAAGCTGCGGACATTTCCGGTACTACTTGAGCTGCGATTTCGTTGAGTTCCGGGGTGGAATCGGTGCCTTGGAGGTTGAAAAAGATGGTGGCTACGCGGTTGAGCTCTTGCCCGGCACCCTCGAGGGCTTCCATAGTGTTGGACCAAGTGGCCGGTTCCGGGTTACGCGCAATGGCGTCGATTTCTTCTCGGTAGGTGGCTAAAGCCTGGTGGAAAGCCGGAAGGAAATCTTCGGTGCGTACGCGGGCGAAGTCGGGTAGTTGGTAAGGCAGCTCGGATGGGTCGAGCAAGGCGCTAAGGTCGCGGGTGTCGTCTACGTTCTCCATAATGCTGACGAGCCTAGCCGTCACCCCGGACACCGTGCACCCCACCCGTTCGAACATCGTCCGGTTGCTAGAGTTAGTGCCCATGACAACCGTGCAGGCCCGTTTCCAAGACGCAACGATTACAGGGACCGCTACCGGCAGCGCTGATGTGTACCATTCGATCCCCTTTGCCCACGTTGATGGGCCTTTTGCAAATGCCACCCTGGCCCTGCCGGTCGGTGATATTGTAGCCACGGAGCCACGCCCGGAGGTTACCTTGGCGGTAACAATTTCTACTCCCGCTGGCGCAAAAGCGGGTGCAGACCATCCAGTGCTGGCCTATATCCATGGCGGTTCCTACATTGAGGGAACCCATGCCGATCCCCGGATTTCCCCGGAGGTGTGGGCACAGGCAGGTTACGTTGTGGTCACTCTCGGATACCGGCTGGGTATGGAAGGTTTTGTTCCTTTCCATGATGACGAGCCCGATCATTACCGGGGCATCGACGATTGCGCGGTGGCGCTCGAGTGGATTCAGAAAACTATTGAGTCTTTCGGCGGCGATCCAACGAACATTACGCTCGTGGGGCATTCGGCAGGTGCCGCGATGGCGTTGTGGCTAGCAAGGAAGGACCACTACAAGGGCGCTTTTCGACGCCTCGTGGCCCTCTCCCCCGCGTTCCCCCGGGAGAATTTTTCGAAGCGGAAGGCCCTCCTGCGCCAACTTCTGGATACGCCGGTGACCAGGCGCCACCTGACCGCGTTACTGGCGAAGAATCCCAAGAAAGCACGTCGCGGTTTCCAGCGCTTTACCAAGGCGTATTTCACCGATATCGCACTTGGCCCTGCGATCTTCGATCCTAAGGAACTAGCCAAGGTTCCTATGTTCATCACGGCCACGAGTCACGAGTTGTACACGGGTGTTCCGGCTATCGATCGCGTGGAAAATTCCATGTTCCGTGGCCTGATTATGCGCTTCCTGCGCAAGAAAGTGGGTCTCCGGGTTCCCGTGCAATCCTTCATCGATGCTCTTGACCCGAAGGACCAGGACCACCGCTTTGCACGCCTCATGGGGGATTCCCTGATTCGCCGGTGGGCGTCGATGGCTTTAGAAGAAACACATAGTCCACGTTGGTATGCAGAATTGGCGGGGAGCCGGAAACACCCGGCTGTGCACAGTGCGGAGCTTCCCCACCTCTTCCCTAGCGAAGGGACCCCGGAAAAAGCCAGCGCATTGTTCCAGGCAGTAGCCACTTTTGCTGCGGGTGAGGAGCTGCCGTGGCCGGCGTACCGAAAGGGCACGTCGCGTGTGGGCCGCATCATCCCCATTGCTGGTCCGAACGCGGGCCATGCGCGGAGCATTTTTCTTGACGAATCACTTGCAGACGATCCGCTCAAGACAGCTCGCGTGAGCTTTACTACCCCACAGTTCTTGGGCGCAAAGTTGGGCCCAATTTCGCCGCGTTAGCTCGCAGCCAGTGCCCGACGCAGTTCGGGGTGGTCGAGTTCTTCGACCAGCCACGGGGAGAACGCGAAACCGGTGGCGTCGACAGCCGCAATGACATCCTTCGGATCAGCCCACACGAAGCTGTCAATCTCATCCGGTACTGGTGTAAACTGCGCGCCCTGCGCGATTGTGACGGTGAAAACGGGGCAGATTTCATATTCGACGATTCCGGAAGAATCCACGGCGCGGTACTGAAAGTCTGGCAACACGCTTACGACCGGCCCCAGGTCGGAGGGATCGATACCCAACTCTTCGTGGGCGCGCCTCACGACGGCTGCCTCCGGTGTTTCGCCTTGCCCGGGATGTCCGCAGAAGCTGTTCGTCCACACGCCAGGCCATGTTTTCTTTGATAGGGCGCGCCGGCTCATCAGCAAGCGCCCGGTGCCCTCCTCGAGAAGGTACGCAGAAAACGCGAAGTGGAGTGGGGTATCAGCGGTATGGATGGTTGCTTTGGGGGCTGTGCCACAAGGGTTGCCGTTTTCGTCGGCAAGAACAACCATCTCTTCGGTAGCAGCGGAAGGCGCGTGAGTCATGCGTTCACCCTACCTGGCTACGGGCGCAGGGGTGTTTAGCGGTTCAGGTTGCCTTCGAAGAGCACGTTGCCAATCTCTAGGCTGGCGTTCCACAGGTTGCCGGGGGCCACGTTGAAGGGGTAGCGCAGGTTGGTCGACGCTCCGGCGCCCAGCGGAAGGTCAAGGCCGTCTTGGCCTGCAACTCCGGCTGCTTCTGCGTCAAGGCGCTCGACGACGGTGCCGTCGGAAAGCTTGAGGACAGGGTCACCGATGGCTTCTGGGGGTAGCGGTGCCTCGTTGTTATTCGTCACCAGAAGAGTAAGCACAGAGCCCCCGGCATTGCCACCGACCGTGCCCTGAAGTTCCCAGGTCACGTTCAGGCCTTCGTCTTTGACGGGTTCAGTAAGAACCTCCGCCTTCTTGACGGGGACGTCCTTCTCTTCAAATGCGGGCGCGGCAGAGGTTGTCACCTCTAGTGATTGCGTCGGGGTGCCCGGAGTGGTGCGGGCGTCCTCGGAGGAACAGCCAGCGAGGGCCACCAGGCTGAGGGTTGCCGCAAGACAGCCTGCTGCACCGAACCGTCGAGTTGTATGCGTGGTGGTCACCAGGATTCTCCCTTATCTCTGCTGGACGTTTCTTCCTTACTGCATTAGGCATTCTAGCGTGTAGGTTCCAATTCCCCGAAGTATGCGCCCGGTGGCATAATGGCTAATCCCGTAACTTTTGGTGACATATCCACTCAAGTACTCGCTAGGACCCGTGTGAATTCTTTAACCCGTATTGTCCGTTCCACCTCAGCACTCTGGCCGTACTACGTCGGTGTTGCTGTGACCTCTATTATTACAGCGCTTCTTGCGTTGGTCAGCCCGTTTATTCTCCGCGAAGCCACCGACACGATCGTCGCGGTAGTCTCCGGAGAACTGACAGCTCGCGACGTCGCTCAGACAATTGTGTGGTTAGCACTTGGCATGTTTGCCGCCGACCTCGCCCGAACTCTCATGACGAACGTGGGCGGGTACATCGGTGATGTCATGGCAGCCCGCATGCAACAGATTCTGGCGTCGCGGTACTTCGCTCAACTCCTGGCATTGCCGCAGCGTTACTTTGATAACCAGGTCACCGGGACGATCATCGCACGCTTGAACCGCTCCATTACCTCGATCACGCAATTCATCCAATCCTTCGCCAACAACTTCATGCCCATGCTCGTCACCGTGGGCGCCGTGCTGGTCATCACTGCTGGCTATTATTGGCCGCTGGCGATCCTCCTCTTCGCATTGTTCCCGCTGTATATGTGGTTGACCACGCTGACTAGTGCGAAGTGGCAGAAGATTGAACGCAAGAAGAATGAGCACATTGACCTCGCCGGGGGCCGCTTTGCCGAAGTCGTCGGTCAGGTGAAAGTGGCGAAGAGCTTTGTCAGCGAAACCCGCGAGCTCAAAGACTTTACCCACCACTATGGTTCCACGATCAGCCTGACCCGCACGCAGTCCCGCTTCTGGCACATGATGGACAGCCTCCGCGGTGGTGCGATGAACGTGATTTTCTTGTTCATCTACGGTCTCCTCTTCTGGAAGACCCTCCACGGAGAATTCTCGATTGGCGACATGGTCATGCTCCTGCAGTTGGTCAACATGGCTCGCCAGCCGGTCCACATGATGAGCTGGATTGTGGACTCTGCCCAGCGCGCCATCACAGGTTCCCGCGACTACTTCGAAGTCATGGCGGAAACCCCGGAACCCACTGCGAATAGGCAACTCGTCGCCGCTACCCGAGCCTCCGATCTGCCTCAGCTAGACGTCGATACCGCCGAACCGCTGAGCCCACGACCCGATACCCCGACCCTGGTGCTGGATCACGTGAGCTTCGAATATGAACCTGGCAAGCCTGTCCTTCACGACGTGAGCTTCCATGCCAGCCAAGGCGAGAAAGTAGCGCTCGTCGGCGAATCTGGAGGCGGCAAATCCACGATCGTGAATCTCCTGTTGGGCCTCTATCAACCGACCGCGGGCGCACTCGAGGTGTGCGGTCATGACACCGCTGACGTCCCGAACGAACGTCTGCGCGCCTCCGTCGGCGTAGTGTTCCAAGAACCCAACCTGTTCTCCGGAACCATCCGCGAAAATATTGCCTACGGCAAGCCCGCGGCCACTGACGAAGAGATTTATGCCGTAGCGCGCCGAGCAAACGCGCACGATTTCATCATGGCCTTCCCCGACGGCTACGACACGATCATTGGCGAGCGTGGCCTGCGCCTATCCGGCGGACAGAAGCAGCGCATCTCCGTGGCACGCGCCATGCTCAAGGACGCACCGATCCTAGTCCTCGACGAGGCAACTTCCGCCCTGGATAACAAGTCCGAGCGCGCGGTCCAGGTGGGCCTCGATGAGCTCATGCGCGGACGCACCACACTGATCATCGCGCATCGCTTATCGACGATCGCCGGCGTGGATCGGATCGTCACCCTGGATTCTGGCCGGGTGGATGAGGTTGGTTCCCCAGCGGAGCTCGCTGCCTCTGGCGGTATTTATTCACAATTGTTGGCGTTGACGGCGTCCGATTCCGCGGCGGATAAGGCACGGTTGAAGGCCTTCGGTTTCCACGACGGACGCACCGATGACGAGGGCGAAGAAGACTAAGCTCCGGGCTCCTGTGCGGGGCACGTGGGCGTCGATAAGCAAGAAAGTAGACGGCATTGTCTACTTCCCGGCGGTAGTGTGGACGTATGCATTTTCCAACTCGCGAAGAATTACGTGCCCGCAACACCCGCAAGTGGACTGTCCACCCTGACGACGTCCTCCCCGCTTGGATCGCCGAGAGTGATTTCGCCACCTGCGAACCCGTCAAGGACGCGATCCGCGACGCTGTAGAAAAGGAGTCCTTCGGATACACCCCCGCCACCTCTGACCTGCCCGATGCGGTGGCGGACTTTTATGAAGAACGGTACGGCTGGCGCCCCAATCCGGACTGGATTACATACGTCCCTGACGTGGTGCGCGGCATGCTGCTGGCCGCACAGTACCTCACGCGCGAAGGTTCCGCTGTGATCGTGCCAGTGCCTTCCTACCCACCGTTTCTTGAAATCCCCAAGACAGCAGGCCGCGAAGCCGTGTACGTGGGCGCCGAAGGTGGCTTGGACTTAGCTGAGATTGAGCAAGCCTTCGCCGACGGCGCCGGCTCGATCCTTATCTCCGCGCCGAACAATCCGATGGGCTATGTCTACGAGGCAGATTTCTTGAACCAGCTCGTGGACCTGGCGGACCGCTATGATGCCCGCTTGCTCATGGATGAGATCCACGCTCCCCTGGTCTACGACGGGAAACACGTTGTCGCCGCCGGCCTCTCCGAAAAAGCGGCGCGGGTCTGCGTAACCGTCACTGCGACGTCGAAGGCGTGGAACATCGCTGGCCTGAAGTGCGCGCAGATGATTTTCTCCAACGAGCAAGACTGGAACACGTGGAAAACCCTGACCGGCGTGGCCAAGGACGGTACGTCCACCCTAGGGATCGTGGGTGCCACAGCGTGCTATCGCGAAGGCGTGCCTTTCCTGGACGAGGAAGTCGATTACCTGCGCGCTAACCGCGATTACCTCATCGAAGAACTTCCACAGCGCCTGCCGGGCATCAAGGTGACGAAGCCAGCCGCCACCTATCTGCTGTGGCTTGATTTCACGGATACCCCTTTGGCCGCCGACCCGGCTGGGCTGTTGCTCAAGCATGGCAAAGCTGCGCTTAACGACGGCTCTTTCTTCGGGCCGGGCGGCGCGGGACATGCGCGTCTCAATTTTGCTACGTCTCGTGAGATTTTAGAAGAGGTTGTGGAGCGTATGGAAAAGGCCTATAAAGCTGTTTCCTAGCCCTTTACAGGTGTTTTTACCTGCGCTTTTACCGTAACTTGTTGTGTTGCGCACCACGTTCGTTCTATCCTGTCAGGTATTCATAAATTCTATGGATCACCTCGACACGTGTACTCCCGCTCCATATGTTGAGAAAATGCACCTCACGGAGTGGGACAGATAGAAAGCGCAGGCTTCATAATGAGCGCGACGGATAACACTGCCCCGGCATCCCGCCGCGGCGGTGGCATGTCAGCAAAACTGCTGGTTGTCACCGCCTTCATGCTTTTCTCCATGTACTTCGGCGCCGGCAACCTTATTTTCCCGCCGTATCTTGCCGTAGAGGCTGGAGAAAACTTCACCCCCGCGATCCTCGGGTTCCTGGGTACCGCAGTGGTACTTCCGGTCGTCGCCATTATTGCGATTGCAATTTCGGGCTCTAACGTGCGTGACCTTGCCGCACGTGGTGGCTACGTCTTCGGCCTAATTTTCCCGATTTTGGCGTACCTGTCTATCGGTGCTTTCTACGCACTGCCCCGTACTGGTGCAGTGAGCTTCTCGACGGCCATCTCCCCGTTGACCGGCTGGGACTCTGTCGCGGCCAGTGGCGTATTCAACGTCTTGTTCTTCGGTATCGCTTTGCTGCTTGCGTACAACCCGTCCGAAATCGTTAACCGGCTGGGTCAATGGTTGACTCCTCTCCTGCTGATTCTTCTGGCCCTCCTGGTGTTCTTTGCGTTCATGAACTTTGATGGCGCGAACAACACCCCAGCGGCGGAGAAGTATGCGTCCGCGCCCTTCGCTGGCGGCCTACTTGAGGGCTACCTGACCATGGACTCGATCGCTTCCCTAGCGTTCGGCATCGTCGTTATTAACGCGCTGCGTTACAAGGGCGTGTCCAAGGGTAAGCAGCTGGTCACCGGGACAATCCAGGCCGGTGTTATCGCCGGTGTCATCCTGGCGGTTATTTACTTGGGCCTGGGCTTCATCGGCCACACAATTCCACACCCAGAGAAGTACTCTGACGGTGCCGGTCTGCTGGCGGGTGCCGCCCACCTGACCATGGGTACTCCTGGCCAGATCATCTTCGGGCTTATCGTTCTTTTGGCCTGCATGACCACCGCTGTTGGTCTGATTGCTGCGACATCAGAATTCTTCAACTTCCTCATGCCAGGTATTTCTTACCGCGTCTGGGCGATTGTGTTTGCGGTTGCGTCGGCAGCCATGGCAACCATGGGCCTGGAGACTGTGCTTTCGATTGCCGCACCTGTCATTGGCTTCATCTACCCACCAGCTATCGCCTTGGTCCTGATCACCTTGATCGAGCCACTGTTCCGCGGAAAGCCTGCGTTCTACTGGACGTACCGCATCGGTATTTGGGTTGCTGTCATCTGGTCCGCCATTGAGACCATCACGAGCCTTGGTGTACACGCGCTCGGCCCTCTGACCGAGTGGGCACCGATGGCCGATCTTTCGCTCGGCTGGGTACTGCCGACTGTCATCGGCGTTGTGGTCGGTTTCGTCATTGACCTCATTAAGCCGCATCCTCACACTCCTTCCCCGCTTCTCGACGAGCTGGCGGCCGAAGACGCTGAAAAAGCTGCACGCGATGCAAACGCAGCGAAGGCTTAAAGGCTAAGCCTGACGCTTCGCCCGTTACCGATTTTGGTAACGGGCTCTTTTTATGCACCCGTGGCCACCGCAGATGTGGCTGCTGGAACAGATTGCGGGCGGATTGGTTATACCTGTTAGACCCTAAAACCAATGAGCATGTATTGAAGGTTTGGTGATGTTCATGTCAACCCCTAGCCAAAAACTATCGTTGATCGATTTCTGTACCGTCTACGAAAACGAGCGCCCCGCGCAGTCGATCGCGCGGTCAGTGGCGCTTGCGCAAGAAGCGGAGGCGTTGGGCTACCACCGCATGTGGTACGCCGAGCACCACAATATGAAGTCCATTAGTTCTTCCTCCCCAGCCGTGTTGATTGCGCACGTAGGTGCCCAGACGTCCTCGATCCGTTTGGGTGCAGGTGGTGTGATGTTGCCGAATCATTCGCCATACGTTGTGGCGGAGCAGTTTGGCATGTTGGAAGAGATGTACCCAAACCGCATCGATTTAGGTTTGGGCCGTGCCCCGGGCACGGATCAGCACACGTTGGGCCGTGCGCTGCGCCGCGATCCACATGCTGCGGAGAATTTCCCGAATGATGTCGTCGAGTTGCAGGGATATTTAAGTGATAATTCTGTAATCCCAGGCATTCGTGCGGTGCCGGGTTATGGCACGAATGTGCCTCTGATTATTTTGGGTTCCTCCATGTTTGGCGCCCGGTTGGCAGCACAGTTGGGTTTGCCCTATGCGTTTGCTTCTCACTTTGCCCCGTCTCATTTGGAGGCTGCGACCACGTGGTACCGCGAAAATTACCAGCCTTCGGAGCAGTTCCCGGAGCCGTATCTGATTGCGGCGTTGAATGTGACTGCGGCGGAGACACAGGAGGAAGCTGAGCAGCAGCATCACGACATGCGTCGCATGTGGGTGCGCCAGATGGCGGGTCGTGGCCGTGGGCAGTTAACGGAGGAGCAGTTGGATCAGGTGATGGATTCTCTCGCTGGCCAGCAGATTTTGGACATGCGCCGTTACACGGCCGTGGGTGATGGTCCGACGGTGCGTGCTTACCTGGAGAACTTTGCTGAGCGTATCCACGCGGACGAGTTGATGGTGGCTCTGCAGGCTCCGACGGGTGAGAAGATGTCCACCACGATGGAGATCCTGTCGGATGCGTGGGAGTTGGAACGCCGGAGTTAGATATTCCCCAGCTTATCGACGTCTAATCCTGGAACTCGGCGGGCCAGTTCTTGACCGAGTTCAAAGGGTTGGGGTCGCGCTCCCACTGGGAATTCGACTATGTAAGGGTCCACGCTGTGCAGATCGGCGGGGACCCTTCCCTTTTCGTGTTTAGGAAGTAGGGCGATGTAGCTTGTTCCTCCTTGGTTGAATATTTGGGCGCATCCTAGTTCGGGGAGGGCGTAGCGCACTCCGGTGCGTGGGATCCGGATGAGAGCGTCGACGAAGAGCGCCGGTTTGCGGACGTGACTGGCCCAGGACCACCATGCCGACCACGCCATGATTATTCCAAGTAGTGGCAAGGCGGTGGCGGCCCAGTAGAGGGCGGAAATACGCCCGCTGGTTGCTGCCGCGCTGCTGGTGAATATGGCGCATAGTGCCAACATCGCCAAGGTGAAGATGATGGCAAGTATGGAGGTTTTGCGCCGCCAGACTGTGGCCCAGGTGGTGCGCAATTCAATGGGCCCGGATAGTGATGTGGTCGCCGTTGTTGCCATAGTGGTCCTATTGTGCCCCAGGTTTGTACTAGACGGTATTTGTGGGGGTACCAGTAGTGTGGGTGGGATTTGCTTCGGTGTTCAGGCGCCGTTTATAGGCTCGTTGCGAACTTTCTTTCATGTACTGCGCAATGGTTTTCGCTTCCCACTTTCCTTGTGGTGATAGTGGGCCGGTTGCAAGCCCAATTTCGAAGGTGCCGTCGGTGTGCAGCCAAATTGTGGTACCGGTTTCTGGGTCGAGAACGTAATGCAAGCCGCCGTTTGTTTTGTGATTGTGGTCGAAGGAACAGACGTCGACGAGGTTACGTGTGCTGGTTTCTCCACCCTCCGCGTATTCAACGCGGTGGTCTTTCTGGCAGCGGTGTGCCGGAACAGTGCAGCCCGGAACACCGCAGGAACCGTCGCGGCCTTCAAGGTATGCTTTCACGCCTTCACTAGGCCGGTATGAGTTCGATACGGCATCTTTGTAGTCGGCGAGGTCACGAGTTTTGGTCACGTTGGCGAGGAGTCGGTCACGTAGTTCGCCAGTGATCCACCCGACCCCGGATATCCAGGCAGGAGCATCGGGAATATCTTGTGCTTGATAAATATTGAGCGTGAGTTTGACCTCAATGTTTTCAAAGATCAGCTTGTAGAAAGCATCTTCCCTACTGCAGTGATGCTCATGTGCGATGGAACGTAGCGCTTCATCTAATATCAGCCCGTCGGGCTTAGAAAACTCAGCGTGTAGTTCGGCCAAACCTTCTTCATCTTGGTCGGGTAAATCGAGGTCGAAAGGTGGCTGCAGGGCGGGATCCGGGTCGGCCTTTAATTTTGGATTGACGGTAATCAGAATTTGGTTGATCCGCTTACGGAACGCTGTGTGATCCGGGAAACTTTGAGCTGGCATAGTCGGGGTCAGAAGATGCTCGAGGAGTTCGTCGATGGCCGCAAGTGATTGTGATGGTGCGGCTTCCAGGATTGTTCCAATCATCTTGATGTGCTGCGCGTCAAGTAGCCATAGTTCCCGCTGCAAAGCCAGTGTCTTGGGCAGCTTGTGAAGAATCACCATCCCCTTAATTACTACTGACTCCGTGTGGCCCCTACTGAAATTAGTGATCCTCCGGCTGTTCTTGAGCACGTCGCGCTTGGGCTCATGCCCCTTGGGCATGAAGTGTTCCAAAGCCATGAATTCCAACCGCCGAGCGGTTTCAAGCATCACGGCCTGCGGATTAGTTTGATCGCTTCGACAAAAGTACGCCGGAGGATTGACATCTGGGCGCCTACGAATGTGTCGCGGAAGTTCAGTGGTGTGCACTGCCGTGCCCCCCTTTTCTGGCCCACCCCGGGGCCGAAGCAAAATTCACAAGTTTGATCGCTATAAAAACACTGTACAGGGTTCGCACATATGTGTCAATACTGCCATATAATTCCCCGCACACGCGTAATTAAAACACTCACCTTTTCGAACCTCATGGAGACGTCGAGAAGCATTCTTTTCATAGTTTTATTCACACCCCGAAGGAATCTAAGGTGGCATTTGCCCACTTCCCCGCAACCGGAGCACACCCTACGCCCGACCACTTTTCACTTTGTGTCGCGGAGCACTACCCTATGTCATACACGCGCCACACAGAGGATGAACATCGTTCACCATGGCTAGGTTTCCACACCCAGACGGTGGGGAAGCACTGTGACGCGGGCTAAAAATAATATTTGAATCCACGTCTGTTGTTTGTTGCCTTGGGCAGCGAACACTCTTCTTGAGAAAGAACCAGTAAGAGACAGTGTCTTTCACACCAGCTTCATCAGGCCCCCATCCATCGACCGGAATCGCTGAACAGCCGAAGGCAGTCCACCCTGTCGACCGCGTCCCTTCCCCGGGGAAGCTCACCGCCCTAGGCTTGCAGCACGTCCTAGCGTTCTACGCGGGCGCTGTGATCGTGCCACTGCTTATCGCGGGTTCGCTGAACCTGGACACGGAAACCACCATCCACCTCATCAACGCGGACCTTTTGACCTGTGGCATCGCCACCCTGATCCAGTCTGTCGGTATTGGTAAGTGGGTCGGTGCGCGCTTACCGATTGTCCAAGGCGTCACCACTACTGCGGTAGCACCGATTATTGCTATCGGGCTCGGTGTCACAGACGGCCAAGGCGGAGTGGAATCACTTCCCACAATCTACGGTGCAGTCATTGTTGCTGGTCTGTTTACTTTCTTCATCACGCCAGTTTTCGCCCGCTTCCTCAAATTCTTCCCCAGCGTGGTCACCGGTTCAGTGCTGCTGGTCATGGGTACTTCCCTCCTCGCTGTTTCCGCGAATGACTTTGTGAACTACGCCGAAGGTATCCCCAGTAGCCGGGACCTCGCTTACGGCTTCGGCGTCATCGCCGTCATCGTGCTGGTGCAACGCTTCTTCAAGGGCTTCCTCGGTACCCTGGCTACCCTCATCGGCCTGGTCCTAGGCACCGCTGTTGCGCTTCTGCTTGGCGACGCCACCTTCGACGCCGTTGGCGAAGCTGACGCCTTCGGCATCACTACCCCGTTCTACTTCGGTCTGCCGGAGTTCAACATTGGTGCAATTCTGTCGCTCATCATCGTCATGCTGATCACCATGGTGGAGACCACTGGTGACGTTTTCGCTACTGGTGAGATTGTGAAAAAGCGTATTCGCCGCGACGACATCGTGCGTGCAATCCGCGCAGATGGTATTTCCACAGTCATCGGTGGCGTCATGAATTCCTTCCCGTACACTTGTTTCGCACAGAACGTGGGGCTGGTCCGTATCACCGGCGTAAAGTCCCGCTGGGTCGCCGCTGCGGCTGCCGGTTTCATGATTGTCCTCGGTCTGCTGCCGAAGGCCGGCGCCATAGTTGCGTCCATCCCGTCGCCAGTGCTGGGGGCGGCTTCGCTCATGCTTTTTGCCAACGTGGCGTGGGTTGGCCTGCAGACCATCGCTAAGTCGGATCTCTCGGATAACCGCAACGCTGTCATCGTGACCACTGCCCTGGGCATGGCCATGCTCGTTACCTTCAAGCCAGAGATCGCACAGGCCCTGCCAGAGTGGGCACGCACTTTCTTCTCTTCCGGCATGTCAGTCGGTGCGATCACCGCAATCGTGCTGAACATCGTGTTCTTCCACATCGGCCGCCAAGATGGTGCGGACGTCGCGCGTAAAGATGGCGAAGGCGTCAGTTTAGACGCAATCAACGCGATGAACCGCGACGATTTCGTGGCCACCTTGCGTCCCCTGTTCAACAACGTGACCTGGCCACTCGAGACCGCGTGGGAATCTCGCCCCTTCGAGTCTGTATCTGATCTGCGCGAAGCAATCCAAGTCGCGGTTCTCACCGGCAGCGATGAGGACAAGGAAACGCTCATCCACGACTACCCGGATATGGCCTCCCTACTTTTCGCCGATGACGAATCCTACGCGGACCTTTCCGCCGAACGCGGATCCATCGGCCTCGACGACCTCGACGACGTGGAGATGGAAGCAATCCAGAACATCTCCACCGAATACCGCGCCCGCTTCGGCTTCCCCTATGTTGCTTACCTAGACACCACCGATACGATCGAGCACGTCATCAACGAAGGCGTGCGCCGCCTCGCAAACTCAGATGCGCAGGAACGCCGCGTCGTGCTCAGCGAAATCGTAGAAATTGCTAACGACCGCTTCGACATCGTGCTAGCTGACGCCAACCCCATCCGCTCTTCCTGGGACCGAAAGTTCACTGAAATCGATGGAAACCTGGGCTAAAGCAACCGTCTTGGCCGCTCCCGTTTTAGGGGCGGCCGTCGCGTTAAGCGGGTGCAATGCCGGGCACACCGCAACTACCGGCGTGCACGCAGCAGCCTCCGAAGGCACCGGGACTCTACGGGTAGCCACCGGCGCACCCCCGGCGTCGCTAGACTTCACCACCACCGGCGGCGCCGCCATCCCGCAAGCACTCATGGGAAACGTGTACGAAACGCTCGTGCGTATCGACGCCTCCGGCAACGTCACCCCCGGCCTGGCAAAAACGTGGGACATAAGCCCCGACCGCCGTACCTACACCTTCCATCTGCGCGAGGGCGTGCGGTTTAGCAACGGTTCGCCGTTTAACGCCAGCACCGCAGAGTTTTCGATTCATCGGGTGAAGTCTCCAGCATGGTCCAACGGGCAGAAAAAAGCGATGGACCCGGTACAAGCGACGCGCGTGATCGATGAACATACGCTTGAAGTCACGTTAGACGAGCCTTCACAGTCGTGGTTGTGGAACATGGGCACCCTTGTAGGGGCGATGATGACACCGGATGGCGTCGATAAGCTTGCTGAACAACCGGTAGGAACCGGACCATACCTGGTCGACCGCTGGGCAGTAGGTACCTCACTGAGTTTTACGGAAAATCCCGACTATTGGGGTCCTGCGCCGCGGCATTCCCGCGCTGAGCTGCGCTACTTTCACGACCAGACCGCTGCAACGAATGCTCTGCGCACTGGGGACGTGGACGTGGTGTGGGCGATGAGTGCACCCGAGCTTATCGACGCCGCCACAGCCCGCGGGGACGTCGGCGTGGAAGTTGGAACCTCGAATGGCGAACTGCTGTTGAGTATGAATAACCAGCGCGCACCCTTTAACGATGTTGCTGTGCGCCGCGCCGTTTTCCTCGCCGTGGACCGACAAGGCATTAACCAGGCGGTTTTCGAAGGCCACGGCACTGATACCGGGGGTACGCCCGTAGCACCAGCTGACCCGTGGTTCGATCCACGAGCGGGTATCGCCCCAAACCCAGAGCAGGCACGCCGCATCCTCGAAGAGGCCGGGTACGCCACCGATGGTTCTGACCCGCGCCTAGCCGTCACGTTAACGATCCCCATCCTGAACTACGCGCAGGACACCGCAGAGATCCTTTTCTCCCAGCTACGTGAGGTCGGGTTCCAACCAACGATAGAGTCCGCCGAGTTCCCTTCGGTGTGGTTAAGCCAGGTTATGGGTGCTCACGATTATCAAATGTCGTTGATTGCGCACGTGGAACCTCGCGATATTACCCGGCTTTTTGGCGACCCCACCTACTACCTGGGATTCGACTCCCCAGCGGTGCGCGAAGCATTCGCAGCGGCTGATTCCGCGCCGGAGGACCAGTCGGAACAGCTCATGCGCCGAGCGGTGAGCCTCATCATGGAAGAAGCCGGAGCCCTGACCATCGTGAACGTACCAAACGTGGTGCTTCACACACCGGGTGTAACCGAAATCGAGGCCAATGTTGTCACCGATTCCATCCCACTGCCTCGCATCGCCGTGGAACAGGGGGCTAGCCGTGGATAAGCCAGTATCTACCCGAGTGCCTACTCAAGTGGGAAAACTCGTGCTCCGCACCCTCGCGCTTGCAGTGGTTGCGTCGCTTATCGTCTTTACCGTCCTCCGCGCAATTCCCGGTAACCCGGCGCGCGTGGCGCTCGGCGTGACGGCGACAGAAGAAGAGGTCGCAGCCCTCACTCGGGAGATGGGACTCGATGCCCCATTGTGGCGGCAATACCTGGATTGGATGGGTGGCGTGCTGCGCGGGGATTTCGGCGTCTCGCTAGCAAGTGGCACGAACATCACTGCCCAGGTGTGGGATCGGGCGCAGGTTTCGTTGATTTTGGTGGCGGTGTCGATGCTGCTGGCCGTAATAATCGCACTCGTTGTGGGCACGTTCGGTGCGCGCGCGGGCGCGTGGGGATCGGCGGTGTCGGTGGCTAGCCAGGTGGGTATCGCTGTCCCCAGTTTCTTGGTCGGTGTGCTGCTCGTGGCTGTGGTGAGCGTGCGCTTGGGGTGGTTGCCGTCGGGAGGTTGGGTTCCTCCGGGTGTGGATTTCTCCGCATTCGTGCAGCGCCTCATCCTGCCGGTCATTGCGCTCACTTTGGTGCAGGCGGCCGTGCTGATTCGCTACGTGCGCTCCGCGATGCTCGAGGTCATGGCGTCAGATTTCATCCGCACGGCCATCGCGTTCGGTGCGTCGTATTGGGGTGCCGCGCTGCGTCACGGGCTGCGTTCGGTCGCGGTGTCCTTAACCACGGTGATGGGTATTCAGCTGACCACGCTCGTGGTGGGCGCGGTTGTCATCGAGCGCGTTTTTGTGATTCCAGGTCTTGGTTCTTTGCTTCTCGACGCCGTCGCCTCCCGCGACCTCGTCACGGTGCAAGCTGTCGTCTACCTTTTGGTCCTCTTCTCTTTGCTCGTCGCATTCGTCGTAGAACTTCTCGTCTTAGCCATCGATCCCCGTCTTCGGGTCCCAGCACGTAAGGAGATCACCGCATGATTCGCCGTCTTCCTCTCGCTGGAAAAATTGGCCTGGGCATGGTCCTGGTCGTGGTTGCGGTTGCGGCGATTTCCTTGGTGTGGACTCCCGCCGATCCTCTCTTCGCAGCCCCGGCGGAGCGTCTTGCGGGGCCTAGCCCGGAGCATTGGTTGGGTACTGACCGTTTTGGGCGTGATACCGCGTCCCGGATTATGGTGGGTGCGCAGATTACGGTTCTGGTGGCCTTAGCTGCGGTGGCACTCTCTGCTTTTGTCGGCGTGCCCTTAGGTATCGTGGCTGCGCAGCGTGGCGGAGCGCCTGGCGCAACGATTATGCGCGGGGCGGACCTACTTCTGGCTTTCCCTGCACTTTTGCTGGCGATTATGTTTTCTGCAGTGTGGGGTGCGTCGACGTGGACGTCGATTATCGCGATCGGTATAGCAGGCATTCCCGGATTCATACGTGTTGCGCGCGCTGGATCGCTGCAGGTGTTGGGCACTAATTACGTTGCGGCGGCGCGCCTGTCCGGCAAGAGCTCGGGGTGGATTGCTCGCAAACACGTCGTCCCGAACATCGCACCGGTATTGATTGTGCAGGTAACAGTGGGGTTGTCCATGGCTATCCTCGCCGAAGCTGGCCTGAGTTTCTTGGGTGTAGGGACTCCTCCCCCGTACGCCAGCTGGGGCCGCATGCTGCAATCGGCGCAAGCCTCGCTTGGTTCGAATCCACAGCTTGCGGTGTGGCCCGGCCTAGCCATTGCTTGGGCGGTGCTCGGTTGCACTTTGCTTGGCGACGGCCTCCGGACCGCCCTCCACCCCACGGAAAGGAAGACCCGGCCATGACACCCATCCTAGAATTCGAGGACTTCCACGTGGCAGGCATCCTCGACGGTGTCTCTGTACATGTGAACCCGGGTGAAACGGTCGCACTGATCGGGGCCTCCGGTTCAGGAAAGTCGGTGCTAGCGCTCTCGGCGGTGGGGTTAGGTGTCGCAGCGCGCCGCCCCACAGAGGGTGCGCTGCGGATCTCCGGGCGCGATTTCAGCAACGCCACAGAAAAACAGTGGCGCACAGTTCGTGGGAAAGCGGTGTCCCTGGTTTTCCAGGAACCGATGACTGCGCTTGATCCTCTGATGAAGGTGGGTAAGCAGCTGCGGCTCGTCGTCAAGCAGAAAGAAAGAGTCTGCGCACTACTGAAATCTGTTGGGCTGCCTGAGCACGTGGAAAATTCTTTCCCGCATCAGCTCTCGGGTGGACAGCGGCAGCGCGTGCTCATAGCGATGGCCATCGCGCACAACCCGGACGTGATTATCGCCGACGAGCCCACGACCGCGCTCGACGCAACGGTGCAGGATTCCATCCTGAAACTTCTCGCGCGCGTGGTCCAGGAGCATGGTAGTGCGTTGCTCATGATCACCCATGACCTCTCCCTGATTAAAGACATGTGCGAGCGCACCTATGTCATGGACCGGGGCAGGGTCGTCGAAGAGGGACCCACGCGCGACATCATCACGAAGCCGCAGCATCAGACAACCCGCGAACTCATTGCCGCGGCCGCCCCGGCGCCCGATGCGCCGCACACCCCAACGAACGCGGACATCCTGTGGAAAGGTACCGACCTCACCCAAACTTTCGGACCAGTGCATGCCCTGCGAGGCGTCAACCTCACCCTACGAAAAGGCGAGAAACTGGGGATCGTCGGCGAATCCGGGTCGGGAAAATCGACCCTGCTCTCTTTGATCACCGGGCTTGCGCAACCAACGTCGGGGGCGATGACGCGGAAACCTGGGCTGCGGTGCCAGATGGTGTTCCAGGACCCGGCGACAGCGCTCAACCCCAGGATGCGCATTGGGGACTCCATTGCCGAAGCCATGGCCGCACCTGACCGAAATGAGGTGATACGGCTCCTCGAATCGGTAGGCCTGACCGCCGAGGATGCTTCCCGATTCCCGCACGAATTCTCCGGTGGCCAGCGGCAACGGATCTCTATCGCCCGGGCACTGGCCGGGAAACCGCACGTGCTCGTCGCCGATGAGGCGGTCAGTGCATTGGACGTCGTGAGGCGTGCCCAGATCGTGGACCTCCTCAACGAGGTCACCGCCGACACAGGCGTGGCCTTGGTCTTCGTGTCCCATGATCTTGCGACAATTCGCCAAACGTGCGATAACGTGGTTGTTCTACAGAACGGTTCCATCGTCGAGCGCGGGCGCGTCACCGACGTGTGGGACTCCCCACAGCAGCCGTACACCCAACAACTTTTGGGCTCAGTGCGGCACATATAGAAAGAGGACCTTATGGCAGGTGGACTTGCTGCGCTACTCGACGACGTTGCCGTACTCGCACGAAAGGCGGCCGTCACGCTTGACGACGTCGCCGCGTTGACAGGCCAAACAGCCACCAGGTCAACGGCACTCATCATCGACGACGCAGCCGTGACCCCGTCCCTTGTCCAGGGAGCCTCCCCCGCCCGCGAACTCCCCGTCATCTGGCGCATCACCAAGGGCTCGCTGCGCAACAAGCTGCTGATCGTCCTGCCGATTATTCTCCTGCTCGCGTGGCTTGCCCCGTGGGTGATGTCCCCCATCCTTATGGTCGGCGGCGCCTACCTAGCTTTCGAAGGCGCCGAAAAGATTTGGGAATACGTCTCCGGCAAGGGGCACGGCGAACACCGCGACGAAGAAGGCCCAGCGGCCGAGGGGGAGCAAGCAGAGCCGTATAACGAGGACAAGATGGTGAAAAACGCCATCACCACGGACCTCATCCTGTCCGCAGAGATCATGGTCATCTCCTTCAACGCGGTATCCGACCAGCCCTTCTGGACCCGCCTGCTCACACTGATTGCGGTGGGCGTCATCGTCACGGTAGGCGTGTACGGCGTAGTAGGCCTCCTGATCAAGATCGACGACATGGGCCTTTCCCTGATCAAGAAGAACAACAACGAAGGCGGAGCCGCAGCATTCGGCCGATTCATGGTCAAAGGCATGCCCTACGTACTGACCACGCTGTCCGTCATCGGCACCGCGGCGATGCTGTGGGTCGGCGGGCACATCCTCATCTCGGGGGCATCGGACCTGGGCTGGCATTGGCCGGCAGATGTTCTGCACTCTTTCGCAGAGCTAGGGGGCGACAACGGGTTCATGACCTGGCTGCTCGACACCGTGGGGTCCGCAATCGTTGGCCTTATCGTGGGCTTAATCATCACCGCCATCGTCATGGCCGTACACAAGGTCAAAGCTAGCTCCCAGGTGGAGCAGCACTAGCAGAGCAGTACCTGGCCCACCTCTTCATACCGTGGGCCACCGCCACGCCCCTGCCCCAGGTAGGAGGCCATAATCGCGATGTAATTGGCGGTGAACGTGGGCCCTTCGTAGACGGATAGGGCGTGGGCGGCGTCGCGAAGCACTAACTCCGATTCATAGTTGCGCGGGTCTCTGGCCCGCGCAACAGTCATATGCGGACGGCGCTTGCTGTCCGGATGCGAACTCGTGCCATCCGAATACGGCAACGCGGCGCGCGCCATCATCTCCCCCACATCCTTCGACCGGCCACCGACCCCCAGCCACAGGGTGCGTCCCGAAAAACAGCCCGCACCTTTCAGAGAAATATCTAGCGGCCCCATCGTGGCGGCATAGAGCAGGTGGTGGCACACGTCGTCGATGCAGTCATCCGGCTGTTCACCGTAGAAACTCAAAGTGATGTGCCAGTTATCGGGATCCGTCCACCGGAGAGCCCGGTCATGGCTGTGGTGGATAGGCCGCAGCGCAGTGACAGCGTGCTCGCGGACCTCATCGGGTATCGGTAGTGCGGCAAACAGTCTCACAGGCTCAAGTTCTAGCACGGGCGCGCGCACTATGCTCGGCGATATAGTTACCCTGGATATCAAGTTCAGTATTAAATTCAGCCCCCACACAAGGAGAATCGTCCCGTGGCACACACTCTCGCCGACATCGTCGTCGTCGGTTCCATCAACGCAGACTTGACCGCACGCGTCGCCCGCCATCCCAAACCGGGTGAGACACTCCTGGGCAGTGGTGGGACCATTACCGCTGGTGGAAAGGGCGCAAACCAGGCTGTTGCGGCGGCACTCCAGGGTGCGTCTGTCGCGCTAGTCGGGGCCGTGGGTTCTGACGCGTACGCCGCACCGGCGTTGACGCACGTGCGTTCCTCCGGCGTGAACCAGGATTACATCGCTCAGACGCAAGAGACCACGGGCCTTGCTGTGATTACGGTGTCCGACGACGGCGAAAACTTCATCATCGTGATTCCAGGGGCGAACGCGACCGTCGATAAGCGATACGTGGAAGGCCACGAAGACCTCATCGCGGGTGCAAAGATTGTGCTGCTACAAGGCGAGATTCCGGCCGATGGTTTCGCAGCGGCTGTGGCTTTGGCGCGCAAGCACGGGGTGCGCGTGATTACAAACTTGGCGCCCGTCATTGAGGTAGACCGTGAGGCGCTGCTGGCGGCTGATCCGATCATGGCCAATGAACACGAGGCGGGGCTCATCCTCGAACAGTTGGGTACCCCCATCGACTCCGAAGACCCGCACGAACTCGCCACCGCCCTCTTGAATTCCGGTTTTCATTCAGTGGTCCTCACCCTTGGATCCAAGGGCGCCCTAGTGGCGTGCGATGGCGAACTCACCGACATCCCCACCCCGAAGGTGGAGGCTGTGGATACCACCGGCGCTGGCGACAGTTTTGCGGGCGCCTTCTGCGCGCGTGTCGTTGCAGGTGATAGCGATATTGCGGCCGCTTCGCACGCAGCTCGCGTCGGCGCGTTCGCCACCACCAAGGCGGGCGCACAGGCATCCTACCCGTCGCGTGACGACGTCCTCCCGGCGCTCAGCGAATAACTGGAAGGGGTGTGCCCCCGACACATGATTCTTTAGACATCAGTTGTCTTACCGCCGTTCGACACACACTCTTTGGACGGGTAAAGTAGCACCATGAAAGGCCCGCTGCTTTTAAAGGCCACCGTAGGCTCCCCGTTGGTGGGGGTGCCCAGCGAATACGTGGTTAATGAAATGTGGGAATGGGTAGCTGTGGGCCAAGATTTATTTTTGGTTTTGTACATAGCTCACGGAAGGACTTACCCCGTTCATGACCACCGTGTCCCCTACTTCTGCTCGCAGTCAAGAAAAGGCCTGGGAAGGATTTGCGCCCGGCCACTGGCAGGAAGCCATCGACGTCCGCGACTTCATCCAGCGCAACTACACCCCCTACGAAGGCGATGCAGAATTTCTCTCCGGCCCCACCGACAAGACACTGCGCGTGTGGGACCACCTAGAGAAGAACTACCTCTCTGTTGAACGTGAGCGTCGCGTTTATGACGTCGATACCCACACCCCCGCCGATATTGACGCTTTCGGCGCAGGTTTCATCTCTGACGATGATGACGTGATCGTCGGTCTGCAAACCGATACTCCACTCAAGCGCGCGATGATGCCTTTCGGTGGCTGGCGCATGGTCCAAACCGCCATCAAGGAAGCTGGCAAGGAGCCCGAGGAGCAGGTCAAGGAGATCTTCACCCGCTACCGCAAGACGCATAACGACGCCGTCTTCGACATCTACACCCCACGTATCCGTGCGGCACGCTCCTCCCACATCATCACCGGCCTCCCCGACGCCTACGGCCGCGGACGCATCATCGGCGACTACCGCCGCGTTGCTCTCTACGGCGTGGACGCCCTCATCGCGGAGAAACAGGCAGCCAAGGATGCGGTGGCTGACCAGCCGTTCTCCGAGCACTGGGCACGCTACCGTGAGGAGCACGCAGAACAGATTAAAGCCCTCAAGAAACTGAAGACGATGGCCGAATTCTACGGATTCGACATCTCCGAACCGGCACGCACCGCCCAGGAAGCTGTCCAGTGGACCTACTTTGCCTACCTCGGCGCAGTGAAGTCCCAGGACGGTGCTGCGATGTCGATTGGCCGCCTGTCCGCATTCTTCGACATCTACTTCGAACGTGACCTTGCAGCCGGCATCATCACTGAGGAAGACGCTCAGGAAATCATCGACGCGTTGGTCATCAAACTGCGCATCGTCCGCTTCCTGCGCACCATCGACTACGACCAGATTTTCTCTGGCGACCCGTACTGGGCAACCTGGTCCGACGCCGGCTTCTCCGAAGACGGCCGCACCCAGGTCACCAAGACGTCCTTCCGCCTCCTGCAGACCCTGCGCAACCTGGGCCCTGCCCCGGAGCCGAACATTACGATCTTCTGGGACCCGAACCTGCCACAGGGATACAAGGACTTCTGCGCTGCAATCTCCATTGAGACGTCAGCGGTCCAGTACGAATCCGACAAGCAGATTCGTGACCAGTGGGGCGACGACGCCGCCATCGCATGCTGCGTCTCCCCGATGAAGGTGGGCAAGCAGATGCAATTCTTCGGCGCCCGCGTCAACGCTGCCAAGTCCCTGCTCTACGCCATCAACGGTGGACGCGACGAAGTCACCGGCAAGCAAGTCACTGAAGAAGGCTTGTTCGAGCCGATTAAGGGCGACGGCCCGCTGGACTTCGACGAAGTATGGCAGAAGTACGAGGAAATGTTGGACTGGGTCGTTGGCACCTATGTGGAGGCCTTGAACATCATCCACTACTGCCACGACAAATACGCGTACGAGGCCATCGAGATGGCACTGCACGATTCTGACATCATCCGCACAATGGGCTGCGGCATCGCAGGTCTTTCCATCGTCGCGGACTCCCTCTCCGCAATTAAGTACGCGAAGGTCACCCCCGTCCGCGATGAGACCGGCCTGGTCGTGAATTACATCACCGAAGGCGACTTCCCCGTCTACGGCAACGACGACGACCGCGCGGACGACATCGCCGCCACGATCGTCCACACCGTGATGGCCAAGATCAAGGAGATCCCGCTCTACCGGGACGCGATCCCCACCCAGTCCGTGCTGACGATTACTTCAAACGTGGTCTACGGCAAGGCGACCGGCGCCTTCCCATCTGGCCACGAGGCCGGCACCCCGTTTGCACCTGGTGCTAACCCGGAGAACGGCGCGGATAACCACGGCATGGTCGCTTCGATGCTGTCGGTGGGCAAGTTGGACTACCACGATGCTTTGGACGGCATCTCGCTAACCAACACGATCACCCCGTCTGGTCTGGGCCGCGACAAGAATGAACAGGTCAGCAACCTGGTCGGCGTCCTCGACGCAGGCTTCATCATGGACATTCCAGAAGAGAACTAAACACACCAACCCCTTAAGGAGATACACAATGAGCACCAAAACTTTCGACGAGCGCCTGAACGACATGAAGACCGCACGCGCTTCCCGCAACCAGGACTCTGGCCTGTACCACGCCAACATCAACGTCCTCGACGAGAACACCCTCAACGATGCGATGGAGCACCCAGAGAACTACCCGAACCTGACCGTTCGCGTGTCCGGTTACGCTGTGAACTTCGTGAAGCTGACTAAGGAACAGCAGCGCGACGTCATCTCCCGCACCTTCCACCAGGGCCGCTAACTATATGGCTGCTGATGGTGTCAGCGGCGTCGTCACCCTCTCCCCGGAAGCCGGCGAGAGGGTGCGCGGCGTTGCGCAAGGTTTGGGCTACGAGTCCGACGCAGACGATATGACCCGCCCCGAGCTCATGGAAGCTCGCCGCACGGGTGATGTCGCCCTAGTCCACTCGTGGGAATTGGTCACAGCTGTCGACGGCCCGGGTACCCGGATGACAGTATTCCTGTCTGGCTGCCCGTTGCGGTGCCTGTATTGCCACAATCCAGACACCATGGAGATGAAAACCGGCACCCTGGAAACCATCGAAGATGTAACCAAGAAAGTCAAGCGGTATAAGCGTATCTTCGCAGCGTCCGGAGGCGGGCTCACGATCTCCGGCGGGGAACCACTGTTCCAGATCGCGTTTACCCGCCGGCTGCTCAAGAACGTGCACGACGCCGGCATCCACACCACGATCGATACGTCCGGCAATCTGGGCTCCCGGCTCACGGACGACGACCTGGAGAACATCGACTTGGTGCTTCTCGACGTCAAATCCGGCGACCCCGACACGTACCGCAAGGTCACCAGCCGTGAGCTGCAACCCACGATCGATTTCGGCGACCGCCTCCACAAGCTGGGCAAGCCGGTGTGGGTGCGCTTCGTCCTAGTACCCGGGCTGACGGATGATCCGGACAACGTCGATAAGGTCGCCGACATCGTGTCCCGGTGGAAGGGCACGGTTGAGCGCGTAGAGGTCCTCCCCTTCCATAACATGGCCGCAGATAAGTGGGCTGAGTTGGGTTTGAACTACACGTTGGAGGACGTGCAACCGCCGTCGAAGGAGTCTGTAGAGGCCGTGCGCCAGGTCTTCCGCGACCGCGGATTCGAGGTCCGTTAGGGGGCGTGCGTGCTAGCGTGAGTGTATGAATATCACTTCGCTTCACGACGACATCGTGGCCGCCTCCCAGGCCGTGCGTGACCACAATCCGCTGGTCCAGTGCATCACAAACACTGTGGTGCAGCAATTTACAGCAAACGTTCTGCTGGCGATCGGGGCTTCGCCAGCGATGGTCGACCTGCCCGGCGAGGCAGGTCCTTTCGCTGAGGTCGCCGACGGCCTCCTGATTAATCCCGGTACTCCGAGTTCAGAGCAATTCTTGGGCATGCGTGAGGCAGCGACCCGCGCGGCTGCGACCGGTACCCCGTTCGTCGTCGACCCGGTCGCGGTCGGTGGCTTGAAGCTGCGTACCGCAGTGGTCTCTGACATCCTGGTCGAAGGCCCTACCGCGGTGCGCGGTAATGCTTCGGAGATCGGCGTGATTACCCAGGCCACAGCCGGAGGGCGTGGCGTTGATTCCCAGAACGCGGTGGCCGACGTGCTCGCTAGTGCCAAGGAGTACGTGGCAGAGACCAGCCAGCCGCTGACCATTTCGGGGCCGTCGGATGCAATCGTGCACCCCGAGGGCGCAGTGTGGGTCGATGGTGGCCACGAACTACTCACCAAGGTGATTGGCACCGGGTGTTCCTTAGGCGCGATGTGTGCGGCGTACCTCGGGGCGGCAACGCACGCCGGCGTGGGCGAACTTCCAGCGCTGGTGGGCGCGCATGCGCACCTGAAAGCAGCCGGCACAGTTGCCGCCCAGAAGGCGCAGGCTCCGGGCTCTTTTGCGGTGGCTCTGCTAGATGCGCTGTACGAGCTTAAACCAGAAGAGATCGTCAGTACTGTGACGATCCGGGAGGCCTAACGTGGCTGTGGATTACACGTGCTACCTCATCACCGACCCCGATCTTGCGGGTGGGCGTGAGCGCGTTGTCGACGTCGTGGAGCAGGCTGTCGCTGGTGGCGTCACGGTAGTGCAATTGCGGGACAAGACCGCCCCTGACGAGGCCATCGAGGCCCAAGCTCGCGAAATCCTGCGGCGTGTGGACGTGCCGCTGATCATCAACGACCGCGTAGAAGTCGCCGCCCGCTTAGGCGTGGGCGTGCATGTAGGCCAGGGAGATATGCCCTTAGACCAGGTACGCAATCTCGTGGGACCGAACGTGCCGATTGGGCTATCGGTAGGAAATATGGCAGAGCTTGCCACCATCACGGACGTCATCCCTGACGTCATCGGCATCGGACCGGTATGGGATACGGCTACGAAGAAGGACGCCCCCGCCGGTATCGGGGTTGCGGGCCTGCAGGATGTTGCCAATGCAGCCCACGAACGTGGGATTGCTTCGGTGGCGATAGGCGGGGTGAACCAGGGTAACGTCGCAAAGCTGGCAGGCACTGGCGTGGCGGGATTTTGTGTGGTTTCTGCAATCATGGCCGCGCCTGACCCGGCGCGTGCAGCTGCCGAACTGCGGGCGGCTTTCGAAGGCGCCTAGGCCCGCGGCAGGGTCGGGGGGTCGAGGGCGTCCAAAATCTTGCCCAGCGAGGTACCGAGGGCGCCAGCTTCTTCGGGGGTGAGCGGGTCAAAGATGTAGGAGCGGGCGCACTCCACGTGGCCGGGAGCGGCCTGGTCCAGGAATTCCTGGCCTGCAGGAAGTAGGACGGCGATGTTGGTGCGGCGGTCGGTCTCTGATTGTTCGCGGGATACCCAACCGCGCTTTTCTAGTCGGGCGACGGTGTGGGAAAGCCGCGAAGGGCTCATGTCGGCGACGGCGGCGAGGTCGCTCATGGTCAGGCGCGCGTCCGGGGCTAGGGAGATTTGGGCGAGGACGAAGTAGTCGCTTAAGGAAACCCCGGAGTCCTTTTTCAACTGTTCGTCGAGGCGGGTGGTCAGCCATTGGGTAACACCCCACATGTTTAACCAGGTTTGGGTTTCCTCTGGGTTAAGCCACCGCGTATCTGCCATGAGACGTAGTCTAATCACCTGCTCCATAACCGGTTAAATGAGACGAAGAATTATCGTCTCCTGGCCAGCCCCCTAACCAGCCCACACCTGGTCGAAGGTTTAAGCTATAGTTATGCAAGCCTTAGTAACTTATGACGTCGTGGGAATCGGCCTGGGGCCCTTCGGTTTGGGGCTGGCCGCACTGACTCAACCACTCGTCGATTCCGGCGAGATCACTGCAGCTTTTTATGACCAACGCGATGGCTTCTGCTGGCATCCCGGCATGATGTTCGACGAAGCCACGATTCAGGTGCCCTTTCTCGCCGACTTGGTCACGTTGGCTGACCCCACCAGCCCTTACAGTTTTCTGAACTACCTCAAGTTGTCAGGGCGGATGCACCGCTTCTATATCCGCGAAGACTTCTACCCCCTGCGCCGCGAATACTCCGACTACTGCGCGTGGGTAGACGGCAAGCTCTCCACCACACACTGGAATACTCAGGTCACCGCGGTAAAACCGGCTCCCCAGGCGCTTGTCGACGACTCGGGCGCCAGGTGGGTCGTCGAATTCCACGATAAGACCGCTGTCGCTGCGCGCCACCTGGTCAGCGCGGTAGGAACCACTCCGTTCGTTCCGGAAGACCTAGCAGGGGCCGTGAGCCAGCCACATGTTGTGCACTCGGAGGACTTTTTGGAACACCGGGACGAGCTGCTGGAGCTGGATTCGGTGACGATCGTAGGCTCCGGGCAGTCCGCCGCAGAGATTTTCCAGGACCTTTTGCCGATTGCGGTCGAGCAAGAAAAGCAGCTGAACTGGGTGACCCGTTCACCTCGGTTCTTCCCTATGGAGTACACGAAGTTGACGTTGGAAATGACGTCGCCGGAGTACGCGCAGTACTTCGCTTCCTTGCCGGAAAGCCAACGTGACCAGCTCAACCGTGAGAACCGCGGGCTGTACAAGGGCATCTCGGAAGATTTGATCAACGATATTTATGACGCCCTTTACCGGCTCAGCATCTCCCACGATGTCGAAGCCCACACCACGCTCAAGGCCGGCGTTTCTGTGAGTTACGAAGACTTCCACGACGGAGCACACACGGTGCGCCTGCACCACGGTGAGACCGGCACCGAAAGCACCCTGGATACCCAAGGCCTGGTGCTGGCTACCGGGTACCGCGCCCCGCAGATACCTGCTTACCTGGAGGATGCGCGCGACCTCATCAACTTGGATTCGCAGGGCCGCTACGACGTAGCCGGAGACTTCAGCGTGGATGATGCTCACTCCATGTTCGTTCTCAACGCGGAGGAGCACGTATTCTCTCTCAACGCCCCGGACCTGGGTATGGGACCGTGGCGCAACTCGATTATCGTGAAGCAGATCACCGGCCGAGAGGTCTACCCAATTGAGCGGGCATTCGCGTTCCAGCACTTCGGAGGCCTGAAATAAAGTGGCACGCCTCTTCAGTACCGCCGGTAATTTACGCGTCCGCCCGCTCGTATCCAGTGACCGGGATACTCTGCACCGATGGGTGACGGACCCGCACGCGAAGTTTTGGGGTGAACTGGATTCCACGCCTGACGACGTCGCACGTGAAATCGCCCGCCTGGCCACCGCACCGGATGAGGCCGGGTGGATTATTGAACGCGCAGGCACCCCGCTTGCTCTTATCGAGGTCTACGATCCCGCGAATTCCCCGCTGGCCACGCACGTCAATCTGCAACCGGGCGACATCGGAATGCACCTGCTCTGCGCACCTCCTACCGGTGCCCGGGAAAAGGGGTTGACCTCAGCGCTCATGGCGGCCACCCTGGCGTGGATTTTCGCGATTCCACGTGTGGCCGGCGATTCGGTGGCCGGTGCAGTTATCGGCGGATCTATCCCCCAGCGCGTCATCGTGGAACCAGACGTGCGCAACACCAAGATTCATGCCAAGAATGCGCTTGGGGGCTTTCGGGTTCTACCCGGGTGCGAATCCGTTGACTTAGGCGACAAACACGCGCGCCTAGAGGCGGTGAGTGCGTCTGGTTTCGTGGCGAGCGTGTTGGGGGCGCAGGCGGGCGTCGAGAAGCAGGGCAATGACGGCGGCCACCTTATTGCCCCGGGTGCGCAGCGGGCGCACCGCGATCTGCTGGCCAAAGCATTGCGCGAGTTCATCCACGAACGCCTCATCGGCGTCTCCCCTGCTGGTGAGGGCCGTTTCCGCACGGAGCTGGGCGGTTTCACCATCGAGTTCACCGCGACAGTCCACCCGTTGGAGCATTACCGGATTGACCCGGATTCGATCACTGCCGTTGACGGTTCGCTGCCGGACTTAGTGGACCTTATCGCACGCGGATCGCAGCAACTAGGAATTCCACCGGAATTCGTGCACACGTATGTGGAAGAAATCGCGTCCACCCTCGCAGGTCGCGCGCGGGTGGAGTCAATGGAGCGCCCCACCGTCACTGAGCTTGTCGACGCCGCCACCTTCTTAAGTCCCGGCGACTATCTCAACTTCCTGGAATCGGCCATGTTCGAGGGCCACCCCGGATTCGTGGCTAATTCAGGGCGCGCCGGCATGAGCGAAGAACAAATGCGCGCCTACGTCCCAGAGGTTGGGTCTTCAACAGTACTAGTGTGGGTTGCTGCGCGACGCTCGATGACCACCCTCGCGGCCGTATCCGGGTTGGACGCGGACGCCCTGATCAGCGAACACATTCCCGGGTGGGAAGACACACTCCGCCGCCTAGACCTCGACCCTGCGGATTACGTGCCGCTGCCCTTGCACCCATGGCAGTGGGAAAACAAGGTGCTCACCGCTTTCGCGGCCAGCATCCTGCGCAAGGACCTGGTCTACCTGGGCACCGGCCCCGACGTGATGCACCCGCAGCAGTCGCTACGCACGTTCTTCAACCTGACCCGACCGGAAGCACCATACGTGAAGACTGCAATTGCGGTGCGCAACATGGGATTTACCCGTGGCCTCTCACCGGAGTACATGCGTGTCACCCCGGCAATCAACGAGTGGTTGGGCCGGTACCTCGACGAGGATGAAGACTACCTGCGCTGCAACGTTCGGCTGCTCAAGGAAATCGCGTCGATTGGGTTCACCGGCGACATTTACCACCGCAGCACCGAAGCCGGCGTGGCGGAAAAGGGTCCGCACCACAAGATGATCGCTGGGCTGTGGCGCGAGTCCCCTATCCCGATGTTGGGCGAGGGATCCCTTGCCGTCACCCTGGCCGCCGTACTCCACGTGGATGCGGATGGAAATTCCCTGGCCGCCGAATGGATTCGCCGCAGCGGTCTGGGCGCACAGCAGTGGGTCCGCCAATTGTTGCGTGTCTACCTGCGCCCCAATGTGCGCGCGCTGGCCGAATACGACATCGCATTTATGCCGCACGCTGAAAACACGATCCTGGAGCTGCACGATAACGCCCCGGTGGGTGCCTTCTTCAAGGATTTGGGCGAGGAGGTCGCCGTGGTGCGCGCCTCCATCGAATTACCGGAGGAGGTTTCACGTATCCAGGCGGACTTCGGTTCCTTCACCGACGAAACCCGCGCCCTATCCATCCACACCGATATTTTCGACGGCGTACTCCGCCACCTCGGCGGAATCCTGGCCGATGCTGGGCTGCTTGACGACGCCACCTTCTGGGCCTTGGTGCGTGAATGTATTGAAGAATACTGGGACGATTATCCCGACTCCGGGCGTCACCTCCCCCTGCTGGCAGAGGATTTCGAGCACTCCTGCCTCAACCGCCTGCAGCTGCGTAACCCGCACACGATGGTGAACCTGGCGGACCAGAATTCTTCCCTGTTGTATGCGGGCCGGATTGCTAATCCTGCCGCCGCACCACACCACGGGGAACAATAACGGGCCCTTGGCCCTTGGGGTCCTCCCATACGTCAGCATCCAACCCGTAGGTTTCTTCCAGAACCTGCGGGTTCAGTGCTTCGTCAGGGTGGCCTTCGGCGATGACGGTTCCAGACTTCATGACCACCAAGTGGTCTGAGTATTGGCCGGCCATCATGAGGTCATGCAAAACCATGACCACGGCTTTGCCATTGCGGGCCTGGTCGCGGGCCAATCCCAGCATTTCTATCGCGTGGGCGGGGTCGAGGAAGGTGGTCGGTTCGTCGAGAAGCAAGACTGGAGTGTCTTGGGCTAGCGTCATGGCCAGCCAGACGCGCTGGCGCTGCCCGCCGGATAGCGCGGCGATGTCGTTCTGAAGGAGCGCGGCGACGTCGGTTGCGGTGCAGGAGTTCTCGATTGCGTGTTTGTCCGCCTGGCTCAGGCCTTGGAAACGGCCACGGTGCGGGTGACGTCCACGCGCGATGAGTTCACCCACGGTGAGGCCTTCGGGCGCCATGGGATGCTGCGGTAGTAACGCAATGCGCAGCGCCGCTTCCCTAGCATTCAAGCTGTGCAAAGGCTCGCCGTGGATGGTTACTTCCCCACTACGTGGCGAAAGTAGGTGAGACATAGTTTTCAGCAGCGTGGACTTGCCACACCCATTGGGGCCGATCAGCGTGGTGACCGTGCCGGCGTAGGCTTTAACGCTCACGCCGTGGAGGATGTCAGGCCCCTTATCGTAGCCTGCGGCCACGTTGTGGACTTCGAGGACGGGCTGGCTCATAAGTTGTGTCCCTTCTTGTGTGTACGCGCCCAGACCAAGATTGCCAGGGCGACGCCGCCGATCAGTGCAGTCACCGATCCGACAGGCGCATTCACCGGCAGTGCTGCCGCGATGACTGCGCACGTGGTCAGCAATGCGGCACCCGCCGCCGCCGAGACCACCGGGCTGGGGACCGGAGTGCGGGCGATAAGACGCGCCACGTGCGGTGCCAGCAACGCGACGAACCCGATCGGGCCCACCGCAGAGACCACCACGGCTGATACGCCCGTGGCCGCGACGAGCAGGAGTGTGCGCTGCCGGCGAATATTCACCCCGAGCATGGCAGCCGATGCGTCGTCGTGAGCAAGCAATGGCAGGTCACGCCCACACCACAGGCCGATGGCGATGAAAGGTGCTAGCCCTACGAGGAGCGGCACAATCGCGTCCATACGCACGAATCCGGTGGAGCCCGCGAGCCAGGTTTGGGCGTCGGCGGCGCGGAGCAGATCAGCTTTGAGTATCAGATAGCTGACCACAGCTTGCAGCATCATGGACAGCGCAAAACCCATAAGCACGATCCGGTTGCTGGTACCCACCCCGCCAAGCAGCGTGAGCACAAAGACCACCACGCCGGCGCCGATGAGCGCGAGTACCGCCCGCCACCAGAACGTGGGCATACCTTCCGTGAAGCCGGGCCGCCACGTAACTGTGCCCATGACCACGAGCACCGCAGCACCCGAGGTCACACCCAAAATATCCGGCGAGGCTAAGGGATTGCGCGCCATCGTCTGCGTCCACGAACCTGCAATACCGAGCGCCGCCCCGACGACAACGGTGGCAAGTGCCACCGGGATGCGTAAGTCCCAAATCACGCTAATTTCCTGCCGGGTGCCACCGCCGGTGAGCACATCGAAGACGTGGGCAGGACTCATCTTCACTGTGCCTTGGCCCAAGAGAATGACGTACGCCGACACGGCTAAGGCCGTTAATAGGACGGTGGCTAAGACGATGGCACGCACACGTGCGCGCCGCTGGCGGGCCAGTAGAGTTATCGTTTCCATCCCACACCCCTATGTACCGCGTAGATCAGTAGTGGCGCACCAATGATGGCCAGGACAATCGACATTTCCAATTCTCCGGGGCGCATCACGACGCGGCCGATGACGTCGGCAAGCAAGACCAGGTTCGCGCCCAGCAGTGCCGTCGGCGCCAGCAGCCGGGCCACCGAAGGGCCGCAGAACCGGCGCATGAGGTGCGGTGCAGCGAAACCGACGAAAGCCAGCGGGCCCGTCGCGGCGGTCGCAGTGCCAGCCAGGATGATGACGCCGGCAGCTGCCAACCTGCGCGCAACCACCGGGGAGCTGCCAAGCGCACGCGATGTTTCCTCCCCCATCGCCAAGAGGTCCAAGGGGCGGGCAGCCAGAATCGCGCACACTGCCCCCACGGCCAGGCCCATGCCCGCAAGCGCGACGTCTTCGGTCCCCCGACCAAACGTAGAGCCCACGGTCCAGCGCCGCATCGCATCAAGTACGTCGGTGGAAAACAACCCGATCAGGGTTGCCCCTGCGCGCAACGACGCATCAATGCCCACCCCCACCAGAATCAGGGTCAGGGGTTGGGTGGATCTGCGCGCGACAGCGAGCACAACCACCGCTGCGAAAGTCGCACCCAGCAAGGCGAATACCGTGCGCATGCCAAGTGTGGTCGCCCACCCTGTCACCATGCCACACGCCACCATGAAAGAAGCACCCGAGGTAATCCCGATGAAACCGGGATCGGCTAGTGGGTTACGCGTCCACGCCTGCGCTAGGAGGCCGGCGACAGCTAGCGAAGCCCCGGCGAAGGCTGCGAGGAAGGTGCGTGGGATGCGCAGGTTCCAGACGATGCCGTGCAGTTCGGCGTCGTCAGCCGAAAACAGTGCGTTCCAGATTCCTGCGGGCGCGACGAGGCGTGAACCGATAAACAGTGACCCCACCAGCAGCAGGACCAAAAATAGGGAAAGCCCCACCACCAGTCGGGGTGGAGCTTGACGTACCTGCATTAAGCCAGTTGCTCAGCGAACTTGTCCGCAGCCCACGGGATGGTCACCGGGTTTGGCATGCTCATCGCGTTTCCGACGTCGGTGTGGAAGTAGCGCACGCGCCCGTCCTTGACAATCTCCAGGTTCTGGAAGGTAGCGTCTTTCTTCAGCTCATCGACGGCACCGTTGTAGTCGAGGACGAAGAGGTAGTCCACGTTATTCAGGTCCGCGTAGTTCTCTGGCGAGTAGTCGACGAAGAACTGGGAGCCGTCGCCCTGCAATTCCTTCGGGATGACAAAACCTAGGTTCTCCACGAACTGGCCACGCCCATCACCGGAGGTGTAGAGGCCGAACTTGCCTGCGTACGGCATGCCGATGGCCACGCGCTTGCCCTGCAATTCAGGGTGGTCTTTCTTAAACTTTTCGAAGACAGCCTTGGTGTCAGCGATGAGCTGCTCGCCCTCTTTTTGCTTATCGACGGCACCCGCAATCTGAGTAACCTGCTCATCCCAAGGGATCTGCCAATCTTCGTAGCCCTCTGGCTTGACGGTCGTCGGCGCAATGGCTTCCAGCGAGCTCTTAGCTTCGGAATCCACGGCCTGGTTCACGGCCACAATGGTGTCCGGGTTTTGCGCCGTGACCTGCTCGAGGATGTCGGCGGTGAAACCGTTGGCCACGTTGTAGATGACGGTCGGCGTGCTATCGCCGAGCAGGTCCTTGGCCCAGGGTCCGACACCGGAGGGGTCGCCGTCACCTTCGGCACCCCAGGTAGCCAAGGCGACCGGGGTGACGTCGAGAGCAAGGAGTGTGTCTGCGTCACCGTAACCTAGGCTGACCACGCGTTCTTTGCCGGTGCTTGCGGCGGTGTCGGTGTCGCCGTCACCGCGTGAGCAGCCGGTGAGTACTAGTGCAGATGCGGTAAGCGCCGCGACGGCGGCTGTAAGACGGCGTGGTAAGAAAGCCATATGAGTGCTCCCAGGTTCTATACGAAAGTTCGATACTTGAAGCAAGCCTAATACCCCGGTATCCTATTAGGCAAGCCTTTCCTTTGAGTTCCTCAATGTCCGTTAAACATGTGAGTAGGTGGTTTCTTGAGCCCGCACGCGTTGCATCCCATCACCCTGGTGTCTAACGTCCAACTGCAACCGCGCCTCCATCGCCTGACTTTCACGTCCGAGCATTTCGCCGACTATCCCCTGACCGGCCCGGACGAATTTTTTGGGCTCGTCATGCCAAAGAAGGGCACAGAATTTCAGCCTTTTGAGGTAGACGGCATAAACATCCGCGCCGCTGTCGCCGCAATGCCGGAGCAGACCCGCCCGGATTTACGCTGGTACACGATCCGCCGCTTCGATCACGGTGCCCGCCGCATGGACGTGGACGTGGTCACCCATGGCGATTCCGGCCCTGGCTCCCGGTGGATCAGACAAGCTAAGCCTGGAGATGTTGCCGGCATGTTCACCTGTAACGCCCTCTGGGTGCCGCCAACGGATTCGCAGCTCCTCGTCGCGGACGCCTCCGCCCTCCCGGCCCTGCGCCACATCCTGGAATACCAAGAAGCCAACGCACCCCACGCGTTGGAAGAAACCCTAGTGACCGCCGTCGTAACAGCGCACGAAGAAGTCGAACATGGACTAGTAGACCGGTGGGCTGACAAGGTTGCCGGATTCAATGTTGTGGAAACCTCCAAGACTCTGGAGGCGGCCGCAGTCGCAGACTTTTTGCGTCAGCAGTACAGCCACCAGATTCCGCGTTCGGTATGGGTTTCTGGGGAGGGTGACCTGACCAAATCCGTGCGGCGCGTGGCGGTCAAGGAATGGGGCCTGGACCCCAAGGATGTTATTTGGGTTCCGTTCTGGTTCCATGGGCGCGCCCGCCCGTGACGTAGAGTGCCCAGCCTCACGGGGATAAAAATTTAGGTCTTCGTCGATAAGCAATCGACGAAGACCTTTTTCTAGCTCAACCGCTTAATGGCGTCTATGACGAGGTCCCAGAACTTGCGGTGATCCAACTTCGTGGCCGCGGATGTGTGGCAGTCATCTGGCGCTGGGGCGCGCAGGTCCGCAACAGTCATGCCGACGGTGAGTTCGCCGCGCAGTTCGACGTCGAGAGGCATCTTCTGCGTCTGCACCACGGACGGGTCGATGAGGTACGCGATGGTGCACGGGTCGTGGACGGGTGGGTCGTCGAAGCCTTGGGCTTCCTTGTACGCGTCGCGGAAGAACCCGAAAAGACCGACGACCATGTGCGCAATGTCGGTGTCGAGCGCCTTGATTTCTTCCTCAATCTCCTTGGTGGCAAGCGCCTGGTGCGTCAAGTCAAGGCCGACCATGACGAGCGGCCACTTCTCGTTGAACACCATGTGTGCGGCCTCTGGATCGACCATGATGTTGAACTCGGCGGTCGCCGACCAGTTCGCGGTATGGTAGCCACCGCCCATGAGGACGACTTCCTGGACGCGGTCGACAATACGCGGTTCCAGGCGAGCTGCCAGGGCAATGTTGGTCAGTGGCCCGGTCGGGACAAGCGTGACGGTTCCGGGTTCTTCGTTCATGATCGTGTCGATGATGAACTGCACGGCATGCAGGTCCTGGACCTCTACCTCCGGGTCTGGGAGGGTGTAGCCGTGAATCTCCATTCCGGTCTCGCCGTGAATGTCCGGGGCTACCTCAACCTCGCGCACAAGTGGGCGGGTTGCGCCGGCGTAGAGGGGGACGTCGTGAAGCCCAGCTACGGTCATGACCTGCTGAGCATTGCGGGTGACCTTGCTCAAGGTTTGGTTGCCGCCAACGGTAGTCACACCAAGGAGTTCAATCTCGGGACTACCTGCAGCGAGCAGGATGGCGACGGCGTCGTCGTGGCCAGGATCGCAGTCGAGGATGATTTTGCGAGCCATAATCACTTCACTTCCTTACTAGTAGGGTCTGGGTCCCAGGATAGGGATTTTTATGCAGCCTCGGCAGGTGCCTTGGTGTCGTCCAAAGAATCGGGGTTTGGGATGAACATGGAGGTAACGAACGCAAGGGCCACGATCACGGCGCCGGTAATCATCGCGCCGGTGTAGCCGCCAGCGGTGGCACCGTCGGGGCCGGAAATGCCTGTGAGTACGGCAAACAGAATCGCAAAGGAAACGCCCGCACCCAGGTTGAAAGCGGCGGCGTTCATACCCGGCAGGTACCCCTGGTTATCGGCGGGGCTTAAGACCACGCCCAAACCGTTGAGCATGATGTTGGAGATACCCGCGTACGTCACACCCACGAACAGGGAGACGAACAATAACCACCAGCCGGTCGGGTTGCCCACCACAAAGATGCCGATAAGCAGGCCAATCGCCGTACCGATCAGGCCGATCTGCAGCACGGTCTTGTAGCCCAGCTTCGCGGCCATCGTACCGGCAATCGGGCCAAAGACTAGGCCGGCCAGGGCGTACGGGGTCAACGTGAACCAGGAGACCTGATCGGCGGCCATGCCCGCACCCACGGCCTCATCTTGGCCCAGGTTCGGGATCAGGCCGTTCATGACGGCGAATACGCCGGTCATGGTGAGAAGCGTCGTCGACAAGAGTGCCCAAGTGCGGCGCTGCTTCATATACGCAACTGGGACCAGTGGGTGCGCAACCTTCTTCTCCACGTTCCAGAAGACAGCAACGCCACCGAAGCCCACGATGAGCAGGATAATAACCAGCAGCCAGTTCGCCGCCCCGAGCTTGCCTGCCTCGTTGAACGCGGTGAGCAGCGCGGCGAGCGCGATGACGGCAGGTACAACGCCTTTCCAGTCCATCGGTGGGGTTTCCGTGGCGGTGGATTCCTGGGTGCCGAAGCGGATGGTCAGCACCGCTGCCGCAGCCAGGACCGCCATGACCCAGAACAGGGAACGGAAGCCCCAGTTCTGTGCCAACCAGCCACCGGCGAGGGCGTCTACGCCCGCGATACCACCGTTGACCGAAGTCACGATCGACATGAGGAGCGCATACTGCTTCTCATTGGGCACCTGCTGACGAAGCATGATCAACGCCATGGGGACCGTCGGTCCCGCCACACCCTGGATGACGCGGCCGATAAACAGCACAGTCACGTTTGGGGCGAGAGCTGCAACGATACAGCCGATCAGCATGACGGCCATCATGCCGGTGAGCACTTTACGACGCCCAATCAGGTCAGCCCAACGTGGAAGGAACAAAGAAAAGAGGGCAGCTCCGGTAAAGAATGCGGTCTGGGTGACGCCGATTTGGGCGTCCGTGGTCTCGAGTTCACGAGCCATGGTGGCAAGCGCTGGTGAGAGCATCGACGCGTTGAGCTGGAACGCGAAGACGGCCACCATGAGTGCGAGCACCAGACTAGTGGCCGCGCCAGCTGAAATGCGCGGCCCATCGGCTGGTGCTCCAGCCTGGGAGGTTTCCGGGGAGGTCATGAAACTAACCTTTCTTCAAAACAAGAGGAGGCTGCGCATGCACGTGAGATGCATGCGCAGCCTCGATGCCGTGTGCACCTCGGATGGTGCGGGCTGGGTGCCCCAGGAAGCGCATCAACCGAAAGTTCATGCCCTCAGCTTAACGCACTACACGACTAGCGCCAGAACCAAAAGTGATATTTTTAGGCTTTCTCCCCCTGAAAGGCACCCCCAACCGGGCGCGTTACTGTACCCGGGTAGGTTCCGAAGCGGACTTCTCCGCTGGCGCAACTGCGGCGGGCCGGGGCTTTTCCAGCGGACGGGAACGCATCACTGCGGCATAAATTGCGCCGGTGATATTGTGCAGGACCGCCGCGACGGCACCGGGAATTGCAGCCTCGGGGCTGAAGAATCGGCCCGCCATCGCAGACGCCAGGCCAGCGGACTGGGTGCCAATTTCTACTGCCATAGTGCGGTTAGAGGCTTCCGGTAAGCGGAACAGTTTGCCGGTGAAATAGCCCAAGACGTATCCCAGGAGATTGTGCAGCAAGACAGCAACAAAGACGATGAGCCCAACCTGCGCCAAGCGCTCAGCGTTCGCGCCGACAGCGCCGAAGACCACGCCACCGATACCGATGATGGAGATCCACGGCAGAGCTGGTTCGATCCTTGTGACGAAGCGATCCGCGTAGAAGCGCAGGATCAGGCCGGCGATAACGGGCAGCAGGACGGTTTCCAGGAGGGACCACGCCATGTCCGCGCCGTTGACCTCAGTGCGTTGGCCGGCCAGCCACAGCATAAGCAGGGGCGTCATCAGCGGGGAAACCATCGTAGAAACGGAGGTCATGGCGACCGACAGGGCGACGTCGCCACGCGCCAGGTAAGTAATCACGTTCGAGGCCGTACCGCCGGGGACAGAGCCCAGCATGAGTAGACCAACAGCAAGCCCAGGCCCGAGCCCCAGCAGCCAACCGACGAACAGCGCCAGACACGGCATGATCACGAACTGCGCAAGAACACCAAGGAACACGGGTAGTGGGCGCTGCGCGATGACCTTAAAGTCGGGAATCGTCAGGGTCAGCCCCATGGCGAACATGATGCCCATGAGGAAATAGGTGGTGTAGTTCGTCAGCGGGATAAACGTCGCAGGCGACATAAATGCAAGGCCGGTACCCGCGAGGATGAACAGGGGGAAGCCGAGGACGACCAGCGTGGAGGATTTATCTTTTTCTGCGGTTGCGGGAGACTTGAGTGCGCCCGCGTCTGGAATCTGAGAGGACATGATTGATCTTTACGGAATATATGGAAAGAAGGATTCAACAGTCCGCCATGGTTATGCGGGCGACACCGAGAGCACGACATGGGTCCTCGCACTAGCGATGTGGACAAAACTATAGCGCGCATAGGAATAATCAACAAAGCGAACCTCTGGACCCCGACGAACCGGTTAGGCTAGAGCCCATGGCTATTGAACGAATTTCTGCCCCGAACATGGAATTAAGCCCACATGGTGGTCAACTTCTTTCCGTACCCGGCCACAGCGCGGACCTGCTCTACCTCTCCCCCTCCGCTGATCCCGAGCACGGCGCGATACGTGGTGGGATGCCGATCATCGCCCCCTGGTTTGGCGGTTTGCTGGATCTAGAACCTTCGCATGGGTGGGCTCGTCGCCGGCCGTGGAAGTTGGATGTGCGCGATAACGGCGTGATCGCAACGTGCACCTGGCGCGGTTTAGCACTGGCCATGACCGTGGAGGCGAAGGCCCCGACCGGCGTCAATGGCGCTTTTTCGGTCGTGCTCAGCGCCACGAATAAGACCGATTCGCCCAAGATGCTGCAGCTGGCGATGCACCCGTACTTCCGCGTTTCTGATGCGACGACGGTGATGGTCACCCAGAGCGAGCACGCTACCGGCTTTAATGGTTCGCTTTACGACGAAATCTGGTCCCTTCCCAACCCGGAAGCCGATAGTGAAACGGCCCGCCCAGACGCTATCGCCACGATCACGGACCCCGGGTTGGGCCGTGCGATCCACATTCGCTACATCGGGGCTGACCATACCGTCGTGTGGAATCCCGGGGCGGATGCCGCCCGCAAGATGGTTGATTTGCCCGATGAGGATTGGAAGAAGTTCGTGTGTGTGGAGCCCGCATTTTTGGGCCCCGAGCTGCAGGGCGGCCTGCTGGGGCCGGGCCAGCAGGTCCGGCTGATTATGTTGGCACAGGAATCGCCGCTGCAGTAGGCGTCGAGAAGCGGGCTCGTACTAGGCGCCCTTCTTGACCGTCATGGTCCAGGAAGCGTCGTCGAGCTGTTCAAAGTCGGTGACGGTGTGACCGTCCTCGGCTGCCCAGCGTGGAATAGCCTCGGTGGCCTGGGTGCAGTCGAACTTGATGATGAGTTCGTCGCCGGGGTCCAGTTCCTTCATGATCGTCTTGGTGTCGATGAGTGGGAACGGGCACACAGCACCCATGGAGTCCAGATAGTAGGTGTGCGGGGCCACCTGCTTGGCCTTGGTGGTCTTAGGGTTGTCCAAGGTGATGACGCCGACCGCACTGGTAATCGCGGGGCCCGTCTGCGGTGTGGCCTGCGGTGTAGTGGCAATACGTGCCGGCGCACCTGGATCTGCCTGGGGTTCCGGCGCATCGTGGACCGTGGGCTTGAGCCACAGCTTGCCACCAGCCCACACACCGAAGGCGATGAACGCCAAGGCGATCCAGCCCTGGAAGCTAAACAGCGAGGTCTGCACCATACCGTTACCGACGGTGCAGCCACCGGCTGCTGCGGCGCCGACCCCCATCATCGTGCCACCAGCAACCGAGCGCACGGCCTGCACTGCGGACGGGACGCGGACGCGAAATTCGCCGGTGGCCTTCGCTGCGATGAACGCGCCGACCAGGATGCCCAGGACGAGCATGACGCCCCAATCCACGCGGGCTCCCTCACCGGTGGTGACGTAGGTTGTCAGGTTGGCGGTCGGCGAGGTGATGCCGAGGCCGTCATTGCGCCCGGTGGCCGCAGAAAGCGGCCAGGCAATCACGCCGAGTACACCGATGAGTACCGCCGCGAGGTAAACATGCAGGGGCCGCTTCCATCCTGAGTACAAGGACGCAGGCTTAGGCGACGATGCTTCCTTCTTGAGGAAGCGGTTCGCGGCCACCAGCGTGGCAAGACTCAACGCAATGGTGAAGATCCACGGGGAAAGCCCGGTGGCCTGTGGCAAGGTGGTCCACCCAGTGTCCCAGGAGCGCAAGGCCGAATTCAGCCAGTCCAGGGCACCACCTTTCATTGCCGCAGCGGAGAGACCGTAAAAGACAAGCGCAATCCACGAGCCGACAAGGCCTTCCGCGGAGCGGTACCAGGTACCGGATGCGCAGCCACCGGCCAGAATGATGCCCATGCCGAAGATGGTGCCACCGATGACCACTGCCAGCGGGCGGAAGGTGGTGTCTTCGGGGCTGATGATGCCCGTCTGTGTCAATGCTGTTAAACCAATCGCATGGACGGAGATGACGATGAGCAGGGCAATGAATGTCCGCCACGTCTTGTTCAGGAAGATGTCGCGTAAGAATCCGGTGACGCAGAATCGTCCGCGCTGCATGACGACGCCCAAGAGTGCGCCGACAACTAAGCCACTGAGAAGCATGGCCAGTCTCTCCAATCTGGTAGTTGGTAGGTTTCGCGCACACACTAACACCCGTAGACAATTCGGTCTAGAATCGTTGGACCGAATTGTCTACTACGTACCCCTGGCCGGGCTTTTCACCCCAAACCATGCTGAATATTTATAGGGTGCATAATAGACAGATCTGTCAACTTCACAGACCCTAAACCCCAACCCGAAAGGACTATAAGGAACTGCTGTGACCGAAGAAGCAATGCCCAAGCAGCCACACCCGTGGCGATTGTTCACCGCGTTCAACGCTCCCGGCCCCCGCTGGCCCGGCGCGCTACGTGCTGCAACGTCCCTAGCAATCCCCGGCATCTTGGCCCTGAGCTTGGGCTACGGCTCCCACCTGCTGCTCATCGCGGCGGGTTGTTTCACCGTCATCTATGGTGAGGGCCACCCGTACCGAACCCGGTGGCGTGTCATGCTCACCGCCGGTCTGCTCATTGCGCTGGGCGCGTTCGGAGGCGCTTTCGCTGGTTCGTTGGCGCTACCCCGTATCGCGGAGGGCGCCTCGCACTGGTGGCTGCTGGTGCCGGCGCTGTTCACAGTGCTCGCGGCGACGGTGGGCGCGTTTGTGCAAAACGCTTTGCGTCTCCCGCCACCGGGATCGTTCTTCATCGTCATGGTTGCCGGCGGTTCCACGATGACTGCACGCCTGGGTATTGACCCGATTGAGGTGGCGGGCTGGTCCCTGCTTGGCGTGTGCTCGGGCATGGTGTGTGGCATGGTGCCGTACTTCTACGCCCCGCATTCCCCGGAGAAGCAGGCGGTGCGCACGCTGGATAAGGCGGTCGCAGACTTTGCGGCTGCCCCGCTGCCTGCTGTGGCGAAGAACCACCAGGCGGAGTCGGCGCTCCAGTCCGCGTGGTGGGCGCTTGCCGACGCCGGCATCATTTCCGGTGGCCGGGTAGTACGCCCCCAACACCGCGATTTGGTCCACCGCACGGTCGCCGCGCAGCACAAGCTAGCGATGCTCAGCAAGGCTGCGCGCCAGGGTGATGACGCCACAATCCAGGAAATCCAGCAACGGATCTCTGACTCTCCGTTGGATATCGACTTGGAGCGCAGCGCCATCCCGCACTCACGCCCGACTGTCCTGTACCGCATCTACCGTTCACTATCCCTGTATTCGCATGCCACAATGACCGCGCTGCGTGTGTTCGTGGCGACGACCCTGGCTGGCGTCGTCGGCATTGCCCTCGGATTAGGGCGCCCGGACTGGGCGATCGTGTCTGCGCTCCTGGTGCTGCAGTGGGGGCCAGACCGCATCCCGGGTACGATCCGCGGTGTGCACCGCTTTGTGGGATCAATCGCCGGTGTTGGCCTGTATGCGCTTATCGACGTCATCAACCTGGGCCCCTGGTTCATCCTGGGCGCGCTGGTGATCTGCCAATTCTTCGCTGAAGTCTTCGTGGTGCGCAACTATGCGTTCTGCGTTATCTTCACTACCCCACTTGCTTTACTCATGGGTGGGTCTACCGAAAATCCGCTGCCTGAAGTAGTCGGTGACCGCATCGCCGAGGTCGTCTTAGCCACTGTGTTCTCCATGGCGCTGTTGTGGGTATTCATCCCGAACGCGGAGCCACGCCACCACCAACGATTAGTGCACCGCTCGTATGCTGCGATGGGTACCTTGCTGGGCAGCCTGCTGACGATGAGCCCGCGCGAGGCGATTGCTCAGCGCCGCGACCTGCAGTACGAACTCCTCGCGGAGCGGCGCGCCGCCCAATCACTTGCGGTCAATAACCCGGACGTTGCGGCCCGGCAGTGGTCGCAGCACCTTGATATACAACATGCCGGGTACAACATCCTGGATGAATGTACCCGGCTCAATGATCGTGAATTCACGATGGAAGAGATTATGGAGATGGCCCGCGAGGTGCGTTCCACCGCCCGCTAAACCTTAGTGTTGTGGTGGCGGAGGGGTGTCGTCGTACTCCTTGCCCTCGACGTGGATCGGCCCCGGCGTGGAAGCGTCGGGGTCTTCTGCTGCCACGGCTTCTGCTTCCTCACGAGCTTCCGCGTGTTCTGTGTACCACTCGGACAGCTCGGGGTCCTCGGACTCGTAGCGTGACTTCGCTCCAGCGCCTTCTTCGGGATCTACCCCTTCGGCACCGAAGACGAAGTCGTCGCCGTGTTCTTCAATACCTCGACGCACACCCTGCGCAATCGCGCTCTTAGCGTAATGGCGGCGGATCATGTACGGGTCGTTGCGCAGGTCAACGAACCAGCACCACATCACGCCCAGCAGAATAATCGCGAATGGTAGCGCGGAAGCCACCATGATTGCCTGCAGGCCAGATAGTGCGTTTTGCCCGCCGATGAGAAGCAGTGCCAGGGACACGGAACCAAGGGCCACACCCCAAGTGACTGTTGCCCATCGGGAGGGCTCGGGGCGGCCGTGCTGGCTCATTGTTCCCATCACGAGGGTGGCGGAGTCCGCTGCCGTCGTGAAGAAAATCAGGACTGCCAGCAATGTGATGACCTGCATCACCGAAGCGAGTGGCAGTTCGCCGAGTAGGTCGAACATGACGTTCTCGCCAGAGCCCTTGATCTCTAGGCCGAAATCGTTGAGCACCTGGTAGATGGCAGTGCCACCGAAAATCACGTACCAGACCACGGAGATAAGGCCCGGCCCGAGGATAACGGTGAAGGTGAATTCGCGGATAGTGCGGCCACGGGAAATCTTCGCGATGAACATGCCCACGAATGGTGACCAGGAAATCCACCACGCCCAGTACATGGTGGTCCAGGCGGTCATGATCTCAGCGGTCTCTTCACCCTGCGACGGCGAGATTGCAAACATGTCTGGGAAGGTGCTCAAGTAATGCACCAACGACGTTGGAATCAGGTCAAGGACGAAGAGGGTGGGGCCGGTTACCAGCACGAACAGAGCCAGGAAGATAACCAGGAACATGTTCATGTTGGAGAGGATGCGCAGGCCCTTCTTCACACCTGAGACCGCAGAGTAGATGAACACGCAGGTCAAGATCGTAACCGCACCGATTAAGAATTTGTTTCCGGCAACAGACCAACCCGTGACAATCTCCGTACCGGCCTGAATCTGCAGCGCGCCAATGCCCAAGGAGGTTGCAGTACCGAACAGGGTGACCAGGACAGCGAAGACGTCGATAATCTTGCCCAACAAACGGTTCGGACCATCCGGGAATACGGGTTCAAAAAGCCCTGAGATCAAGGGCAACCGGCCGCGACGGTAACTGGCGTACGCAATCGCACCGCCGACGAGAGCATAGATGCCCCACGTAAACAGGGTCTGGTGCAGCAGTGCCTGCGACATTGCGGGCAACACGTTCGCTGAATCGCCACTCGGCGCGTCGGAAGCCGGGGGTGCGTCGATGAAGTGCTGCATCGGCTCCATCGGACCGTAGAAGATCAGGCCGATGCCCAGGCCTGCGGCGAACAGCATGGAAATCCATGTGGCACGCGAATAGTCGGGTTCCTCATCGTCTTCGCCGAGTTTGATATTGCCTGTCGGGGCAAGTGCGATGACGAACATGAACACCATAATCAGCAGGATCAATGCGGTAAAGAACCAACCAAAATTACTGGTCACGCCCTCGCGCATAGTGGTGCCAACATCAAGCAGGTTCTGCGGCGCGATAACCGCCCACGCCAGCACACCCAAGGAGGCCGCTAGGGCGATGCCGAACACAATCCAGCTGGTCTTGTACACCACCCCGGTTTTCTCCACCCCGATACCGGGGATGAGACCCGGGTGGGTGGTACGCCTGCCAGACGTAGCTTGGCCAACGAAACGCATGCCACGGGCCATGGTGGGGTTGGCGGGCTTGCGCCGATACTCCACGGTGACGGGCGCGCGCTCCGCGTCCGCGTTAGGCTCACCCTTGGAAGGTTTCCTTTGTTTATGTTTCTGGGGTTGGTTCTTATCCACGGGTACAGACACCTTCCCTTTCTTGTAACTGACGTGAGTACAGCGGACAAGAATAACATGCTAAGCCTGTGCGCTGCAGGTTTATGAATTTTTTCGCCACCCCCTTTCTCTGGTTCGCCTGGGCTTACACCGATTTTTAAGGTTCGTTCCAGTTGCTTTTACAACAGTTTCCGGGCACGATGAACGTTCCGCTCTTGTTTTCTACGATGCACCCCGCGGCAGTGCGCAGAAATGGATTTTCGCTGTGGCAAAGAAGCCCCGAAAACAACTGTCCGATACTTATCCCACCAGCAGCCAGTACCCGCATAATCTGCACCCGGGTCTTGTCCCAGGCATTAGTGTGGACCAGCAGCGCAACACCTTTGGCCTGGATAAACCGGTGTTTGCGGTGACCGCAACACTGATTGTTGGCTTTATTCTCTGGGGTGTGATTTCCCCTGAGTCCGTCTCCTCGGTGGCCTCCGCCAGTTTTGATTGGGCGATGCTCAACGCCGGCTGGTTATTCAACATCGTCATGATTGCCGGCATCATTATCATGGTTGTTCTGGCGTTTTCCCGCTATGGGCGGGTGAAGTTGGGCACGGATGATGAGGAGCCAGAATTCTCCCGGTTCAGTTGGATCGCCATGATGTTCGGCGCCGGTATCGGCGTGGGTATCTTCTTCTTCGGCCCATCGGAACCGCTGTCTCACTTCCTGACCCCTCCCCCACACACGGTGGAGGCCGGTACTCGCGAGGCGGTGCACCAGGCGATGGCGCAGTCGCACTTCCACTGGGGTCTCTCGGCCTGGGCACTGTACGCGCTGGTCGGAGGAGCGCTGGCGTATAGCTCTTATCGACGTGGTCGTGTCTCCCTCTTTTCGTCCGTGTTCCGGAGCATCTTCGGTGCCCGAACGGAAGGTGTTGCTGGCCGGCTAGTGGATATCACCGCGATTATCGCCACGGTCTTCGGCACCGCGGCTACCTTGGGCCTTTCTGCGATTCAGATTGGCCAGGGCGTGGAAATTGTCTCCGGCGTAGGTCCGCTGGGCAATAACGCGCTGATCATCATTATGTCGGTGCTGACCATTGGGTTTATCATCTCCGCGGTCTCCGGTGTTTCACGTGGCGTGCGCTACTTGTCCAACCTGAACATCTCCTTGACCTTGGGTGTAGTGCTCTTCGTATTCATCGTTGGCCCCACACTTTTCCTGCTTAACCTCATCCCGTCGGGTCTGCTGCACTACGCCGACCAATTGCTGGCAATGATGGGTAAGTCCATGTCCTGGGGCCCGGAGGCTGTGGAATTCCAGGCCGCGTGGACCGCATTTTATTGGGCGTGGTGGATTTCGTGGACCCCGTTCGTCGGTATGTTCATTGCACGTATCTCTCGTGGCCGCACTTTGCGCGAGTTCGCCTTGACGACGATGGCTGTACCCACGTTCATCCTGGCTATCGCTTTTACCGTGTTCGGTGGCACCGCGATTTCGCTGTCTGCAGACGGCACAGCAGGTTTCGATGGCTCCGCCACGCCTGAGCAGGTGCTCTTTGCGATGTTCGACACGCTTCCCCTGAGCTCGGTCATGCCGTTCGTCCTGATTTTCATCCTGGCGGTCTTCTTTATCACCTCGGCGGACTCTGCCTCGGTGGTTATGGGCACGCTTTCTTCTAAGGGCGATACGGCGCCGTCGAAGGTAGTGGTGGTGTTCTGGGGCCTATGCATGATGGGCATTTCTGTGGTCATGCTGCTAGCCGGCGGAGAAAATGCCCTGTCCGGCCTGCAGTCTCTGACCATCCTCATCGCACTACCGTTCTCTGTGGTGCTGCTGGTGATGATCGTGGCATTCCTCAAGGATTTGAGCACAGATCCGGCAGCGATTAGGCGCACTTATGCTCGCGCGGCCGTCGAGAATGCCGTGATGACCGGCCTGGAGCGCCACGGCGACGACTTTGAGCTTGCGGTCCGCAAGTCCAAGGAAGGCGAAGGCGCCGGTAAGGACTTCGACTCCACCGACGAAACGTTGACCGACTGGTACCAGCGCACCGACGAGGAAGGGAACGACGTGGACTACGACTACTCGTCCGGCACCTGGGGCGACGGCTACGTCCCCGAAGAGTCGGAGGAAAAATAGCCCTTCCTTTTCCGGGGCAGCTCCGCTAGGTTCTTTATATGCATGAACTTCGCGGGGCTTCCCGCATTTATGGGCTCGACCTGGCACGCGGCCTAGCTATCATCGGGATGATCGTCGCGCACACCGGCCCGCACGTCGCGCCTTTTAACGAGATCTCGGCAGGCTACCCCTCCACCCTGTTCGCGGTTCTGTGCGGCATAACCATCACGCGTATGCACATGCGTGCCGACGCCTCCGGCGGAACAGACCTAGCCCACCTACGGTTCCGAAACGTGGTTCGCGGTCTGCTTCTGATGGGCCTGGGCATGATTCTTACTCCGCTGACCAGCATCGCCGTAGTCCTCGGCCCGATTGGCTTGCTGTATATGGTCTTGGGTTACCTCACCCGGCTGCGGATGCGCTGGCTGGTAACCACCGCACTGGTCCTGTTAGCTGTGCAGTGGTTGGTCGGAAGTATGGTCACCACCGGCTTCTTTGTGCTCGCCCTGACAGCAACCGCATCAGTGTATCCGCCGTTGGCGTGGCTGGCGTACGGGATCCTCGGGGTGATCGTGTTCCGCACTTTCTCCTTCCTGCGCACGAAGGCTGCAGCCTGGTGGACCGTCGCGATTGTTGCGCTGGCAGTCAGTGCGGCGTGGCTGCGGGTAGTGCTTCTCGACGACTTCTCCTCCGCCACAGATCCCGAGGGCTATTCCGGGGCCGCCGGTTTTTCGGCCTTACACGGGATGAGCATCATCCCCCATTCTGGAGGCCTACTGGATATCGCGGTGACGGCCACGGTTGCGGTAGCGGTGTTCTTGGTCTGCATGTGGGTCTGCCGTATTCCCTCCGCGACCCGCATTACACTACCCCTGCATTCTTTCGGTTCGATGGCCTTGACCGTCTACATCGTGCACGCGCTGACGCTCTTTCCCCTCTTTGCTTTTGGTTACACGAGCAGCCCGCAACCGGACTTTTCGGCTGAAAAGACCTCCAGCTTCTCGGACCCACGCTCAGTGATGAGCCCGTCCGAATGGTTAGCCCAGTTTGAGCACATTGAAACCTGGCCGGAGATGATTGCAGCTGAAGAGGAAGCGTGGAATAAGGTCTACGAAGATCCTGCGAACGATTACTTCGAGAAAGATCTATCCACACCGACGAATCCCGTGGGCATAGGGCTGATCGTGGCAGGCCTAATTTTTGCGCCGCTGTGGAAGAGCCGGTTCCGCCGGGGCCCAGCCGAATGGGCGCTTGCGATGAGCGTGGCACGGCTCACCTCTGTTAGAGCGGACGCTGGTACGAGTACGCCAGATACTGCAAAATAGCTTTGACCCGCCGGTTCGGTTCTGCTGCGTCAAAACCGAGCTTCTGGAAGATCGAGGCAATGTGCTTAGAAACGCCCGCTTCAGATAGGTACAGCTCCGCTGCAATATCAGGATTCGACTTGCCCTGGGCCATCGCTTCGAGCACTTCGCGCTCGCGGTCGGTCAGCATTTCTATAGCGCGGCCCTGGTGGTCGTGGCGAGCTAAGCTTTCAGCAATCTCCGGACCGAGGATGACCTGCCGGTTAGCTACCGCGCGCAGGGTTTCTAGAAACTCGGCAATATTTGCCACAGAATCTTTAAGCACATAACCCACCCCGCCGGCACCGGCGCTCCCATACGTCAGTTCAAGTGCACTGCGCGCATTAGGTTCCTTTGCAGGTGGGGCGTTCATCAACACGAATGACTATCACCTTGACAACCCTCAATCCGTGGGAGGGCCATTAGTGATTGTCAGCGCCATCATTATCGGTACCGTTCTTCTTATTGTGGCGCAGTCGCTCAGCGTGCCGGTATTCAAGAGGATCTTCCATAGCACAAACGCGATCCGCGCCTAACGTTGTGCAAGACCACGAAAGCCCAGGCCCTTTTCAGGACCTGGGCTTTCGGGTTCGCAGACGCGTTACTTCTTTTCTTCGTCCGTGGACAAGGCTGCCACGAATGCTTCCTGCGGGACGGTGACCGACCCGATGGACTTCATGCGCTTCTTACCGGCCTTCTGCTTTTCCAGCAGCTTGCGCTTACGGGAAATATCGCCGCCGTAGCACTTGGAGAGCACGTCCTTGCGCAGCGCACGGATGTTCTCACGGGCGATAATTTTGGAACCGATTGCAGCCTGAATCGGCACCTCAAACTGCTGGCGAGGGATAAGTTCGCGCAGCTTCTTGGTCATCTTGTTGCCGTACCACTGGGCGTTATCGCGGTGCACGATCGCAGAAAATGCGTCGACCGGATCGCCCTGGAGGAGGATATCCACCTTGACCAGGTCAGCGGTTTGCTCACCGGAGATTTCGTAGTTGAGCGACGCGTAGCCCTTAGTGCGCGACTTCAAGATATCGAAGAAGTCGAAGATGATCTCGCCCAACGGCATGGTGTAGCGCAATTCCACGCGGTCCTCGGAGAGGTAATCCATGTTCTTCATTTCGCCGCGGCGGGATTGACACAGTTCCATTGTTGGACCGACGAATTCGCTGGGCACGATCAGAGACATGTCGACGATCGGTTCGTAGACTTCCTGCAGTTTTCCGCCGGGCCAGTCCGAGGGATTGTGCACGATTTTCTCCGAACCGTCTTCGGCTACCACGCGGTAGGTCACCGATGGCGCGGTGGAAATCAGGTCGAGGTCAAATTCGCGCTCCAGACGAGCGCGCGTGATTTCCATGTGCAGCAAGCCCAGGAAGCCACAGCGGAAACCGAAGCCCAAAGCTACAGAGGTTTCCGGTTCGTAGGTCAGGGAGGCGTCGTTAAGCTGTAACTTTTCCAGCGCATCCCGCAGTGCCGGGAAGTCCTCCTGCGAGATTGGAAATAGGCCGGAGTACACCATCGGCACGGGGTCAGCGTAGCCTTCGAGCGGTTCCTCGGCGCCGCCCTTTGTCCAGGTGACGGTATCACCGACGCGTGTTTCGCGGACATCCTTTGCGCCGGTGATGAGGTAGCCCACCTCGCCCGGGCCCAGGCCCTTGACCGGTTTCGGGGTCGGGCTCACGATGCCTACTTCGAGGAGTTCGTGGTCCGTACCGGTGGACATCATGCGCGCTTTTTGGCGTGGCTTCAGGGTGCCGTCAACCATGCGGACGTAGGTGACTACGCCACGGTAGACGTCGTAGACGGAGTCAAAAATCAGGGCACGCGCGGGGCCTTCAGCGCCGTACGCGGAGGTCGGCGCAGGAATCATTTCGCAGACCTTGTCCAGCAGCTCAGGCACGCCTTCACCAGTTTTGCCGGATACACGCAGAACGTCCTCTGTTTCACAGCCGATGATGTTGGCGATTTCCAGGGAATACTTCTCCGGATCCGCAGCTGGTAGGTCAATTTTGTTGAGGACCGGAATAATCTCCAAGTCCTTATCCATCGCCAGGTATAAGTTCGCAAGGGTCTGCGCCTCGATGCCCTGGGCGGCGTCGACAAGCAAAATTGCACCCTCGCAGGCTTCTAGAGCACGGCTGACCTCGTAGGTAAAGTCAACGTGGCCGGGGGTATCAATCATCTGAAGGACGAACTGATCGCCGGCGTCGGTGGTCCAGGGCAGGCGCACGTTCTGCGCCTTAATGGTGATGCCGCGTTCACGCTCAATATCCATGTTGTCCAGGTATTGATCCCGCATGTCGCGTTCAGAGACGACGTTGGACAGCTGGAGGATACGGTCGGCGAGTGTGGACTTGCCGTGGTCGATGTGAGCGATGATGCAGAAATTACGGATCTGCGCTGGATCCGTAAACGTGGTTTCCGCAAAATTGGTGGCCTTGCTGGGCATAAAGTAAGAACCCCTTTTCCTGACTAATCGTAAACACCCTACCATCTATTAGACTGCCTTCCATGACGCCCAAGCCACCACTTCACGACGAGCCGCCGGCACCCTGGCCCACCCGCCTAAAAAACAACCTCATCGGGCATATCCGGACCCGCCCGATAGATGCCGCGATGAACACTCTGACTGCGCGTTTGGGTTTAAGCCCGGAGAACACATTTACTGACGACGAAGTGGCGTCCTACCGGTGGATCGAAACCTCGTCAATGAGCAGGCCCCTTTACTACGCCCCCGCGATGGACGGCCAACCCGAACCCGGCGAAGTGATCACCTTGTACGCGGACCTCACCGGTAACGGCCCGGCCGAGCATTCCGCCCTCGTCGTGGGCCACCGGCGCGCCTTCCTGCTGTGCCTGGTCATCTCCCCCGACCCGGCACACGCCAACGACGACAACTGGTTGGCCATCGGCGCCGGCGACTGGGACCACACCGGAAATCCCGGATGGATTCGCTTGGACCAGGTGCTCGGCTTAAGTATTCGCGATATTCGGCGCCACGGCGCCGTATTCACGCGCCAGCAGTTTCACCGGGTAGCCAGCCGGCTCCGACACAACTACGGGTGGAGCTAGGAAGGATTGGTTTTTAGGGCGTGTGGCTGGTAAGGTTTGGCGAGTTGTCTATGCAGGTTCACTGTGTGGTGCCCCGCGGCTAGCAAGACCTTGGGTTAGCCCACATCACACGCCAAAAGGTGGCTGGCATAGGGTCCGAAACTACAACCTAAGAGGTATTTAACGATGGCAAACATCAAGCAGCAGAAGAAGCGCGTCCTTACTAACGAAAAGCGTCGTCTCCGCAACAAGGCTGTCCGTTCCCACGTCCGCACCGAGATCCGCAAGTTCCGCGAGCTCGTTGAGGCTGGCGACAAGACCGCTGCAGAGGCACAGCTGCGCGTAGCATCGCGTGCTCTGGACAAGTCCGTCACCAAGGGCGTCTTCCACCGCAACAACGCGGCTAACAAGAAGTCCAAGATGGCTACTGCTTTCAACAAGATGGCATAAGACCATTCGGTTGTTCACAGGCCGCCTTCCTTTTCGTCAAGGAGGCGGCCTTTGTGTATTCGGGGAGCGCCTAGGTGCAGACCGGGGTGGGTTAAGTAAAGAAAAGTGTGTCCGGCAGCGTCGAAGCTTGCCTCATGCACTGGCTTTCGTTTACTGCGTCACTCAGGCGCGTCTCGGCCATTCGCTGACTGTGTCACGTGATATGAAAAAGACATTCTGCCAGTTAAGGCAAGTTAAACCGCCAGGTGAATATTTCCAGATTTTCACAGAATGTCTTTTTAATCTCATTGCCAGGCCCATGTTCCCTGGCTGCGGGCACCACGCTTTCTGAAGATAAGGGGTGTTGTAGTTCCTTGTTGCTGGCTGGACACGCGAGTAGGTGAATCGTTTATAGCTCACGGGGAACACGGCAGTGCTCTGGGCTTATTCCGAAGTGGAGAAACACGTTTCTTTACTTAAGCCCTCAGCGCCCCTAGAAAAACTCCCCTACCCCACGGACCAGCAGGACAACGCCCATGACGAGGAAGAATACGCCGGCGCCCACGTCGATCCAGGAACCGTAGCCTAGCACGCGCTGGCGCACCACCTTCGCCGAGAGCAGTACCGAGATAAGCAGGAAGTACAGCAGCGAAGGGAAAAACAGGGCGGCCACGATAATCGCCGTCTGCCCCAGGCTTGGCGAAGCCGGCAGGACCGGCGCGACGATAGCAGTCAGGAAGAGCACAATCTTTGGATTCGCCAGGTTTGTGAACAACCCAGTACGGAACGCCTTGGCGGGGGTACCCAGGACCGAGGTGACGTCGTCGCCCTCACCCAGCGGCGTGTGCCGATTCTTCCAACCGCTACGCAGCATGGAATAACCCATATACAGGATGAACAGGCCACCGAACACTTCCACGAAGCCAATTAGCTGCGGGTACACGGTGAACAAGGCTGCCGCGCCGGCGACGGTCAGGATTTCCCACATCAGCACCCCGATATGGATGCCTAACGACGCCGCTACCGCATGCACGCGACTACGCGTAGCGGTTCGGATGATCAGCATCACGTCTGGGCCTGGCGACGCCACGCCCACGAGGTTGAGCGCCGCGACAGAAAGCAGGGCGCTCGGTGTCATGAAAGGCGCTCCACCAGGTCATCTCGGCCGAACATTTTGGCGGTGTCGATGGAATTCGGTTGGCCGGCTCGGGGGTCAGCGCCGGCGTCGAGAAGCACATCCACGATGGCGTCTTCCTTCTTGAAGATCACACCGGCAAGCGGGGTCTGGTTGCGGTCGTTAGTCTTATCGACGTCCGCGCCACGCTCAATAAGCCCCTTGACCAGGTCTAACTGCCCGGCGTAGGCAGCGAGCATGAGGAACGTGTTGCCGTCCTGGTTAGTCAGATCCACGTTCACGCCCTGGTCGATGTAGTCCAGCAAAGTGGTGTCGCCGGTGCGGGCGAAGTTGAAGAGCTTGGTGATCAGTTCTTGGACGTCTTCGGGAAGTTCGTTGGAAGTGCTCATAGAAAAGGTATCTTAGCCTGCCATCTCCGCAATGGCGCGCACTGCTGCTTCCAACGCGTATTCGGGTTCACCGCCTTGGCCTTTGACCGCAGCGTCGAGGTCTGCCATGAGGATGACAGCGCGGCTGACGTTCTCCCCGCTCCACCGGCGGGCAATTGGGGCGGTCTTTTCAATAACGAAAGGGTGCCCACCCACCTGGCTGGCCAACGCACGCCCGTCGACACGCCCACGCAGCGAATACAGACGCGCGATAAGAGAAATCTTGTTGCTCAGCGCCGCTGCGATGGCGACCGGGGATTCACCGAGCTGGAGGGCCCGGCGCGCGGCTGAAACCGCCCGGCCGGTCTGACCGGAGACTGCCCAGTCGGCGATGTCGAAGGAGGAGACTTCGGCAACACCCGAGTAGTAGGCGCGCACGTCGCTGACGGTGATGTCGCCGTCGACGTCGCTGTCCAATTGTTCGACGGCAGAGGCGAGTTCGCGGAGGTCAGAGCCCACGCCTTCAAGTAGGGCGTGGACGACGTCCGGGGTGACGTTGCGGCCGTGGCTGTTGAATTCGGCGCGCACCCATCCAGGCAAGTCTTTGGGGCGTAGTGGCGAGGCGTCGTAGAACTGGCCAAGTTTCTTCAGCGGGGCGACGAGGCGTTTGGCTCGCCCGCCGCCAGTGTGTTGGATGATGACCACGATTCCGGGGGCCGGATCTTTAGCTGCTTCCAGAGTCAGGTCAGCGCCTTCTTTACCTGTGGTGTCCGCAACATTGATAGCTACGACGCGGTCCTCGCTAAACAGGGAGGGGCTCATAACTTCGATCAATTCAGACGGGCTGAGATCGGAGGCGTTCATCGAGGTCACGGTGAGTGCTTGCGGGTCTGGCGATTGTTCCCGCACGGCGGCGATGATGGCGTCCTTGTGGCGTTGCCGGAGGAATTCGTCGCCACCAATAATCACGTGCACCTGTTGCATGCCCACTATCGTGCCACATCGATATACCAAGCGCCGTCGGCAGTCTGGGAGAGTTTCGAGTCCGGGCTGATGATAGGAATTCCGCCCGCAGTCTTTGTAGGCTTCTCGACGCCCACTTCAACCACCCACACTTTTATACCGGGCGGGGCGTCCTTGGAAACCTGGTCGAGCGTAGCAACGACCCCCACATCCTCAGGACGCAGCTGCACAGGATGCAACCCGCTTGTGAGCTGCCGCCATCCCAGTGTGGCCAGGAAGATAACGCTGATCGCACCCGCTGTCCCGAGAACTATGCGGGTGCGATCAGTCCCGAAGAGATAGAGGACCCAGCCGTAGACTACGAGCACCCACAAGGCGGTTGCCGCGACCGGTTGGTGCAGCTCCGCTACGGAGTGCGCCACAGTGTAGATCCACCACGTGCACGGGTACGTGGGCCACAACACCACCGATTCGAGGCCGCCGGGCAGTAGCATGAGGATCACCGCGCACATGCCCAGCACGGTCACAGGGGTGACGGCTGCAGCAACCAGCACGTTAGCGAATACGCCAGTCAGCGGTACGTGACCTGCCATCGCAGCGACGACGGGTGCGGTGGCGGCGTCGGCAGCAAGAGCCACCGCAACAGCTGCCGTAAGAATATCCGGCCACCCGAACGCCCCGAGTGCGCGATACATCAGCGGGAAAAGCACCACGATCCCCACCGTCGCCGCGACAGAAAGCGCGAAACCCCACTGCACCGCTAGCTGGCAGTCCCACAACACTAATCCGATGACGGCAAGACAGACACCGTGGATAGGTTGCATGCGGGTGGAATACACCACAGCGAGGAGCCCGACAGCCCCCATTACGGCCGCGCGCAGGACCGACGGTTCCACACCGATGAGGACGACGAATCCACCCAACGCCACCGCCGCGCCAGCTAATTGGGCGCGGGGCCCGCAGCCTACGGCGCGTAGCACGAGCGCGACCGCGGTAGTCACCACCGTCACGTTTGCCCCGCTCACCGCGCTCAGATGTGAAAGGCCGGTATCGATATACGCCTGTTTTTCTGCGGCGGATTGCAAAGAAGTATCGCCAAGAACCATGCCCGGCAGCAGACCCTGGGCAAAATCCGGGGCGTGGGCAACCACGACCCCCTGAAACTGCTCCCGGACGCTTGCTGCCCATCCCGCCAGGCCTTCCGGAGGTTGGAGAACCTGAATATCCCCGCGGACAGTGAAAGTTTCCAGGCCAGGGCGCTCACTAGGCTTGGCTGCACCCGCTACGCGCACCACCGCGCCTGGTTCAAGACCCGTGGCGTCCTTGACGAATACCGGGATGGTGCCCGGATGGTCGTCGATAGCCACGCGGACTAACCAGCCATGCCGCCCTTCGCGAGGTTGCCCGCCGACCGTACCCACCGCGCTCCCGGACCACCGGTAAGCCTGCGCACGCGCCATGCGCATCACCGCGACCACGGCTGCACTCGCACCGGCAGCGGTACTCAACCAGACCTGGCCGGTTTTGCCGAACCACAGCCACACCGCCACGTTAAGTACTAGAATTACAGCCGCAACCAGCGAAAAGCCGCATAATACGCACCACGTGCACGCCCACACGAGCACCGCTGCGGGGACGAGCCTGAGATCACTCATAGCGTGACGGAATCTTTGATTGCTGCGAACTTGGCCGGGCCGATACCGGACACGTTGAGCAGGTCATCCACCGTGCGGAATCCGCCGTTTTGCTCCCGGTACGTGATGATCGCCTGGGCGGTGGCAGCGCCCACGCCCTTCAAGGTTTCCAGTTCAGCGGCTGTCGCGGTGTTCAAGGAAACTCCTCCCCCGCTCCCGCCTCCGCTCCCGCCTCCGGGGGCGGGCTCGCCAGGTGGTAGGGCTGGTTCTACCGGGGCTTCCCCGACCCGGTAAACCACGATTTGTTCCCCGTCGACCAGTTTGCGTGCCTGGTTCAGGGCGTGGAAGTCGGCGTCAGGAAGCGGTCGGGCTTGCTCCAGGGCGTGAAAAATACGATCACCGGGAGCTAGGGTGACCAGGCCAGGATTTTCTACGTGTCCGATGACTGAGACCACCACGGTCTCTTCCCCGCTTGCTGGCGGAGATGTTCCCGCTGACAAAGAGGCGCCAGCGCTGCTGACCAGTGCGGTGTCGATGGGCTCCTCGCCGGGAGAAGTCATAAAGAACCAGCCGACGACCGCTACCGCAAGGCCTGCCAGGAGCCCTGCTGCGATCCGCCCTTGCTTAGCGCCCACTCCAATTCGGGGTGCGGTATAGCTGACGGTTAGGAGGTCTTCTTGGCCTGTTGGGGCGGTGAGGTCGCGGAGTCTGTCCAGTGGTAATGGTGCCATGCCCTCACGCTAGACATTTCGGCCATGTCGGCGAGCGGAAGCGCGAAAAATCTGTGGATAATGGTACGAAGACCCTAGTTATCCACAGGTAGGTCGTCTGGGTGGGTAGAAAATACTACGGAAATTCCCAATGCGCCGGTCCCGGTGTGTACAGCGAGCACATCAGTAAGTGGCACGCGCATGTAGCTGGTGCCTGATGGCATGGCTGATTCCAGAATGTCTTGGAGGTGGTGAGCAGATTCCGGCGCGAAAGCATCTTGAATGGCTACAAAAGCGGGTTCGCCACCAGCGCGTTCCACGATCATTTCAACAAGCCGGGAGAAGGCCTTGGTTTGGGTGCGGGTTTTGGCCGCAAGTTCCAGCTTGCCGTCGTGAATGGTCATAATCGGCTTGGTTGCCAGAGCGGCAGACACCATGGCGGTCGTTGCGGAAATCCGCCCGGATTTGCGCAGATCATCAATCTTGTTGAGGTAAAGCCACGTTTGGGAGCGGTCGAGCGTGTCCCGGGCCATGGCGTAGACCTCGTCTAGCGTGGCGCCGTCGGCGGCGATTTTGGCGGCGGCCATAGCTGCTGCGCCCATGGTCATGCCGGCCGTCCCGCTGTCTATGACGCGCACGGATCCGTCGAAGATAGCAGCCGCGGTGTCTGCGGCAGACCAGGTTGAGGACAGTTCACGGGAGAGGTGCAACGCCACAACGCCTTCGTCGCCGCCGCGTTCGAGTTGGCGGGCATAGGCGGCGCACAGTTCCAGCGCAGACAGCCCAGAGGTAGATCGCCCCTCTTCACCGTCCATGACGTGGAGGTCAATGACGGTAATACCCAGGTCTTCTGCAAGTTGTGCCGGAAGCCCGGAGGAAGAGTCTGTGACCACACGTACTGGCATTATGCCCCCAGGTTCCACCCGTCGAGGTACCACTGGGCAGGTGCACTTTCGAAGGTGGGTGCTACGGACTCAGCACCATCGCGCAGGGAGGCCTCTAGTGCTTCACGGTTAAAGGCCGGACGCGCCGTCAGCTGCGCAAACCGGGTATTCCCCATACCGGAGAGCAGCGGAATCTGCCCGTGGTCTAGCCCCAACAGTGCCGAAGTCAGAGCAATGATTGTGCCCGAATGAGCGACGATGAGAAGGGCGCCGGAATCCCAGCCATCTTCGGTGGCCATGTATTCCTCGACGACCGGCAGCGCGCGGCGTGCCACATCGACGCGAGATTCGCCGCCTGGTGGTGCCCAGGTGGCGTCGTGACGCCAGATTGCCCGCTGGCCAGGGTAGGTGGAGTCAACCTCGGTGTGTGCCATACCTTGCCACGTGCCCAGGTTAGTTTCGCGGAGGCGTTCGTCTAACTGGACCTCAAGGTCAAGATGCTTCGCGACGATCCGTGCGGTGTCGGCCGCCCGCATGAGATCAGACGAGACGATGCGGGAGACACGTGGGGTGTGCTGCGCGAGAAGTTCGCCGACGGCGTTGGCTTGGTTGCGCCCGACGTCGGAAAGCACACTATCCAGGTGGCCTTGCATCCGGCCGCTAGCGTTGTAGTCCGTCTGCCCGTGGCGGAGCAGCAGTATCTGGCGGGGTTTCACGGGAGTCTACAGCTCGCCTTCGATGGGGCTGCCTTGGGCGAGTGGGATGTCGTCGATGCTGTCGACTGTGCGGGTGTCAACAGTTTCTTCCCATTCGCCGGGGCGCTGTTGCTCGGGGATGCCCTCAACTTCGATGAGCGGGCAGTCACGGTAGAGGCGGTCGAGGCCGTAGAATTCGCGTTCTTGTTCGCGTTGGACGTGGACGACAAGTCCGCCGTAGTCGAGGAGGACCCACCGGTTTTCGCGGTTGCCTTCGCGGCGTAGTGGTTCTTCGCCGGCCGCGGTGAGGTCGTCTTCGATTTCTTCAACGATGGCGCGTACTTGGCGTTCGTTGGATGCAGAGACGATCACGAAGGCGTCGGCAATGGCCATGACGTTGGAAACGTCGATGGCTACGATATTTTCGCCCTTGCGTTCGTCGGCAGCACGTGCCGCGATGCCTGCCAGGGTGCTGGATTTCTCCGAAACAGTCACACAGTTCCTTTATTGTTTGTGCCCGGGCTCATCAGTTTTCCTGCCCGGGTATGCGTCATTAGTCAGTGACAGTCTAGCGCTCCGCATTCGCACTGTACAACCGATGTTTGGCTATGTACTGGACCACACCGTCGGGGACCAAGTACCACACCGGTCGGCCTTGGGCGGCGCGGTTGCGGATGTCGGTGGATGAGATGGCGAGCGCGGGGACATCAATCAGCGTGACACGTTCGCGGGTGACTTCGGGCAGGATTTCTTCGCTTAATCCGTATCCGGGGCGAGTGACGCCTACGAAGTGGGCTTGCTCGAACATTGCTTCCCAGTCGCGCCAGGTGACGATGCTGGAGATGGCATCAGCACCGGTGATAAAGAAGAGTTCGGCGTCTGGGTACAGAGCCTGTATGTCGCGCAGGGTATCCACGGTGTAGGTGTCTCCCCCGCGGTCGATGTCTACGCGGGAAACCGTAAACCGCGGGTTAGAGGCGGTGGCGATGACCGTCATGAGGTACCGGTGTTCGGCGGGGCTGACGTGCCGGTCCGCTTTTTGCCAGGGTTGTCCGGTCGGTACGAAGATGACACGGTCAAGGTTGAACCGGTCGGCTGCTTCGCTGGCAGCGACGAGGTGGCCGTGGTGAATTGGGTCGAAAGTTCCGCCCATGATTCCGATTCGTGGCGTACTCACGATGTCCACTCCTCTAGCGTGTCGACGACCACCTGATCCGATTCTCGCGGGGTGGTGAAGTATTCAGCGTGCACTCCTGATGCGTTGGCCAAGGCCTCAAGGGCGTGACCGAGAGTGGCATCGCACACGAAGTCCCCTGGGATGCAGTAATTCAGGCGTGGGACATCCCATGCTGCTTCTGTAGTGGGCAGGCCGGGGATGTGTATTCCGGTCCACCCTGCAAGTGCACCATTTCCGTTTGCGCCCCCGACGCGAGATTCGCCGGGGCGCAGCAGTGGGTTTCCTACGTACACCACACCACGGAGGCGTCCGTGGGTGCGGTCGCGGATGGTTTTTTCTTGCATTTGGGCAAGCACGGCCCCTTGGGAGTACCCGATAATGACGTAATTGGGCCGGCAACCAGTCGCTTCGACAGCGTCAACCTGGGCAACCAAACCTGCTGCTCCGCGTTCTAGGGAGCGTCGCGTGGCTTCGAGGGAATACGCCAGGTAGCCTTCTGCGGGCCGGTTGCGTATCACCTCGCCGATGCGTAGCGCCGCGCTGGATAGTTCTACCTCTTCTTCGCCCTCGAAGAGAGTGGGTAGTTGCATATCTGCTGGGTAGGCGTCTGCGTCGAGCGGGAGAATGCGGGTTCTAGGACCCCAGCGGACTGTGTCTACGAGGGCGCGCAGGTTTTCGCCTTCGTAACCGTTAGAGTATCCGGCGCTGGTCTGGCGTGGCAGGATATCTTTTCCGTCAGTGTTTTGGTCAGAACCACGGGCCACCAGGACTACCGTCTGGGCGCACGTGTGAGTTCGCTCTATTTCGGGGGATGCCGCGGACGCCGCTGCGACGCCACCGGTCCCCACTCCCGCTGCGACAAGGAATGCAGCCGAAAGAGCTGTTATGTGACGGATCATGGGCGCGTCTGCCCCGTGCCCTCGAGGATCCATTTGGTGCTGGTCAGCTCTGGGAGCGCCATGGGCCCACGGGCGTGTAGCTTCTGCGTAGAAATGCCGATTTCTGCGCCCATACCGTACTGCTCACCGTCGGTGAAGGCTGTAGAGGCGTTGATCATGACAGCAGCGGCGTCAACTTCCTGGGCGAAGGTGCGGCAGACCTCGTAGTCGGAGGCTACGACTGCTTCTGTATGCCCGGAGCTGTATTCGCGTATGTGCTCGATTGCACCGCTGAGCCCGTCGACCAGAGCCACTGCAATATCCATAGACAGGTATTCTTCTGCCCAGTCTTCTTCAGTAGCAGGCACTACCCGGGAAAACGCGGATAACTGCTGTACGTCACCGTGGATGGTCACGCCCTTTGACTGCAGCGCGGAAACGATGGAGTACTGAGAACTCAGCGGAAGTGCTGCATCCAGCAGGAGGGTCTCGGTCGCGTTGCACACAGAGGGGCGGCGGACCTTGCCGTTAATCACGATCTTGGTAGCCATAGCCACGTCAGCGGAAGCGTCCACATAGACGTGGCAGTTGCCTGTACCGGTCTCGATTGTAGGGACAGTGGCATTTTCGACCACCGCGTTAATCAGGGCAGCCGAGCCACGTGGAATGACTACGTCTACGAAGCCTCGGGCGGTAATCAGGTCCTGAACAGAGTCGTGCGATTCTGAAGGAAGCAGCTGCACCACTTCGCGTGGTAAACCATGTTTTTCTACGACATCCTGCATGATGCGCACTAGTGCCGTATTGGATTCCGCTGCGGATTTCGAGCCTCGCAAAAGAGCCACGTTGCCGGATTTCAGGGCGAGCGCGAAGGCGTCGACAGTAACGTTGGGGCGCGCCTCATAGACCATGCCCATGACCCCGAGCGGTACGCGTACCTGTTTCATCGTAATGCCGTTATCCATGGTCCGCCCGCGCAAGACTTCGCCGACCGGGTCGGCGAGAGTAGCTACCTGCCGGGTGCCGTCGGCAATGCCGGCAATGCGGGCTTCATCAAGCAAGAGCCTATCGACGAGCGACTCCCCCATTCCGGCCGCGCGCCCAGCGGCGACATCGCGCGCGTTTGCAGCGATGATCTCTTCTTGACGCGCAATCAGCGAATCTGCCACTGCGTGCAGAACCGCGTTCTTTTCGGGGGTGGTCAAAGTGGCGACAATGGGCGCAACCTGCTTGGCTGCACGGGCAAGTACCAGTACCTGTGAAGTCATAAAAAGCAGTGTAGGACATCGGTCGGACACGGGTGTTCGAATACGTACCCCCGGAGCTCAGCCCCGATGTCTGGGGCCCACCCTATAGTTGTGTTCATGCCTGATAGCCCTGTATCTGCTTCACTGTCGATTATCACGCCTACCAGTAGGGATGACTATTTTGCGCGCCTTGCGCAAACGATCGCACGCGCGCAGCTCGACGCCCCGCTTGATCATCCGGTAACGATTGTGTGTGCTCCTGGCGCCCGTGATGACCTCATTGCAGGTTTAGTACAGCACGCCTCCGCTCAGGGCATTGCCCGGCCGCTCATTGGAGTCCAGGTATTCACAGTGGAGGGTTATATTCTTCACCGCGCAGGCGAATTGCATCCTCGGACAATGCTGCAGCGCCGACAGTTAACACCGTATGTGTTGCGCGCGCTCGCGGAGCACCCGGCGGCTGAACCATTACGGCAGAAGAAGCTGGATTCAGAACCAGCCACGCGCAGTGCAGTCATCAGCGCAGTTGCAGAGCTAACCCGTTTACCTGAAAGTGTTCGTCATGAGACGCACGGTCGCGAACTGCCGGGAATCGTCGCGGACATTGCAGACAGTGTCCTCACAGAGTCCAAAGCAGACTTCTTCACGCCTGCGCATGCGTGCGTGCACGCAGCGACCTCAGACGGAACTTTCCGGATTGTGGCAGGTGTGGTGGCGGATTCGCCGCAGCAGGAAGAGTGGCTCAGCCAGATTGCGGACGTTAGGGTGTCCGCCCCGCAGCACTCCCAGGGAGAGGTGAGCGCGCACACGTATGTTCACGACGAAGATGAGGTCGTGGCGGTGCTGCGCACGATTCGAAAGAAGTTGGCGGGTTACGGCGGAAAGGATCCTGTGCCGGCGCATCGGATGGCCGTCGCGCTTGCCGATGTCACGTACCTGCCTACAGTTTCGCGCATATTCACCGCTGCTGGATTGCCGTTCCGCGCACTCGCCGATGGCACCTTAGCCACACATCCAGTGGTCCAGGCGGTACGTTTACTCACCCAATCGCGTCCAGGGAATGTGTCTAGACGTGCAATTGCGGATGCCCTCGGTTCGGGGGTCGTGCAGTGCCCGGTGTCGTTATCAGCTTTTGATTCCCTTACTCGCGGCTGGACAAAGGCTTCAACACTCGCGGATCTTCGCGCAGTGGGCGGCCAAAATAATGCAGCATCAGAGATACGTTACGGGGAGCTCGCTGAATGGTGGAGCGAACTCAATGATGCGACACTTCAGGTGGCGAATTCCGCAACGTGGTCCGATTTAGCCACGAACGTGCGGGCCCTGTGCGAGCGCTTCATCAATGCAGGTCAGCACCAGTCTGGATTAACCGCACTTGTCGATGCCACCGAGTCTTGGTCACGGTGGGACGGAGTGACGGCGCCTCCAACCCACCACGACCTCACGGAATTACTCACAGAGTTCGCAGGGAACCCGGATGCTTCAACCGCAGTTGATACTGGCCCCCTACGCGTAGGCACGCTGGACGAAGTCGTAGGCCGTGACCTCGACATTTTGTTCATTGTGGGTGCACATTCGGCAGCGCTTCCCCCGGCGCGTACCCCTGATCCGTGTATCACCGACGGCCAGCGTGGCACTACCGCAAAGGAAGCGCTCGTTGCATTCGAGGAGGTATGGAATGCCGCGTTGGCGAGTGCCGATCAAGTGAAGATCTCTGCCCCCAGAACGCTTATCGACGGCACCGTATGTCACATATCGGGGTGGGTACAGCACATCACCGACGATATTCCAGTGCGCTACGGCCTCGATTCGGCGATCCGGGCAGAGGGTACGGCGTTTATCCCCTACAACGATGCTGAGGCACGGTGGGTGAAAACGTGGATTAAGGGCGACCAGGATTGCGATGGTCGCATGAATCAGATTCAAAGCCTCCGCGTGTCAGGCGCCGCCGCAAACAATCCGGGCGCGCAGTTCAACGGTTTCCTTGGCCCCGAAGCAGGACGCAAGGCAGCAGAGAGCTTCTTTAGTAGGGAAATTTCTGCTTCTGCTTTGGAGTCTTACCTGCGTTCCCCACTGGTGTTTTATATAGAGCGGATTGCTGGCGCTCGTCTTCTCGAGGACCCGGACCCGGCGGTCGATATCGAAGCCCGCGACCGAGGCACTATTTATCACTCTGTACTTGAGGAATGGACTCGCCGCGTGTGGTTGGATGCACAGCCACGTCCGACCTCACACGTAGACATTGATTGGACCCGTGCACTAAACATTCTGAACGACATTATCTCGGACCACCTGGACACGGTGCCACATGGTAGGTATAGCGCTGCTTCATGGTCCGCATTCGAACGAGATGTGCGTGAGGTGTGCCACCGCTGGTTCGCAGTGGACAAGGCGCAAGCAATGCAAGGATGGGTCCCACTCGCAGCCGAGGCTGCTTTTGGGACTCTGAACAGGAATGATGGCACGAGGCCTTCGGGGCGCATGGAGATTACAGACCTCGATGGCAACCCCCGACAGGTGCGCTTCCACGGTTCGATTGACCGGATTGAATACAACCCGCAGACCAATACTCTGCGCTTGGTGGATTACAAGACGGGCAGAGCGAAACCCAAGCAAGATTCCATAAAACAAAGCCCGATTGGTGACGTGAACAAGGGGTGGGAGTTGCAGTTGGCACTCTACGGCCACGTCGTGCGCACCGTCTTGGACGGTGCTGCAGAAGATGGACTTCTTCCTGAAGTAGAGGCACTGAAGGGCGCGAACCCCATTTTGGAGACACGGTACTGGTTCATCACAGACAATCCACCGACACCTGATGAAGTCACCCAAGCAGCCGAGGCCGGCGAAGATACGGATGCACTAATCCAGCAGGCAGGCACCCAATATTCACAGCTCACAGACGACCTGATTCATTCTGCAGTGACGGAAATATATCAGCACGTGCAGCAAGGCCATTTTATGGCCTATCCGGATTGGTTCACCGACCGCTTTGGGCCAACGGAAAAGATGCTTGCGTTAGGCGCCGGCCAGATGAGGAGGGCACAGCACCATTTCGCCGAGTACATGCAGTTTGATCTTGCCCGCCATGTCCGACCTCAAGAGGACGCTGATTCCCAGGATTCCACCACGACAGGAGACGTACGATGAGCACATTGATTGACGCGGCTTCGCGTGATGAGATTACCTACGAGGTTGACCGGTCCCTATTCGTCGAAGCAGGTGCTGGTTCGGGAAAGACACATCAGCTCGTGCAACGGTTGCTCACACTGCTTATCGACCGTGAAGAGCCAATCCAATCCATCGCTGCGATTACGTTTACCAAGAAAGCTGCCGGCGAATTGAAAGACCGCCTACGCAGCCATTTAACAGAGATCGCAGCGCAAGGGCGTACGGAAATTCTCACCGGCCAATTCCGCGAATTCGGGGACACGGACCGCGCAAAGAAAGTCGCTCTCGATGCCCTCACGGGCTTGCCCAGTGCTGCCATTGACACCATTCACGCTTTCTGTTTGCGTCTGCTCAAACTGTATCCATTGGAAGCGTGCGTCTCCCCCGGCGCGGAAGCAGTATCCGGCATGGAGGAGGCCGTTGCGGGTGCTCAGCGCTCTGATGAGCTAGCGGAGATAATAATGGACCTCATTGCAGGTGATACGTCTTCCCTGCCAGCGGAGATTCTCGAAGCTAGCGGATTGACCGTCGAGAAGCTGCAGGCTGCCGTGGCACACTTAGACGCGCACGATTTCACCCTGCGCCACTACGGCGAGATATACCAGAAGTTCGATGAGCATTGGGGCGAGCTCACTCCGACAATGAATGCACCCATCCCCGCAGGTCAACTGGCTGACCGCGAATACCTGAACACCGTTGTGATCAAGCTACAGGACATTCTGCAGCAGTGTACGAACCCGGACGACGCCTTGTACGTCCGTCTCGAAACCCTGGTGGGAATAATCCGCCAGACTAGCCGCGCTGCGGGCCCCGGGGCTAATATCGCTCCGCCGGAATACAAACTCGGTAGCGCCGGCTCGAAACCGAATTGGGGACGACCGGGCAAGGAGGTTCGCGACGAAGTCAAAGAAATATTAGACGAATGGGCGCAGCGTTACGCTTCTCCCACCGTGGCAGCCGCCGCGACGATCCGCCGTTTCCTGGCTGCCTATGCGGTAGATCATGCGCGTGCACGAGCCCGCACAGGCACGTTGGAGCACTATGACCAGCTGTATTTGGCAGAGGAATTGGTTCGCGATACAGCCATCGCTCGGCACATCGGCGAGCAATTTAGGTACGTGCTCATCGATGAATTCCAGGACACCGACCCCACCCAGCTGTCCATGGTTCGTTCCATCGTTGAAGCTACAGGAAATCGCCCGGGCCATGTGTTTACCGTCGGCGATCCGAAGCAGTCGATTTACCGGTTCCGGCGGGCGGATGTGAATTCCTATTTACGTGCCCGCGCCCAGACCCCTGCCGCCGATATCGTGCAGTTGCAGACGAATTTCCGCAGCCGCAGTGGCGTTCTTTCTGTGATTAATGCGGTGTTCCGAGAAGCATTCGCCAACGAGTGCGCCGATATTGAATTCGCGGAGCTTGTTCCGCGCCCGAATAACGACGGTGGCAGCGTGGAGTTTTACCGCCACCCAGATGTGGAGGAGACAAGCCCCGCCGCAGAGGCTGCTGACATCCTCACCGCGATCACCACTGCCCTGGCTCAGGGCATCCCGTTGGAGGACATTGCCGTGCTGTGCACAACGCACGCGGTCGCACGCGATGGCATGGAGCTACTCTCTCAGCATGGTATTCCGTATGTTTCAGAGGGGTCATCGATGGGCTACCAAGAACCGGACATAGAGGACTTACACACGCTCATCCGTGCGATCGCTGATCCGTCGAATACCTTCACCCGCGCCGCAGCCCTGCGCACTTCCCTACTGGGTGTACCTGACTCAGAACTTTCCGGGGACACTTCTTCACAGCTTATCGACGACCTCCGGCAAGAAACCCGAGGCCTCTCCGCTGACCAAGTGTTAGAGCACGTTGCTCAGCGCACGGATCTGCGTGCTGGTATCGCTTACCGAAACGCTGATACGGAGAACCGTTTACACCGGCTGGATTGGGTGATAGCCCAAGCCCGTGAATTCGCTCGTACTACGGGCGGAGGCTTGCGTGCTTACCTGCGCTGGGTCGACGGGATTATTGATAATCGGGATTCGGGTGCTACACCGAGCTGGTCCACGGACAGACCCGGCGTTCGATTCCTGACGATGCATGGTGCGAAGGGCCGGGAATTCAAGGCCGTGATCCTGGCTGGAATGTGTCGCTCGCACACCCCACGCGCTGATAGCGTGCTTTTCGATTCCGGTACAGGGATCGCCGAGTTCAGCCTAGGTGGGGTAGCTACGCCGAAGTATAAAGAATGCGCAGATTATGAGAAGGAAGAGCTGCAGAAGGAAGATGTGCGCCTGCTGTATGTGGCGGCAACGCGTGCCGAAGACTTTTTAGCCGTCCCGCTGGAGATCGGGAAAAAGAAAGACGGCAAATTTTACAAAACTCGTGGGAAGGTTCTTGCAGAGACCGTCGAGGCCCTCGCCTACAACACAGCGGCGGGCGACCAACCACAGATCTCGCACGTAGAAGCCCCAACGTTGATCAACGAGCTGGACATCGACTACGCCCACATCCAGGCCAACAAGGAGATTTTGGATGCCGCGCAAAGTGCAGCCTCGAAGCGGGTCCGCGTATCGGCCACGTCCCAGGCACACCTCGATAACCCGGCCACACGTGAGGCTGCCCAGCGCTACGAGCCGGTCGCTGCCATCCCCCGCGAAGCCCACGGCACGGAGTTCGGGACGGCGGTACATGCGGTCATGGAGTTGGCGGGCACCGCACCTGTGGAGGAGCTCGCGGAGACGCAAGCTTCCCTCTTTGAGCTCGAAGCAGACGAAGTCTTGGCGCTGTGCCAGGCCTATCTCAACAGCGACATAGTCACACAAGCCTTCGCCACCGAGCACCACCGCGAAGTACCCGTTTTCGGGACTCTCGACGGCCAAGTGATCGAAGGCGTGGTAGACCTCCTCTACCGGGAGGGCGACCATTGGGTCATCGCTGACTACAAGACGGATGTATCCGCCACTGCCCAGGTCGTTGCTGAATACTTCACCCAGTTAGAGTTTTACGCACGGATCTTGCAAGGCCACTTGGACGCCCCAATTGCCCGCCTTGAACTGCTCTTCTCACGGGAGGTGCGCAGGAGTGAAGTAGCGCAGTAAAAACCGTGATTTAGGTTTCGGAGCCGAGCTAATACGTTGGATCTCCATACGTTCACAGAAGCTGTTTATTAGCTTGGGCTAACCTGCGAAATGATTCTCAAACAACGTATAGTTCTCTCATTGGAATTAGCGTTGTGAAGATTTCTTTTCATTGAAGAAAATGGTTGCCTTGAGCGAAGTAAATGCACCAACGAAGCAAACCGTTGCTTTTGTCGGGCTTGGTTATATTGGCCTGCCTACTGCCGTAGTTCTTGCCCAACACGGTGTTGAAGTTACCGGTGTGGACATCAACCCGGAGACAGTGGACGCTGCTAACAGCGGCAACGTCAACATCGTTGAACCAGGTCTTGAAACTGGTCTGAAGAAAGCTCTTGAATCTGGCCACTTCAAAGCTACGACGGACATGGTCCACGCTGACGCTTACATCGTCGCGGTTCCCACGCCCTTCGATGAAAACCACAATGTGGACATGAAGTACATCTACTCGGCTGTAGAATCCATCGCGCCCCAACTCCAAGGTGACGAACTTGTCATCCTGGAGTCCACCTCCCCTCCCGGTACCACGGCCAAGATGGCAAAACGCATCCTTGAGTTACGCCCTGATCTTGTCGCCGACGGCGCCGAAAATCCTAACAACGCCCCCGTCCTCTACTTCGCGCACTGCCCGAAACGCATCCTGCCGGGCAACGCTATGGAGGAACTGAAGACGAATGACCGCATCATCGGTGGCCAGACACCAGAGGCAACTCGTCGTGCCACCGAGATTTATCGTTCCTTCTGCTCCGGCGAGTTGTTGCCTACCGACGACAAAACCGCCGAAATGGCCAAGCTGACCGAGAATTCGTTCCGTGATGTGAACATCGCTTTTGCCAACGAGCTCTCACTAATCTGCGACGGTCTGGGCATTGACGTGTGGGAGCTCATTGAGCTGGCTAACCACCATCCGCGCGTGAACATCCTGCAGCCTGGTCCTGGTGTTGGCGGCCACTGCATCGCAGTTGATCCGTGGTTCATCGTGGCTGCCGACAAGGAAAACGCAAAAATCATTAAGACTGCCCGCGAGATCAATGACGGCAAACCTGAGTGGGTTGTCAACAAAGTTGCCGAGGCAATCGAATCCACTAAGGCAAAGAGCGTGGCAGTCTTGGGCCTGGCGTTTAAGGCTAATATCGACGACCTGCGCGAATCCCCATCCCTGCACATTGCGGAGATGGTTGCGCAACGTTTCCCATCCGTCAATGTACTTGCTGTAGAACCAAATGTTGCAGAGCTGCCAGCCGCGCTGGCTGGGTACTCTAACGTTTCTCTCACGGACACTGCCGAAGCCATTGAAAAAGCACCTGTGGTCCTCCTACTCGTCGATCATGACGAGTTCAAGGACGTCCGTGCAGCACAGCTACAGGGTAAAAAGATTGTCGATACCAAGGGGCTGTGGAAGTAGCTCCACAGAGCTAGCCTTAGTATCCCGCCTCCACATCGACTTCGGTGGCCATCTTCTCCCCTGCCTCGAAGAGCCGAGCATTCTCCACAGTCAGCGGGCCCACGGTGCGTTTCATGTTCGGCACCGTGTTGGCCACGTGCGGGGTAATCAGGCAATTGTCCAAGGACCATAGCGGGTGATCGTCGGGAAGTGGTTCTGGATCGGTGACGTCGAGGCCAGCACCCGCGATCTCACCGTTGCGCAACGCGTCCACTAGAGCGTCCGTATCCACCAGCGGGCCACGCCCCGTATTCACCACAATCGCGGAAGGCTTCATCGCGGCCAGCACATCGGCGCCAACAATATGCTTCGTTTGCTTTGTCAACGGCGCCAAGGCCACCACAATGTCTGCCTCCGTAAAGGCGGGATCATCCGCGCCGGAAAGGTCGTTGAAGGCCACGGTGCGTTCCGCGCCGTCCACTGGGGTACCCGAGTTGTTCACGGCGACTACGCGGACGTCGAAAGGCGCAAGCATACGGATCAATTCTTTGCCGATACCGCCAGCACCCAGGATTGTCACCTGGGCTCCTCCTTTAAGGAACGCCTTCTTCTCCTGCAACTGACTGTTCAGGTCCCAGGTGGCTTTCCGAATCGTGGGCACAAACTGATGCCGCACGCCCAGGATCAAAGCCAAGGTGGATTCGGCGACCGTGTCGGCATAGAGGCCGGCGGCGTTCGCCCACCGCACGTCAGAGGTAAGCACGCCCTGGGCGGCCAGGCCGTCAAGACCGGCGAAGGCGGTCTGTACGAATTTGATTGACGGCGGCAGTTCGGGGAATCCGTCGGCGTAGCCGGTGAAGATGAGGAAGTCGGCGTCGTGAAGCGAATCTACATAGTCGTGGCCTGCTTCGGTGACGTCGCGGACTACGGTGTCCCACGGCTCGGGGAGCATGGTGAATTTCATTAGTAACCTGCTTTCACATCGATTTCGGTAGGCATCTTCTCGCCATGGGCGCACGCGCGGGCGTTCTCGACCACCTGAGGTGCTAAGAGATGCTTGGCGACGCGACCCGTCGCCGCGATATGCGGGGTAATAATCGCGTTCGGCAGCGCGTATAGCGGGTGGCCACTTGGGAGCGGCTCCGGGTCTGTGACATCCATGCCGGCGGCCGCGATCTGCTTGGTACGCAGGGCTTGGACCAGTGCCTCGGTATCTACCGTCTCCCCGCGGCCCACATTGATCACGATCGCATGATCGGGCAGCGCCGCGAAGAAAGAAGCGTCCATGAAGCCGCGTGTCTCTTCGGTCAGAGGCAGGGAGTTAATCACGATATCTGTTTGCGGCCAGAGCTCGGCGGCATCGGCTTGGCGGACGGTACGTTCCGCGCCCTCGACCGGATTGCCCGAACGGTTCACAGCCACGAAACGGCACCCAAACGGGGAGAGCATACGCATGATTTCTTGCCCGATGCCACCCGCCCCCACGATGGCCACCGTCTTGCGTCCCGTTAACCCGAAAAGCCATTGTTGGCGGGCGTCTAGCTCCCAACGGTTGGCAAAAGCTTCTTCGACAGACGCGGCCTTGACCTCATGCATCGCGGAAAGCAATAATGTCACCGCAATTTCTGCAACGGGGGTTGCGTACACGCCAGCAGTGTTTGCCCATCGCACGGAACCATCAAACACTCCGGCAGCAGCAAGCTTTTCGACGCCCGTGAACGCGAACTGCACAAACTGAATATTGTCCGGAAGGTCCGGCACATCGTGTGGCCCGCCATTGTAAATGAGGAAATCAGCAGCGCCGAGGTCGTGGACCAGTTCGAAGCCTTCGTCTGCGAGCTGTTCCACAGTTTCCGGCCAAGGGTTGGGATAAAAGGCGTATTTCATGCCACAACCCTACCGGCCTTGCTCAGGCTTGGGTGGCCGAGTTGCTCAAATAATCGGCGTGCACCACCGGGCGTTGTTGATCAACGGGCAACTCATGGGTGTGCTTACCGAGCATGGTTTCTAAGACGGTGGAGTCGTATGCTACTTCGCCGCGGCCGACGATCTGGCCTGCTGGGCCCAAGATGTCCACAATCTGGCCGGCGTGGAAATCGCCACCTAGCTCCGTGATGCCCACCGCCAACAGCGAAGTTCCGCCTCTGGTAACAGCTTTCATCGCACCCTCATCGATGCGCAGCCACCCACCGGTGTCCGCCGCGTAGAGGGCCCAGAATTTCCACGCCGAAAGCCGGTTTTCCTCCGGGTGGAACACGGTACCTACGCCAGCGTTCGTCAACGCTGGGCCAATAGAACTTGCCGACGTCAACAGCACCGGAATACCGCCGCGCGAAGCTAAACGCGCCGCCGATACTTTCGACGCCATTCCACCCGTCCCCACTGCGCCACCTTCGCCGGCGACAACTCCCTCGAGGTCGGCAGCGTCGCGGACCTCGGAAATAAACTTCGCGTCAGGGTCTGCGGGGTTGCGGTCATAGAGGCCGTCGACGTCGGAAAGCAATACCAGTGCATCGGCTGAAACAAGGTGGGCCACCAGTGCCGAAAGGCGGTCGTTATCGCCGAAGTTCAACTCCGAGGTTGCGACCGTGTCATTTTCATTAATCACCGGGACAGCACCCAGCTGACGTAAGCGATCGATAGTGCGCTGGGCGTTGCGGGCACGTGCACGGTCGCCAATGTCACCAGCGGTGAGCAGCACCTGGCCCATCACCCGGCCATAGCGTGCAAAAGAACGGCCCCACTCATACGCGAGATTGAGCTGGCCCACCGCCGCAGCAGCCTGCTTCGAGGCCAAACTGCGGGGACGACGATCCATGCCCAGGGGCTGCATGCCCGCGGCCACCGCACCCGAAGACACTACGATCACGTCCGAACCACGCCCCATGCGGGACTGCAGAGCATCCACAATGTGGTTTATCCGCTCCGCGTCTGCGGCAAAAGAATCCGGATTGGTTACTGATGAAGAACCCAACTTCACCACGATGCGCTTCGCGCTGGCCAGGTGCTCGCGCAGCTGGGACTCGTGCCCAAACGCGGGGCCGTTGGCACTCGTCAAACCACCGGAGAGCATTCCCGACTTCGTATTCGTAGTATCAGCCACGAGTTACCCCTCCCAGCGGATGCGGCTAGCTTCTTCATTCTCCTCGTACTGGTCTTCGTCAATGAGACCACGGCGCACCTGCGACGCGCGCTTGCGCTCCGCGGCCGTAGCACGCGTCGAACGCTCCAGGCGTGGGTCGGTGCCGCGTGCGGTGAGGGTGACGTCGTCGCCAAGCGAAGTCAGTGGCTCCCAGTCGAAGCCAATACCACCGATGAATACGGTGTCGCCCTCGCGGGCACCCGCGTCGAAGAGTGCTTTCTCCACCCCGGCTTTGGCCAGGCGATCGGCCAGGTAGCCGACGGCCTCATCATTTTCGAAGTCCGTCTGGTTAATCCAGCGTTCTACCTTGCGGCCTTCCACAATGTAGGCCCCACTGCCCTCCGGATCCGGGAACACGGTGAACTCTGGCGCATTCTTCGCGTCAACAGCACGTGGACGCAATACCTGCGGCTCTGGCTGTGCCTCCTCCGCGGGGGCTTTCTTGCGATGCTCCTGAACAATCTCCATGAGCGCGTACTTCAGCGGATCCAAACCCTTGCGCGCTACGGCGGAGATCGTGAAGATTGGCCAGCCGTACTTTTCCTTCAGCTCCGGGGTCACAAACTCCGCGAGCTCCTCCGCTTCGAGGACGTCCGCCTTGTTCAACACGATGACGCGAGGACGCTCGCGCAGATCGCCCAGACCGGTGTCTTCCTGCAGCTGATCTTGGTAGGCGTCGAGTTCGGCCTCGAGTGCTTCAATATCAGACAGCGGGTCGCGGCCGGGTTCCATCGTCGCGCAATCCACCACATGCACAAGCACTGCAGTGCGCTCAATATGGCGCAGGAATTCCAGGCCTAAGCCCTTGCCCTGCGACGCACCCGGAATCAGGCCTGGTACGTCGGCCATGGTGAAAACGTCATCGCCGACCGATACCACACCGAGGTTCGGCTGCAGGGTAGTAAATGGGTAATCGCCAATCTTCGGTTTCGCTGCCGACAACACAGAGATCAGCGAGGACTTACCCGCCGACGGGAAGCCCACAAGGCCCACGTCTGCCATGGACTTCATCTCCAAGATGAGGTCCTTCTGCTCCCCTGGCTCGCCTTTCAGAGCAAAGCCTGGCGCCTTGCGGTGCGCATTTGCTAAAGCAGCATTGCCCAGGCCCCCGAAGCCGCCTTCTGCTGCAATGAAACGGGTACCGGGAACAGTGAGGTCCGCGAGCATCTCGCCCTTGTCATCACGGACCACGGTGCCGACAGGAATCTCCAAGACCAAGTCTTCACCGCGGTAACCATTGCGATTCGAGCCCGCACCGTTACCACCGCGCTGTGCTTTCACGTGCGGACGGAAGTGGAAGTCTAAGAGCGTGTGCACGTTCGTGGACACCTCGAGCACAATGTCACCACCGTGACCGCCATTGCCGCCGTCGGGCCCACCGAGCGGCTTAAACTTCTCTCGGTGCACCGACGCAGCCCCATGTCCACCGTCACCGGCGGTCAAGTGGAGCACTACGCGGTCAATAAAACGTGCCATAAGGAACCACTCCTAAGTGTGCTAAATACAGTGCTGCCAAGGATACCAACGAGGTGGTAGGTTCCGAGAACCTACCACCTGGCCTACCGTGGTTCTTCCGACTGCACGGTCTTGACCCGCTGGCCGGTTTCCGGGCGGTGGAGGAAGAACGTGGCAACCGCGGCGACGGTCAAGAGGATAGCCCCGATGAGGAAAGCGCTACCACCACCGTGCCCAATCGCTTCTTGGGTGTTGCCGCCACGATGGCTAACGACGTCGAACACCGCAATCATCACCGCGGTACCCGCCGCACCGGCAAGCTGCATGAGCGTGTTCATGATCGCCGAGCCATGGCTGTAAATATCAGCCGGAAGTGACCCCAGTGCCGTGGTCATGAGCGGTGTAAGAACCATAGCAAGCCCGAAGGAAAAGACGGCGTACATGACCATTATTGTGGCGACGCTCGTGGTGTGGTCGGCAGTTGCCATCCAATACAGTGATCCAGCGCCGATGATCGTGCCGGGGATGACCAGCGGCCGGGGCCCGATACGGTCGAACAGCGCGCCTGACACCGGGGAAAATACTGTCTCCACGAGGCCTCCGGGAAGGTTAGCTAGCCCCGCCAGCAGGACCGAAGCCAGCAGCGCGCCCTGCAAGTACAACGGCAACGTGTTAGAGATACCCAACATCGTGCCCTGGAAAAGCAAGATGACGATAACCGCCACCACGAAGTTGCGTACCGTCAACGGCTTGAGGTTCAACAACGCACGCCCCGAGGAGCGCAGCGCCAACTGGCGCCACACGAATAGAGCCAAGCCCACGGCACCAATGCCCAAAACGATCCAAGCGACCGCGGCGCCATCTGTTCCACCGATGATTGCTCCGACGGAAGACAGGCCGTAGACCAGCCCGCCGAATGCGAAAGCGGACAAGATGACCGAGAGGACGTCGAGAGGCGACTTCTTCATCTGCCCAATATTGGTGAGCTTCCAGGCCCCGAGCAGGCCTGCGACGGTAACCAGAGCGGCCATAATCCAGAACGTCATGTGCCATGTGGACACGGACATGACTGCGCCGGCGAACGTCGGGCCCAAGGCTGGGCCGACCGCCATCACGATGGAGATTACGCCCATCACCGTGCCGCGGCGCGCGGACGGGACGATTGTCATCACGACCGTCATTTGGAGAGGCATCACGATTGCTGTGCCCACCGCCTGGAGAACGCGCCCGACCAGCATGATGGTAAACGACGGCGAAAGCGCCGCCACCGCCGAACCTGCCAGGAAGAACACGGCGGCGGTGAGGTACACCTGCCGGGTGGTGAAGCGGTCGAGGATCCAGCCGGTGGTAGGCATCATGATCGCCATGGTCAGCATCACGCCGGTGAGCGCCCACTGCGCCGTCGCCGCGCCAATGCCGAATTCCGCCATGATGTCCGGCAGAGCCACCGCGAGGGCAGTTTCGTTGAGCATCATGATGAACGTAGTAAAGACCAGGATGCCGATGATCAGGATCGCCTGGCCGGAAATCTTCTGATCCTGTGGCGACTGGTGGTCGGGCTGCGGTGAGTGCGCTGCGGACATAGTGGAAAATCCTAAAAACAAAAAAGAATTACCGCTGTTGAGAGACCACAGCGGTAATTACAATATGGCGGGAAAACCCGATTTCTATACGGTAATACTTTTAAAGCACCGTAGTTGACTTGTCAACTCTTATTAAATCGAGCTTTGTTCCCCACTTTCCGGGAGGCAGTTTGCCAGCAGTAGTCCGCCTGCGAGTAAACCATAGGCAATCATGCCGGCCGCTCCGAGTGTCTGCTGCACCTGCGGGCTATTTAGGCTCGCATTGAGTTGCGCAACCCACGACGCCAACTGTGGACTAAAGATTCCAAGATCTTGTTGCAGCTGAGTGTTGGCATTCTGAATCTGCTGCGAAATCTGCGCCTGAATCGCGTCCAGACCTGGAATGTGGATAGTAGATGCCAGGCCCAGCGGGATGAGTGCAAGCAGTGGTACGCCGACGCCAAGTCCAGTTGCCAGGCACTTGTCGCTTATCGACGATCCATCCGGCTGCGGAACCGGCAACGGTGTTACGGTCACTGTAATGGTGGTCTGCTGTGGCTCCCCCTCTGGTGATTGTGCTGTCACGACCACGCTGTAAGAACCTGGAGTTGTGTCTGCCGGCGGATTCATCGTCACCGTGCCATCGGCACCAACGGCGACCCAATCGGAACCTTCCGTTTTGCTCACATTTGCGCCGCTGACGAGTCCACGTTGCGGCGTGAGGATTCGTGCCCCACCTGCAATCACGGTAACCTCAGTCGTCCCATAATCCAGAGGAACGTCTTGAACAGGCGCTTCAGGTTCCGGCTCCGGCACAACGAAGGTAACCCTGCTCAAATGCGGTTGCCCTTCAGGGGACTGCGCCACAATCTCCACTGGATAACGCCCAGCGGCAGTTCCAGCAGGCGGGGTCGCGGTGATTTCGCCCGTGGCAGGATCAACTTTCACCCAGTCTGGACCGGACTGCATAGTCACGGTCGCCGTCTCCACTGGAGGTGTTAGCGGCTCAAGCACCTTTTGTGCACCTGGCTCAATATCGACAATGTTGGTTCCATAGTCCAGCGGAGTATTCTGCTTCAGCTTCTCTTCGGGGTTGACCACGATGGTCAATCGAGTTTTCTGAGGCTGCCCCTCTGGCGATTGTGCCACCACAACTACTTCATGACGCCCCTTGGGCTGGTCACCAGGAGTTGTAATTGTAATTTCTCCGGTGTCCTCATCGACTACGACCCAGTCGAGGTCAGAATCCACCTTGACCTTCGTACCTTGTACCGGTGGTGTCTCAGGTGCCAAAGACTTGACCTCGGCAGGAGCGACCTCAACTATGTTTGTACCGTAATCTAGCGGCGTAGTTTGCTGTTCCACCTCCACTGGGGTGACGATTACGGTCAGACGAGTCCGTTGTGGTTCACCGTCCGGGGACGTAGTTACTACAACGACATTGTGGCGGCCGGCAGGTTCTGTTGCTGGCGGGTTCGCTGTCACTGTGCCGTGGGTGGGATCGACTGTCACCCAGTCCGGTCCGGATTCTTTTGTGACCGTCGCTTCTGAAGCGGGTGCAGCGTTCGGCTCAACGGTTTTCTCGGTGCCTGGCTGCACGTCGATAATGTTCGTCCCGTAGTCCAGTGGAACATCTGGCTCGGGAGTGCCCACTACAGTCGCCGTCACAGTTATATATACACCTTCAGCTGGGTAGGCGTACACAACTGGATACTGGCCAGGAGTATTGATATCAACCTTGGACGTATCCACGGTGAGCCCTGCTGCTTCACGAGTCGTTGGCACGGCAGCGTAGTTATCTTCTGGTCCGCCACGCTTCATTACCTTAGAAACGCCTTGCCACTGATCGTAGCCGGCATACCCTTGAGGAATGCTGAAGTCTTGCGCTCCGAGCATCTGAACAAATGACACCCAAATCGGGGCTACTTCCTCGGGGACAGTTTGCCCTTCAGGAATAGAGGCACTCGGGATGGGAACGTCGTTGTTTGGGGTATCGAACGCGTTCGACTGTATACCGCCGGATGTGAAGGAGTAAGCGTCGGCAAGTTTACCTGCCGCATAGCCATCAAAACGAGTGGTGTATCCAAGGTGGTTGACCGCTAGGCGCAGCGGGTACGTATCTACGTAATAAATGCCAGAGTTATAGAACGTGCCTGAAGTCGCTTCCTGGTAACGGTCAAATTCTGCGTGCCCTAAGTTATTAACCCGCAGGTGCTCAGGCTGTACCTTAGGTACTGCAGCTTTGAGTGCATCGGGTGCCTCAAGAAGGGTGTTGGTATAACCGTCATCACCCTTCGTATATTCCACGACGCGAACCCGGTACGGAAGTGCGGTATCGAGTTTTTCAACGCCATCCTCGGTTCTCTCGGCGCGAGCCGGATACAAGTTCACCCGTTGTGCACCGAAGCGGGTAAAGGTATTCCAGTCTGCGCGCTCAGCAACAAGGGCAGCGTTATTCCACGAACCTTCCGCGACTCCAACTCCCATTCCAGGTTTCACGGCAGAGATATCCAGTGGAAGACGCAGGTTGAAGGACTTCCCTTTAGGAAGCACGCCATTGGCGAACCCGATGCCTTTGAGCTGCGACCAATCAAAGTTAGGGTGCTGCTCTTTAAGCTGCATTCCTTGGGTCCAGTGAGCGAGAGCAGCGATATTGTTTTTCTCAGGGTCAAGGCCAGTGAAAAATAAGAGGTTATCGGGATCGATCCCGGAAGCGTGTGCTGCATCTACTATCTCCCGCGGGTAGAATTCCTCACCTGCGGTGAACTGGAGTTTTGCGTCTTTGAGCTTATCCAGATGAAATAGCTGATATCCGGACTGGTATTCGTCGGTTTCTGCCTGCAGGCTCAGAATAAGTGCGAGGGCTTTAACGTTGTCCATGTCAAGAACCGAGCGATCGCGAATTTGCCCTGCGCGCCAGCTATTAGCGTCGATCGAAGTCGTGATTTCGCCGGCCCCATTCTTAGCTTCGAAATAGACCCGTGCGGTTCCAATACGCTGAGCGTTGTTATCGAACCATCCTGGAGCCTCTTGCTCTCCATACCCGGAGAAAATAGCTTGCGTTCGATCAAAAACAACCTCTGTTCCCCGATGCCCAACGTTATCTTTTTCAGTGGTGGGATCTACAAAGCGGAAAGTTGCGTTTTCTGGCGGAAGCGCCTGCACTGGTTCAGCATGACCTGCTTCTGCACCGGCCTCTACCGCATATGCAGACGCAGCTGACTCCTCCACCGCAACGGCTGCCCCGCTAACCAGACTGGTCGCGACAAGAGCGCTGAGCACTCTACGACCGATCTTCTTCGTGCGGCCGCATGTTTTAGCCATGAGAAACTCCTCAGATAGAACAATATTTCTTTATATCAATCTATCCATACATAGGAGTTTCCACAAACTAATTATTTGTTTATCCATTCAATCTATTTGATGTGAATTTCAGGGCTTCTTAAGTTCAGAGGGTCGTTGCAACACTTTCCCTAAGGAGTGTGGCAATGACTACCAGTTATGGGCCTTATCATTCGTTATCCGAGTCTGATCGTGTACGACTAATCGCGTTAGTGACACGCGGTCGCAGCGTGCGTTCCTCCGCCTATGAAATCGGCTGTAACTACGGACATGCGTTAAATTTTTGCCACGCCCACAAACTCATCGAACCACGCAAGAGACAACGACCACTTAATCACAACACCCCGGTTATCAAAGAGTTCCTGACACGTGTTCGACATGGACAATCAGTCCACGCCGCGGCAGTTCAATGCGGAATCAATGACACTGCTGCGTATGCGATTGCAATGGATGCCGGCTGTCATATCCGCTTAAGCAGGTACCAGCGCAGGGTTCGGCAGACTCAACTTCGTGTGGAATACCTCCGGCTACGTTTAGCAAGTGTGCCTTCTGGTGATGCTGGGCGTGCACTCGGTATTGAGAGATCGATGAGGCAAGATTTCGAACGCGGTCTGTTTAAAACAAACGGCTCACGCAAAGAGTTCGTCGGTGTTGGTATCGATGCCATCACGTATAAAAGACTTATGATCACGCTGCGCCAACGCCATGATCTCGTTGACTCTGGACGATTGCGTCCACCGGCATTGCCACATGGGGTTGATCCATACAAACCTATTAGCGCTCGCTATATCTGCTTCGAAGAACGAGTACTTATTGCTGATTTGCTGCGTGAGCATACCTCGGTTCGTGAAATCAGTCGCCGACTTGGGCGAAGTGCTTCATCAATTGCTCGAGAAATTAGACGCAATCGCAGTGCGGAAGGCCCGTATCGTGCAGAAACTGCTCAGTTGAAAGCGTGCGCACGTCGGCTGCGTCCTAAACTACCCAAGTTATTAGCAGATAAACGATTATGGGAGTACGTGTGTAATGGGTTGCGGGCACAATGGTCGCCTGAACAGATTGCTCATCGACTCCCTGTTGATTTTCCCGATGACAAGGACATGCGTATTAGCCACGAAACTATCTACGATGCTTTCTACCTGCAGTCGAAAGGTAAGCTCAGTGAGCTAGGTTTGACACTGCCTCGGGGTAGGAAGAAACGCAAGAAACGACTCCCCCGGGTTGACACTCCTACTCAGCAACGATTCGTTGATGACATGATCATGATCGATGAACGACCTGAAGAAGTCGCTGAGCGTATTTTGCCTGGACACTGGGAAGGGGACCTCATTTTAGGCAAAAATAACAAATCAGCAGTGATCACTTTGGTGGAACGTGTCAGCAGGTTCGTCGTGTTAGGTCACCTGCCTGGGCGCCATAGCAGTGATGAGGTACTTGCAGCGTTAAAGAAAACAGTTGGCACGATCGACGAAGCGATGTGGTCATCGATTACCTGGGATCAGGGAAGCGAGATGGCTGGTCATAAGGCTTTTACGATGGCTACAGATATACCCATTTATTTCTGTCATCCTGGTTCACCATGGGAACGTGGAAGTAACGAGAATACTAACGGGCGACTCCGGCGGAATCTTCCGAAAAGTAGTGATTTGTCAGTCTACAGCGCACATGATCTTGAAATGATTGCCAATATCCACAACCACACACCACGTAAAGCATTGCAATGGAAGACTCCGGCGGAAGTTATGGCAGAGGCTCTGGCACAAACCGGTAGCATTAGACGGGATTAATCGTCGTTGTTGCAACGACCCCTAGAATTCAAGAGCTTCGCTAGACAACAAAAAACCGCGCCCCCACTTGGGGACGCGGCTTAGTAAAAACCGTGTTATGCGGTTGCAGCCTCGGTGGACTCTTCAACCTCAACGATGTTGACCACGCGACGGTTCTTCTTCACTGCGAACTGGACGTTGCCAGACTTCAGAGCGAACAAGGTGTCGTCACCACCACGGCCAACGTTCTCGCCTGGGTGGAACTTGGTGCCGCGCTGGCGGACCAGGATCTCACCTGCGTTAACGAGCTGGCCACCGAAACGCTTGACGCCTAGACGCTTGGCGTTCGAATCGCGACCGTTGCTAGTGCTGGATGCACCCTTCTTGGTTGCCATTTGTTTCCCTCCCTACAAGGAAAATATGAATCGAAGCCTTGCGGCTATTACTTAATACCGGTGATCTTCAGTACGGTGACTGGCTGACGGTGGCCCTGGCGGCGCTTGTAACCAGTCTTGTTCTTGTACTTCATGATCTTGATCTTGCGAGCCTTGGTCTGCTCAACGATTTCCGCGTTCACGGAAACACCTTCGAGCTCAGAAGCCTTAGCCTTGACGGTTGCACCATCAGCGAGCAGAACCGGGGTGAGAGCCACGGCGTCGCCTGGCTCACCCTCGATCTTCTCGACCTTGACGAGGTCACCTTCGGCAACCTTGTACTGCCTTCCGCCGGTCTTGACGATCGCGTACATCGGAGGGCTACCCCTTATCTAAATCTCGGTCTCAACCCCCACAAAGGGTTGATATGGACAAGTTCTTACACAGTGTTTGTGGAGCTATCCCGAGGCTGGCTTGCACATGGCGTGCCACCTGGCGCAACAACCGTGAAGAACGGTGCCGCGAACTAGCCCCAAAACAGCGACTGTCCAAGACTACCCCACGGCACCGCCAAAACACAAACTCCCTACAGCGCTAGTTACTGCGGCGGCGAACAACACGCCGACGCCGTCCACGACGCTGCGGAGCCTCCTCCTTCTGCGTGGAAGACTCAGGTACCTGCTGCGCCGAACCCTGCGAGCTTCGGCTCCCGCGCGAACGACGAGCACCGCGGCCACGGGACTGCTCGCCCCGCTTCGCTGTACGACGCACGACACGGCGACGGCCACGACGGCGTCCACGCGTTATGCCCTCGTCCTCGGGTTCGCCGGAGTCCAGGGAGGCGTCGTCACGCTCTGTGGGCTTTTCTTCGAAGTCCTCCTTGCGCGGACGATGATCCGACTTGGAGTTTCCGCGCGTCTTGCGGCGGCGGCGTGGCGAAGCTTCAAAATCGTCGAGCGCAGACTGGTAGTCGCGTCCCGACGGCTCGTCAGGGTCCTCTTCCTCCGCCTTCTCCAGCGCGCTGGACACTATGTCCGCAATATCACTGGAGTCTTCATGAGTGTCACGGCGCGAGCGGTTGCTGCGACGTTGCCCTCGGCGACCCCTGCGCGAACGTCCGCCACGGTCTTCACCGGATTCGCGGTTGTCGCGCTCGTCAGTGGCTTCCTCTTCCTTTTCTGACTCTTCCTCACCATCGGTGACAATGACACTAGCTGCCAGATCCTCCAGTTCCTTCTTACTGGAGCGCTTACGCTGTGGATTGTCGGACTTTTCACGCTTGCTCTTGCTCTCGGCGTCAGCGTCCGCATATTCCTGCGTGCCTTCCTTTTCCACGGGATCCTCGTGGATGACGACGCCACGGCCATCGCAGCATTCGCACGTAGTGGAGAAGGATTCCAGGAGGCCAGTGCCCAGACGCTTGCGCGTGAGCTGCACTAGGCCCAAAGAGGTAACTTCGGAAACCTGGTGGCGGGTACGGTCCCGACCCAGGGCCTCCTTGAGCCGGCGCAGCACTAGGTCCCGGTTTTCGGGCAGCACCATGTCGATGAAGTCGATGACAACCATGCCACCAATATCGCGCAGACGTAGCTGGCGAACGATCTCCTCGGCAGCCTCCAGGTTGTTGCGCGTGACGGTCTCTTCCAAGTTGCCTCCGGAGCCAGTGAATCGGCCGGTGTTGACGTCGATCACGGTCATGGCCTCGGTACGGTCGATGACCAAGGAACCGCCAGAGGTCAGCCACACCATGCGTGAGAGCGCCTTGTGAATCTGCTCGTCGATGCGGTACGTAGCGAAAGCGTCTTCGCCGTCGTGGGCGGACCGGTCGTACTTCTCCACGCGGTCCAAGAGGTCTGGTGCCACGGAGGAGACGTAGGATCGCACGGTGTTCCAGGCTTTCTCGCCGTCGACAACTAGCGACGAGAAGTCCTCATTGAACACGTCGCGAATAACCTTGACCAGCATGTCTGGCTCTTCGTAGAGGGTCACGGTGTCGTGCCCCTTCGGGTTCTTTGCCTTCCGGGCGCGCTCCTGGATGTCCTCCCACACGGCATGCAAGCGAGCCACATCGCCGCCGATTGCCTCCGCGGAGACTCCCTCGGCGGCGGTGCGGATGATGGAGCCGCCGTCGTCAGGCATGACCTGCTTCAGGATATCCTTCAGGCGCTTGCGCTCCGGGGCGGGCAGCTTGCGGGAAATGCCCGCGGTCTTGCCGCCGGGCACGTAGACCAAGAAGCGCCCTGCTAACGAAATCTGGGTGGTCAGACGCGCACCCTTATGCCCGATCGGATCTTTGGATACCTGCACGATGACCTGGTCACCGGACTTCAGCGACTTCTCGATGCGCCGTCCCGAGCCCTTGAACTGCGGCTTGCGCCAATCTACGTCACCGGCGTACAGAACACCGTTACGGCCCTGTCCGATGTCGATGAACGCAGCTTCCATGGAGGGCAGCACGTTTTGGACGCGGCCCAAGTAGATGTTTCCGATCATCGAGGCCTGTGCCTCAGAGGTGACAAAGTGCTCCACGAGCATGTCGTCTTCGAGCACTCCGACCTGCGTCACGTTGCCCACATGGTCGGTGCGCTCACGCTCGCGGACAACCATCACGCGCTTGACTGACTCCCGGCGCGCCAAGAACTCTGCTTGGCTCACGATGCGACGCTCCTTGCGTACTTCCTCGCGACGCTCATTACGGCGGCGCCGGCGCGCCTCCAAACGGGTCGAGCCCTTCAAAGCAACCGGCTCATCAATCTGCTTCTCGACGACCTCCGGCTCCTCAGCCTGCTCTGGAGCAGGCTGCGCAGCGTTGTCCTGCGGTACGTCCTGGTTGCCGCGCCCACGGCGCGTTCCCCGGCGGCCCCGGCGACGTGGCCTCGAGACCGTCTCATCTTCGGAATCAGTAGCCTGCGGCGCCTGGAATACTGGAGTATCTACCGCCTGCGCCTCTATCTCCTCGGCTTGGGTTACTTCCTGGCTGCCCTGGTTTTCGGCTTCCTCGGCCAGTTCCCGCTCCACCTTCTCTTCGATCTGGTGGATTTCATTTTTCACGTTGGCCTCAACGCGACGGCGGATTTTCTCCACATCCTGCGGAGTCGTTTCTTCCTGCTGCGGCTCGTCTGCCTTTTCCGCTGGCTTCTCCTCCGCCTTCTTCGTTACCTTCTTGGCGGTTTTCTTTGTCGTCTTCTTGGCCGGCTTCTTAGCTGGTTTTTTCTTTGGCTTCTCGCTGTCGGAGGATAGGGCGTCGAGAAGCTGTTCTTGTTCCTCCACCGACAATGTGGACTGCGCGACCTTCTTTAACCCCAGCTCGGCGAGCTGTTCCACCACAATTCGGGAGGTGGTGCCCAGTTGCTTAGCAAGCGCATGAACGCGGGTCTTCGGTTTTAATTCGCTGCGGTCTATGGGTTGGATAGTGGGCTTTTCCGCCACTGCGTGCTCCTTTTAAGTATGTGCAGCCCGCTGGAGCCCGGGCGCACGCCAAAAGAGGATGCAGCCACACAGGCGCAGGCTGGATGAAATTTTTCAAAACTGTGTCACTTCAAAGTGCACCGGGAAATGCATCAGTGCTCCGCCCATTGTTGCACAGCCGAAGAAAACCATTGACACCGGCATACGCCCCGCCTACCGTTCCTGCTATGACCAAGCGCACACTATACCGCCAGTTTTCCCGGCCGATTGCACTTTTGTGGGGCCTGGCCGCTGCGGTGATTTACCTAAGCATTCTGCACGGCTACTGGTACGTGGGCCTCATACTCTGGGTTGTTCTCTTAGCTTGGTCAGCAAAGAACATGCAGTCGCCCTACTACACCAATGAGATTCCAGAGCTTCGCGGGTGGCATAAGTACTTACCTGTGCTCATACCTTCGGTGATGATTTTCGGGGTACCGCTACTTCGCAACCTCCCCGGCCCAGACTGGCTGGTTACTATCACACTTCCTGCATTGGCTTTAGTAATCACAACGGTGGTCGCGTACTCCATAAACTCCGCTTCACCGCGCAGGGATTTCCCGCCCCTAGATCCAGCGGAGCCGTCCGAAGAGCAGTTGGCCTCGGCACGCGAGCACACCCCTCTCCTAGCCGCGTTGAGCGACCTGGAAGCCATCGAACCCGTGCGTATTCGCCTCTGGGGTCTGGCACGGAGCACCGGAAGGGACGTCGAGAAGCTTGCCTCCGACGCCTCCGCAATCGCCCAGGCCGGCCTAATTACCCTGTCCACTTTGGATGCCGGCCCGCGGAAGAAGGACTGGCTTGTTGCGCTTTCTGCACATGGGCTCGGCGCTCTTGCTACACTGCAGAACTATGATTCACAACACAACAGAACTTAAACTTAACGACGGACACACCATGCCCCAGCTCGGGTTCGGAACATTCCTCGTTGACCCCGACGAAGCCCACCGCGTTGTCACCGACGCACTCGAAGCCGGATACCGGCACATCGACACCGCCGCCTTCTACGGCAACGAAGAAGGCGTCGGCGCAGCTATCCGCGATTCTGGGATCCCCCGCGAGGAAATCTTTGTCACCACCAAGCTATGGAACGACCGCCACGATGACGCCCCAGATGCCCTGAACGAATCCCTCACTAAGCTCGGCCTGGATTACGTTGACCTCTACCTCATCCACTGGCCAGTCCCTAAACAGGACAAGTACCTTGGGGCCTGGGATTCACTGATCCAGTTGCGCGAAAAGGACCTGACCTGCTCCATCGGGGTGTGCAACTTCCTCCCCGAACACATTGACCGCCTCGTCGCCGAATCTGGCGTGGCACCCGCAGTGAATCAGGTGGAGCTTCATCCGTGGATACAGCAGAAGGATACGGTCGCAACGAACCAACGCCATGGGGTTGCCACCGAGGCATGGGCACCACTGGGCCAGTTCAAGTACGACTTCACCCAGTTCCCCGCCCTCGTCGACACTGCCAAGGCCCACAACGCCACCGAAGCCCAGGTCGTGCTGCGCTGGCACCTACAAAACGGCACCATCGTTTTCCCCAAGTCGCGCGTGCGCGAGCGCATGGAGGAAAACTTGGGCGCTCTGGACTTCACACTTTCCGACGAAGAAATGGCCGCAATCAACTCCCTGGACCGTGGAGAAGATGGCCGGTTAGGCTTCCATCCCAACGAACGCAGCTAACCGAAAACACGTGAAAGCGGGCCACCCCTTTGTGGGGGTGGCCCGCTTTCGTGTGCCGTTCTACCGACCGTTCACCAGAGCGTTGTGTTAAGCGACGGTGTATTCAGCACACTCTGCAGTGCTGCCAGTGATGGTGATAGAAGCGTTCGTGCACATGAGGTCTTTGTTGTGTGCACATTCGAGGCGGTGGCAAGCGCCGACCTGACCTTCTGCTGGGCGGTTGCTGCGAGCATCCAGGGTGGTGAAGGTGCCACACGCTGCCTTGTTCGCATCGCCTGCGATGGTGATTGCGAGAGCGGTGCAGCCGCCGTTATTGAAAGCGCATTCAGTAGTAGCGCAGCTTGCGATCTTGGTTGCAGTAGCCATTGGTGTGCTCCTTGTTAGTGATTGGCCGGGAGGTGTTTTCCTTCCCTGTTGACATTCACTATATGGATACTTAATGTTGCCAACAAGCAAGGTAAACCTACCGTGACCTGCACAAATATGGACATGATAATGTTGCGTAATTACTTTTCAAAAACAGGTTTAATGCAACCTAGCTGGTTTTCTTTGGTCTTCCTAACATGGACCACCGATAGCCTCCGAGGGCTTGAATGCGCCCGAATATCCGATGAATATAAATAGGAAATTATGCATCTTCCAGCCCTAAAACGGAGAAAAGCCGCGCCCCAGACGGGGCACGGCCAGTGCTTAAAGCGAAGCGCTTTAGAGATTCGGGAACCAGATTCCGATTTCGCGAGCTGCGGATTCCTCAGAGTCGGAACCGTGGACCACATTCTCACCAACGGTCAAGCCGAAGTCACCACGGATGGTGCCTGGGGTTGCCTTGGAGACTGGATCGGTACCGCCAGCTAGCTGACGCCAAGCTTCGATTGCGCGCTCGCCCTCGACAACGCCCGCAACGAGTGGTGCGGAGGTGATGAAGTCTACGAGCTCCCCAAAGAATGGCTTGTCCTTGTGCTCTTCATAGTGCTTCTCAGCGGTCTCACGGTCGGTGACGCGCAGGTCCAGGGCAGCAAGCTTCAGGCCCTTAGCTTCGATGCGGGAGATAATTTCACCGACGAGGCCACGCTTGACACCGTCTGGCTTAATCAGAATAAGAGTACGTTGAGTCATGGTGAACACCATACCGGAAGTTTTAACGTGGCGAGAACCCAACAAAACGGCCATCATAGAACCATGGATTACACCCAAGACAAGCATGGAAACCCAGTCACGGTAGAGCACTTCCCCGAGGAAAATCTCTATGCCGCGTTATACCGCGGTTCTGCATCACACGACTACGCCTCCGCCGTGCACTACAAGGACCACGACGGCGAACGCATCTTCTACAGCGTCCAAACCCCTGACGAATTCGCGGGCCGTGGCCTCGCCGGCATCGCTACAGAATTCGCGCTACGCGACACCGCCGAAGCGGGCTTGCGCGTCGTTCCCGTGTGCCCGTACGTGGTCAACTATGTAGCCAAGCATGAGTTCGCCGGTGAACTCCGTGAAGCAGACGAACACGACCGCGAATGGGTCTCACTGAATTAGATACAAGACGCGAGTACCGTGGCGGCCATGAGTACTTTTCTTGATCAACAGTTCCCCGAAACCTACAAGAAGTTCCTTGCAGCAGCAGGCACCATCAACGATGTCGCCGCAGAAGCAGGCTTGAGCCCTGAGCTCATTGAGTTAGTGATGGTTCGGATCAGCCAGATCAACGGCTGCCCTACCTGCCTATCCGTCCACGGCCCGCAGGCCCGCGAGGTTGGCATCTCCCAGTTGAAGCTTGACGTCCTACCAGCGTGGCATAACGCCGAAATCTACTCCGAGGAAGAGCGCGCCGCACTCCAACTGGCGGAAGCCCTCAACGGTTCCGAGCGTGGCCCAGTGGATGTGGCTGCGCGGGAGGCTGCTGCGAAGGTATTCAACGAAAAGCAAATCGCCGCCCTGCAGTGGGCGGCGGTCACCATTGAAGCTTTCAACAAAATTTCTATTGCGTCCGGCCATCCGGTGCGCAAGTAAGTTACATGTGCTGCGTGGTAAGCAGGCCACGCTCCATGCGCGCCACCAGTCTGGAGCGCAGGTGCATCAAGTACCACCAGACTGCGCAGAAGATAATCGCAATGATTCCCATTGAAGGGTGGACAAAGAATCCACCCAGGGAAATGACTTGAAGCACGAGGGCTGCGGGCAGCCCCCACGAGAACCGCTGCAGAAACGCCAGAACTAGGTGGACCACAGCGACTGCGATGACAAACGTCGCGTTGCCCGCTGTCCAGTAGGCTCCCGAATCAATACGCCCAATGACGGTAAGCACAAGGCCCATAGTGATGGCTTCCATCACGAGAGTGCCAGAGGCCACGCCACGGAAACCCTTGAGTGGATCCTTTTCCGGGGCGTGCCCTGGCCCGAGGGGCCCGTATTCTGGTTCGGGCTTACGTGGCGTGTTTGTCACGCGGGGTCCTTTCCAAAGAGGGTGCGGGCTTCACCGGCTGTGACCACAGATCCTGTGATAATGATTCCGGAACCGGACTGGATGTCGGCATCTTCGGCTAACTCTACAGCAGTTTCGATGGCTGCCGGCAGGTCGTCGTCGACATGCACTCGTTCTTCGCCGAAAATATCGCGGGCGAGTTCGGCCAGTTCGTAGGCGTCTAGGGCACGCGGCGAACTATTTTGGGTACACACGATCTCAGAGACGTGCGGCTCCAGCTCGCGGAGAATTCCAGTGACGTCCTTGTCGCCGAGGATTCCTACGACAGCGATAAGGCGCTGGAAATCGAAGTCACGCTCGAGCGCCTCCCCAAGCGCATGCATCCCGTGGGGGTTGTGGGCAGCGTCGATGAACGTAGTCGGGGTTGCGCGCACGCGCTCAAGGCGGCCTGGGTTAACCAGTTGGGCGAATCCGCGTCGAACGGTTTCGACATCGAGTTGCCGTCCGGGTCCTGCACCGAAGAATGCCTCCACGGCGGCCAGCGCGGTGGCAGCGTTTTCTGCCTGGTGCACGCCTGAGGCGGGCAGGAAGATCTCGGTGTACTCGCCGGCCAGGCCGCGCAGAGTAAGTTGCTGGCCACCGACGGCAACACGTGATTCCACCACGCCGTACTCGCTTCCAAAGCGGGCAACCTGCGCGTCTACGGAGACTGCGCGCTCCAAAAGCACCTGCATGGCCTCCGGCTCTTGGGAGCCAACGATTGCGACGTTGTCCGGCGGGGAAAGGAGGTCTTCTTTATCCCAGCGGGATTTAATGATGCCAGCCTTCTCCCCCGCAATCTCTGCGAGAGTGTCGCCGAGGTAATCAGTGTGGTCCATCCCGATGGGAGTGATCACGGCGATGTCAGCATCGATGACATTTGTAGCATCCCAGGTACCACCCATGCCGGTCTCTACGACTGCGACATCGACGGGCGCGTCCGCGAAGGCTGCGTACGCCATCGCTGTGAGGACTTCAAACTTGCTCATCGGGACATCAGATTGGGCGTCGACCATCTCGACGTACGGCTTAATCTCTTCCCATGTGTCCGCGTAGACGCGTGGGTGGACCGGGAGGCCGTCGATAGCAATGCGCTCCGTAGCCCACTGCAGGTGCGGGCTTGTGGTACGCCCGGTGCGGCGGTGGAAGGCGCGCAGCAGCGATTCGATCATGCGCACCGTCGAAGTCTTGCCGTTTGTACCAGCGACGTGAATCGCCTGGTAGTTGCGGTGCGGGGACCCCAGAATGTCCAACAGCTTCTCGATGCGCTCGAGGCTCGGATCAATCTTCGTCTCCGGCCAGCGCTGGTCGAGTTCCGCTTCCGTGGCTGCCAGGCGCTGCATGTCCTCCGGAGTGACGGGATCCTCAATCGGAGCATCCAAGTCACCTTTGTCCGCGCCCATGTCGATGGGCAGGCTCAAGCCGGTTTCGTCGAGGCGTACTTCCTCTTTACTCACCGAGTGCCTCCAAGCGGGCAGTCAGGCGCTCAAATTCTTCCTGGGCTACCTGCTGACGGTTCTTAATGTCGTTGACCACGTGCTCCGGGGCCTTGCCCACGAAGTTCGGGTTGCCCAGCTTGTTCGCTGCATTGTCCAATTCCTTCTGGGCAGCCGCTAGGTCCTTTTCTAGGCGCTTGCGTTCTGCTTGCTTATCGACGGTCCCCGAGGTGTCCAACGCCACCTCAATCGTGGCCTGACTCAAGCGAATCTCCAGGGAAGCGGAAGCCTCGAAGTCTTCAGCTGGAACCTCGGCGCGGGCCAGCGAACGGATTACGTTCTCCTGGGCTTCGAGGTCAGCGGCAGCGAAGTCGATGCGTGCCGGCACTTTCTGGGAAGGCTTCACACCCTGGTCGGAACGGAAGCGGCGCAGTTCGGTGACAAGTTTTTCTACGTCAGCGATACGCCGAGCTGCGCGCTCGTCTGCCGCTGCCCCACCGTTGGTGTCTTCCTGGGTTGGCCAAGGAGCAATCGTGACGGACTCCTTACCGGTGAGCGCGGTCCACAGAACCTCGGTAACGAACGGCATCGCCGGGTGCAGTAGACGCAACACAACGTCGAGGACACGGCCTAGAACGATCTGAGTGTTGCGGCCACGCTCATCCATACCATCGCGTGGAATCTGGGTCTTGGCAATCTCCAAGTACCAGTCGCAGAACTCGCCCCAGGTAAAGGAATACAGCTCCTCATTTGCGCGGGAGAAGTGGTATTCGTCCAGGTAACCGTCGACCTTTGCGCGTACTTCTTCCACGCGGTCCAGGATCCAGCGGTCAGCGTCCGTCAAGTCCTCACGGGCCGGCAGCTCGCCCACCTGCGCGCCATTCATCAACGCGAAGCGTGCCGCGTTGAACAGCTTGGTGGCAAAGTTGCGGGAACTCTGCGCATGGTCCTCACCGACGGGCAGGTCCACGCCTGGGTTCGCGCCACGGGCCAGGGTAAAGCGCAGTGCGTCGGCACCGTAGCGTTCGACCCAGTCCATCGGGTTGATGCCGTTGCCCAGGGACTTACTCATCTTGCGGCCGTGCTCATCGCGGACCAAGCCGTGGAGGAAGAGATCAGTGAACGGAATCTGGGGTCGGCCATCCTTGCCTTCGCCCAGGATCTCCGGGGTGTGCTTGGCAGCAAAGGTGCCGAACATCATCATGCGGGCAACCCAGAAGAACAGAATGTCGTATGCGGTCACCAGGACAGAAGTTGGGTAGAACTTCTCTAGTTCAGGGGTCTTGTCGGGCCAACCCATCGTGGAGAACGGCCACAGCGCAGAGCTAAACCAGGTGTCCAAGACGTCCGGGTCCTGTTCGTAGCCGGCTGGCGGTTCTTCGTCAGGGCCACAGCAGACCACTTCCCCGTCCGGGCCGTACCAGATTGGGATGCGGTGGCCCCACCACAGCTGGCGCGAAATTGTCCAGTCATGCATGTTGTCTACCCAGTCGAAGTAACGGGGTTCCAGGGACTTCGGGTGGATAGTCGTATCGCCTTCGCGGACGGCGTCGCCAGCCATCTTGGCTAGCTCGTCGACCCTTACGAACCACTGCAGCGAAAGACGCGGCTCGATTGGTTCGCCGGAGCGCTCCGAGTGGCCCACCGAGTGGACGTACGGGCGAATCTCCTTGACGATGCGCCCTTGCTCGCGAAGCGCTTCGCGCAATGCTTCGCGTGCTTCCTCGCGGGTGAGGCCGTCAAACTTGGTGCCGGTGTCGGCGATGCGGCCGGACTCGTCAATAACCTGTGGCATGTCCAAGTTGTGGCGTAGGCCCATTGCGTAGTCGTTCGGGTCGTGGGCTGGGGTGATCTTCACCGCGCCGGTACCGAATTCGGGGTCCACGTAGTCATCAGCGATGATCTGGATTGTCAGATCGTCACGGAATGGGTGCGGCAGCGTCTTGCCCACCATGTCCGTGTAGCGTTCGTCATCTGGGTGGACGGCGATGGCGACGTCGCCAAGCATCGTCTCAATACGGGTCGTGGCCACGATCATGTGCGGCTCATCGTCGTTGAGGGAACCGTAGCGGAAGCTGACCAGCTCGCCCTCAACGTCCTTGTACACCACCTCGATATCAGAGACCGCGGTGCGCAAGTTTGGCGACCAATTCACCAGGCGATTGGCGCGGTAGATCATGCCTTCGTCGTAAAGCTGCTTAAAGATCGTCTGCACTGCGCGCGACAAGCCCTCGTCGAGGGTGAAGCGCTCACGGGACCAGTCGACGGAATCGCCGATGGCACGCATCTGCTGCAGAATCGTGCCCCCGTACTCTTCCTTCCACTCCCAGACCTTGGAAATGAATTCCTCGCGACCATAATCGTGGCGGTCCTTGCCCTCAGTTTCCTTTAGGCGTGACTCCACCTTTGTCTGCGTTGCGATGCCCGCGTGGTCCATGCCCGGCAACCACAGGACCTCGAAGCCCTGCATCCGCTTACGACGTGCGATCGCGTCCATCAGCGTGTGGTCCAAAGCATGACCCATGTGCAACTGGCCCGTCACGTTCGGCGGAGGAAGCACGATGGAGAACGGTGGCTTCTTGCTCGCCGTATCAGCCGTGAAATAGCCGCGATCCAGCCACTGCTGGTACAGCTTGGCCTCATGCTCATGAGGATCCCACGACTTGGGCAAATTATTTACACGATCAGTTGCAGCATCTTGATTAGTCACGCGCACTATCATAACCGCCATAGAGTTCGCGGGGAGATAGCACCTTTGTCTGGGGGTAGGCGTAGCATAAATGCGCTATTACATTGTGTGCGGTGAATAAGGAGAGAAGTGTCAGAAGAGGTTTATAAGCCCACAGTCGCAAAAAATGATCCGAAATGGATTTCCGTCGTCGGCTCGTCACGACGCTACAACCGCAACAAGATTCTCGCGGTTCTGCTCATCGTGCTCGCCATGTCGCTCATCCAGGTCAGCTCCGTCAACGTGGCTTTAAGCTCCATCGGGCACGCCACCGGCGCCACCCCTGCTGAAATCCAGTGGGTTCTGGCCGGATACGCCCTCGCTATTGGCATCGCGCTTGTGCCTTCCGGACGTCTGGGTGACATCTTCGGCCGCGCCGAGCTCTTCATGATCGGGCTGGCCGCCTTCACGCTGGCATCCACCGCCTGTGGCCTTGTTTCTGATGCCTTGTGGCTCAACATCCTCCGCATCGTCCAGGGTCTGGCCGCAGGCGTGTTTTCGCCCCAGGTCACCGGCATTATTCAGCAATACTTCTCCGGGCAGGCACGCGCGAAGGCATTCTCACTCTTCGGCTTTGTTATTTCGGTATCGGTTGCCCTCGGCCCTGTCCTCACGGGCCTCCTTATCACCTGGTTCGGCGGCGACCTCGGGTGGCGCTCCTCATTCCTGATCAACCTTCCACTCGGCCTCATCGGGCTCATCGCGGGTGCTTTCTGGTTGCCGTTTAATGCCGAAGGGAAACGTCGCAAAGCGGGCAAGGGATCACACCTCGTGGCAAAGATGGACCTCGACCCCGTGGGCATGGTCACCCTGATCCTCGCCGTCCTGTGCATTATGCTGCCTTTCGCCTCCCACGGCAGCGCCTGGCGCTGGGGCCTCTTGCCCATCGCGGTGGTCCTCGGCGTGGGCTTCGTGTGGTGGGAAAACCGGTACGCCAAGCACGGCAAGCAACCTATGGTTGACCTGCGCTTGTTCACACTCACGAGCTTCAGTTACAACGTGGCCGTCGGCCTGTTGCAATTCCTGGGTATCACGTCCGTATTCGCACTCGTTGCGATTTACGTCCAGCAGGGACTGCTCATGAGCGCGATGATCGCCGGCCTGATTGGTCTACCTAACGCGCTGACCAGTGCTATCGCCGCACTGTGGAGCGGCAAGTATGCCATCGTACGTGGCCGCGGGCTCCAGGTATTCGCTGTGACAATGATGATGCTCGGTGTCCTCATCGCGGGATTCTGCGCACTCCTTGTACCCAAGGGCTACTCGCCGTGGTTCATGTCCATCGGCTTCGCGGTACAAGGTATCGGACAAGGCATGATGAGCTCCGTCAACCAGACCCAAGCCATGCTCGACGTCCCACCCGCATTAGGCGGCGTAGCTGGCGGTGTCACCCAAACTGTGCAGCGTATCGCCACCGCAATCGGAAACACGATCACCACGGGCGTGCTCTTCGCCATCGTGGGCACCCAGAGTTCCGTGGAAGCATGGTCGAAGGCACTCTTCGCCTCCTACCTCATCATCGCCATCATCATGGCACTGTGCGTCTGCGTTGCCGTCGCCTACTGGCGCGTCGGCCGCAAGGACACCTCCGTGCGCCGGTTCGGGTCCGCGCAACGGGGCTAGCGCGCAGCGCCTAAAAACGTAGCGCAAGCAAGGCCGGGCCCACACCTTCAGCGGTGTGAGCCCGGCCTTTTTCTACGCGAGATTACTTCAGCAGGTCAGCAACTGCATCGCGTTCAGCCTGCAGTTCCTCAACGTTGGCCTGAATGCGGGCCTTCTGGAAATCGCTGAGCTCAAGGCCTTCGACAATCTTCCACTCCCCGCCCTCGGCGTAAGTAGGTTGGCCGACGATGAGGCCTTCGGGGATTCCGTATGCTCCGGTGGATGGGACTGCAGCGGAGACCCACTTGGTGGTGCCGTTAATCCAATCGTGCATGTGGTCAACCGCTGCGGAGGCTGCCGACGCCGCCGAGGACGAACCGCGAACGTCGATAATCTCCGCACCACGCTTTGCCACGCGTGGGATGAACTCATCGGTGTACCAGGAGTCGTCAATAAGCTCGGAGACCTTTTTGCCGTTCACGGTTGCGTAAGTGACGTCCGGGAACTGGGTAGCGGAGTGATTACCCCACACGACGACGTTTTCGAAGTCGGTGGTCAGGCAGTCTAGCTTGCCAGCCAGCTGGGACAGTGCACGGTTGTGGTCCAGGCGCATCATCGCAGTAAAGCGATCCGCTGGCACGTCCGGCGCGGCGTGCTGCGCGATGAGAGCATTCGTGTTCGCGGGGTTGCCTACGACCAGCACGCGGATATCATCAGCGGCGTGTGCGTTAATAGCTGCACCTTGCGGACCAAAAATCTTGCCGTTGGCGGCTAGGAGGTCAGAGCGTTCCTCACCCTTACCGCGTGGCTTCGCACCGACGAGGAATGCGGCGTTAGCGCCGTCGAAAGCCGTGTTGGCGTCGTCCGTAATGGTGATATTGCGCAGCAGCGGGAACGCGGAGTCCTGCAGCTCCATGGCCACGCCCTCGGCAGCGCGTGTGGCCTGCGGGATTTCCAGGAGGGAAAGCTCGACTGGGGTGTCTTTGCCGTAAACATCGCCGTTAGCAATGCGCCACAGCAGCGAATACGAGATATTGCCTGCTGCGCCGGTAACGGTAATCTTCTTTGCGGTCTGTGCCATGTGGTGCAACCTCTTTCATAAGTCTCAGCTGGGCTACAAGGCCCTATAGGTTCCGCCAGAGCAATCAGATAACTCAGACGTATAACAACTACGAGGATACTCCCGATTAAGTCCGGTTACTAGACCCGTTAAATCACCCCCGAAACGACATTTCCCTACCCCCAAATACCCGTTTATGCACGGTTTTGCCCTTTTCACCCCCAAAAACAAAGCAAACACCGTACTCTTACACATGTATCTTGCTGTGATAGCACATTTCGAAAGGCATAGTAGGTAGTAATGGCACAGGCTCAGACCCCCGACAACGCAAACACGGTGACGCAGGACGATGTCATCCGCGTTGCATTGGAGGCGTTTTCGCAACGGTCCTACTCGGACGCGAAGCTCGAGCGTATCGCACAGCAATCGGGCATGTCTAAACGCATGATCCACTACTACTTCGGCGACAAAAAGGGCCTGTACCAACAAGTGCTCCAAGAGGCTCTGGAACGCCTCCACCCCACCGAAGCGGAACTCCAGGTAGACACCGCAATCCCGGTAGAAGGCGTGCGCCACATCGTGGAAGCAATCTACAACCGCTACGTGCACCATCCTGAAGCTGTGGCCTTGATTCAGCGCGAAGCTACCGACCACGTGCTTGACCTCGAGAGCATCCCGGCAGTTTTTGACCAGTCACGCATCATTTTGCCGCTGGATAAACTGCTGATGCTGGGCCAGGATGCGGGCGCTTTCCGCCCAGGTATTTCCGCTTACGATATTTATTACATGGTCACGTCTCTGTGCACGTCGCGGGTCACCAGCGCCAGGCTCTTTGACAATATCTTCGGGATCAACCAGCTCGATGCGGAGAACACGGACGGTTTGCGCCGGATGGTCGTCGATAGTGTGCTGACGTTCCTCACCGCCAACCTCCCCGACTCCGAATACGAGTCTTACCTGAGCTTCTCGCTCCACCACCCCGACGAGACTGACAACGACGTCAACTCCATCTACCACGACCCCGAGGCGGCGATCGGCGATTTCGCCGCCTCCATCTACGAAGACTAAGCGGTCTTCTCCGCCGCCTCCTCGACGACGGACATTTCTTCTTCCCCACGCACCATCGCCGCAGTCACGGTCAGCGTGCCACCTTCTTCCCGGTCGGGGATATCGAACATGACGGGAACCAGCAGTTCCTCCATGATGGCGCGCAGCCCTCGGGCACCCGTACCGCGGTCGAGCGCCTTATCTGCAATCGCCTGCAGGGCTTCATCCGTGAACTCCAGCTCCACGCCATCCATCTCAAAGAGACGTTGATACTGCCGGACCAGCGCATTCTTCGGCTCAGTGAGCACACGGACCAATGACTCCTGGTCCAGGTTCTCCACCGTAGCCACGATGGGAAGGCGCCCAATAAATTCTGGAATCAGACCGAACTTCACCAGGTCTTCAGGCTGCACCTGGCTGAAGATGTCGGTGGCATCGCGCTCGGCGGCGGAATCAATCTCGGCACCAAAGCCCAGACCACGCTTTCCGACGCGCTCCTGAATCACCTTATCCAGCCCCGCGAAAGCACCGGCAACAATGAACAGCACATTCGAGGTATCCAGCTGGATGAATTCCTGGTTCGGGTGCTTGCGCCCGCCCTGCGGCGGAATGGAAGCCACGGTGCCTTCCAAGATTTTCAGCAACGCCTGCTGCACGCCCTCGCCGGACACGTCGCGAGTGATGGACGGGTTCTCCGACTTGCGGGAAATCTTGTCCACCTCGTCCACATAGATGATGCCACGCTGGGCGCGCTGCACATCAAAGTCTGCGGCTTGGAGGAGTTTGAGCAGGATGTTTTCTACGTCCTCGCCCACGTAGCCGGCCTCGGTCAAGGAGGTGGCGTCAGCAATAGCGAAGGGAACGTCGAGCATGCGAGCAAGGGTTTGCGCCAAGTAGGTCTTGCCCGAGCCCGTGGGGCCCAGCAGGAGGATGTTGGACTTAGCAATTTCCACATCATCCTCGTGGCGCATCGCCAGGGAGCCTTCGGACTCTTTAATGCGCTTGTAGTGGTTGTACACCGCGACCGCGAGAGTGCGCTTGGCCGGGTCCTGCCCAATCACGTACTGGTCTAAGAAAGCAGCAATTTCGGATGGCTTGGGAAGTTTCTTTTCCTCAGTGCCCGAGGTTTCGGTAGCAGCTCCGATTTCCTCTTCAATGATCTCGTTGCAGAGCTCAATGCATTCGTCGCAAATGTAGACACCGCCGCCGGCGATGAGTTTTTTCACCTGCTTCTGACTCTTGCCACAGAAGGAACACTTCAGAAGATCCGCGCTTTCTTGCATACGTGCCATATGTCGGAGAGTACCTGCCCTACTGTCTTGAAAGTCCGTCAACGCGCCAAACGTGGCGCGCCAATGCCTCCGGCAAATCTTACCCACCAAAATTGCTGCGGTCGAACCTGGTGGTGGCTACACTTTAGGCAAAGTTTTCATAGCTGAAAAGGAGTTTTCCCATGCCAATTATTCACGCCTCTATCGCTGCAGGCCGCACCGACGACCAGGTGGAAAAGTTCGTCGAAGGAGTTGTCAAAGTAGCCTCCGAAACGTTGAACGCGCCGGAGTCGGCGGTGACCGTCATCGTGAACCAGATTCCCCACAACCACCTGGCCACCAATGGTGTTTTAAAGTCCAAGCAGTAGGTTTAACACGGCTTAACTTTCTTGCTATTGTGGGGGCATGACTCGTAGCGTCCCCACTTTCTACGACGAACCCGGTGCATACCCCATCGTCTATTTCTCCAGTGTCTCGGAGAACACCCGGAGGTTCGTCGACAAGCTTGCCCACCCCGCTGTGCGCATCCCGCTACACCCGCGTACCGACGGCATGATCCGGGTCCACCACCCGTACATACTCATCGTGCCCGCCTATGGCGGTGGCAGCCCCGGCGGCGCTGTGCCCAAGCAAGTGATCGCGTTCCTCAATGATCCCACTAATCGCCGCTTCATCCGTGGCGTCATCACCGGCGGGAACACAAATTTTGGGGAGCATTACTGCATCGCCGGGCCGATCATCGCCCACAAATGTGGAGTCCCTGAGCTGCATCGATTCGAGCTTCTGGGCACTCCCGCAGACGTCATGCGAGTCAACAGTCTTATTTCCACCACCTTGGAAAGGACAGCATGACAACGTTCACCCAGTCGGTCACCCCTCCCGGTTACCGCCGCAACCCCACCGCCCCAATCCGGCCCGTGAACTGGAACCGTCTCCAGGACGAAAAAGACCTGGAGGTCTGGAACCGCCTCACCGCCAACTTCTGGCTCCCGGAGAAAGTCCCGCTCTCCAATGATCTAGGGTCTTGGAAGGATCTCACGGTCGATGAACGGCAGCTGACCATGCGGGTCTTCACCGGACTTACCCTGCTGGATACCGTGCAGGCCAGCGTCGGGGAGATCAGCCAGATCCAGGACGCCCAAACAGAACACGAGGAAGCGATTTACGCGAACATCGCGTTCATGCAGGCGGTCCACGCCCGCAGCTACTCGTCGGTGTTCTCCACGCTGACGTCCACCCCGGAGATTGACGCCGCGTACCAGTGGGCCGTCGATAATGAGCTCCTTCAGGTCCGCGCGAAGGCAGTACTGCGCTACTACTACGGTGAGGATCCACTTCGCCGCAAGGTGGCGTCGACGCTACTGTCTTCGCTGTTGCTCTACGCCGGGTTCTACCTGCCTTTATATTTCTCCACCCGCGGCCAGCTGACCAACACTGCCGACATGATCCGCCTCATCCTGCGCGACAAGGCCGTCCACGGCTACTACTCCGGCTACAAGTACCAGCGTGGGCTGGAAAAACTCAACGACGCCGGCCGCGCGGAAATGGAGGAGTTCACGTACGGCTTCGTCAGCGAGCTCTACGACATGGAGATGGCGTACTCCGGGGACCTCTATGCAGGTTCTGGGCTTATCGACGGCGTGGCCACCTTCGTGCGCTACAACGCGAATAAGGCGCTCATGAACTTGGGCTACCAGCCACTCTTTACCGGCGAGGATGGTCTGAGCGTGGACGTGGAGCCGAACATCATCGCGGCGTTGACGCCGAATTCGGATGAAAACCACGATTTCTTCTCCGGCTCGGGTTCCTCCTACATCATCGGAGTCTCCGAGGAGACTGAGGATTCGGACTGGGATTTCTAATACCCGCCCCAGGCCAGGGTTGCCCATCTTTGCTTGAGGCTTCTTCACCCCTGGCCTGGGGCTATAACTTCAGAAAGGTTGCATTGTGACTTATCAGATTTCCGTTCTCGTGGGTAGCTTGCGTGCTGGGTCGTATGCCCGAATGATCGCAAACGCCACCCTGGAGCTTTTCCCTGCAGACTTCCACACGGAGATTGTAGAGATTGGCCACCTGCCGCTCTACAACTTCGACTACGACGACCCCGAGTCGCCCCTTGAACTGCCCGCGGAGTACACCGAGTTCCGATCCCGGATCGCTGGCAGTGATGGCGTACTGTTTGTCACCCCAGAGAACAACCGGACTATCCCGGCGTGTTTGAAGAATGCGGTGGACATCGGATCGAAGCCAAATAATGATGTGGCGTGGAAAGGCCTCCCCGCTGGGATTATCAGCCATTCCGTAGGCCGCATGGGTGGTTACAGTTCCCAAAAGAATCTGCGCCTGGCATTGTCCTACTTTGACATGCCGATGCTGGGCCAGCCCGAGGTTTTCCTAGGCCAGTCCCCGACCTTGGTGGGCCCGGATGGGTTCACCGTGGAGAAGACTAAGGACTTCGTAGCCGACTACGTGGCTCGGTTCGCTGACTTGGTCCGAGGGGAAGCCCGCGCTCGTTAGTTACTTTCTGCGTGCGTGGCGTGCCCGGGCCGCACGCTCTGTGCGGTACTGAGCAATAGTCATCGCCTCCCACTTCCCCTGCGGCGACAACGGGCCAGTAGCCAACCCGACTTCAAACGTGCCATCAGTATGCAACCACATCGTGGTCCCTGTCTCCGGATCAAGAACATAATGCAACCCACCATGAGTTTTATGATTATGGTCACTCGAACACAGGTCCACCATGTTGTTAGCTGACGTGGGCCCACCTTCGGCATACTCCACCCGGTGATCCTTCTGACACCTATGGGCCGGTGTCATACACCCCGGTAGCCCGCAGGTCCCATCACGGCCTTCTAAGTAGGCCTTAATACCAGCACTCGGGGTATACGAGTTCGACACCACGTCCTTATAGTCAGCCAGATCCCGGGTAGCGGTCACTTTGCCTAGGAGTTCATCACGTAAGGCACCGGTCATCCACCCGATACCCGATACCCACGCGGGAGCATCAGGGATGTCCTGGGCTTGGTAGACGTTTAACGTCAAGTTCACGGTGATGTTGTCAAAGAGCAGCTTATGGAAAGCCTCTTGCCTAGAGCAACTGTAGCGTGCTGCTATTTTCCGGATTGCCTCCTCCAAAATCAGCCCATCAGGTTTGGTCAACTCCGCACGAAGGTTGGCTATACCGTCGCCGTCTTGGTCGTCTTCGCCTGGGAGGTCTAAATCAAAAGGTGGCAGTTCTTCCCGGGTGGGTTCTTCCTTAAGGTGGGGGTTGGTTGCTACCAGGATGGTGGTGAGTTTCTTGCGCAGTGCGGTGTAATCAGGGAACGCTTGCCTGGGCATGGTGGGGGTCAGAAGTTTTTCTAACTGGTGGTCGATCGCGTCGAAGGTATCTGCCTCTGCTGCTTCGAAGACCGATGCCAGCATGCCGATGTGTTCTGTGTCTAGCAGGTGAAGTTGGCGTTGCAAATCAAGCACCCTAGGTAGTCGGTAGAGGATGTCCATGCCGACAATGAGGATGCGTTTGGCACGGCCTTCACTGAAGTTAGTGACTGCTTTGAGACGTTTGAGTACGTCGCGTAAGGGTTCGTGGCCTTTGGGCATGAGGTGTTCTAGGGCCATGAATTCTATGCGTCTGGCGTCTTCGAGGAGGACGGCGGTTTTATCTGTTTGGTCGCTGCGGCAGAAGAATGCTGGCGGGTTAACTCCAGGCCGGCGGCGGATGTGGCGTGGTAAGTCGGTAAGTTGCATTGGTCCCCCATGTTTCTGGCCCACCCCCTGGGGCCATCTGTGGTGTTGTATGGTTATACACCCCACCATACAAGATTAGAACATGCGTGTCAATTTAAATTCATACTACCTGCCCCTTAGCCATATCGACGTTCATACATTCGATATAGGAAGATAAAAAATCATCGTCGCCGTGTACGCCGCTGTGGCTGAAGTCCCCGGAACATCAGCGACCACCATTCGCTTGCCGTACGTCTTAGCAGCGCTACTGAGTGCACCGCGGGCTGAAGTCTACGTAGTCCAGAGGTTTGTTTATCCGGAAAACGTAAACCACGCACCCGGCCAGGTTCCATGAAGGTTGCTAGGTGCGTGGTTTGAAGTACTGCGTAATTAGAAGCCGCAGAGCTTACGTGTCGCGGCGCTCAGCTCGTCCAGCCGAGCGTCGGCAGCCTCCCAATCGGGAGAACCGTTTACCGGCCGTACTACTTCGAGGTAGCACTTGAGTTTTGGTTCGGTGCCGGAAGGGCGGATGATCACGCGGTCGTCGGCAGCCGTGCGGATGAGGATGCCGTCGGTGCCCGGGGTTTCGCCGTAGCCGTCGCGCAGGTCCGCGTACTCCACGACCTCGCTACCAGCTAGTTCGGCAGGCTTCCCGGAGCGCAGGCGTTCCATCGCGCCGCTGATCTGGGATGGATCCTCGAGCCGGAACGTCAGCGGCTGGGTACGGTACAGGCCATGCTCGCGGGCGAGCTCATCGAAGCGATCCAGGACTGTTTTGCCCTCGGCCTTCAGCGCGCTGACCAGCGTAGCAACCACCACAGCCGCAGAGATACCATCCTTATCGCGCACGTGCTTCGGGTCGACGCAGTGGCCGATGGCTTCCTCATAGCCGTACACCAGGCCAGGAGTGCGGCCGATCCACTTGAAGCCTGTGAGCGTGGTGGCAGCGCCGTGCCCATGTGCACGCGCAATTTCGGAGAGCAGACGCCCGGAGACGATGGACGTCGCAAGTACGCCCTCGCTGCGGGTCCGAGCGATGTAGTCACCGATGAGCGCACCGGTCTCGTCGCCAGAAAGCTTGAGCCAACCCTGCGCCACCGGCGTTCCGGCGCTGGCCCCATCCCGTGCGGGGACGGCTAGCGCACAGCGGTCGGCATCGGGGTCGAGCGCAATGATGAGGTCCGCGTCGACGTCCACAGCGGTAGCAACCGCTAGGTCCAGGGCACCGTCCTCCTCGGGGTTCGGGAAGGCCACAGTGGGGAAATCGGGGTCCGGCTCGAACTGCTTCTCGACGACCGTGACGTCCCCAAAACCTGCATCTTTCAAGGTATCGAGCGCGAGTTGCCCGCCCACTCCATGCATTGGTGTGAGCACGATCTTGAGGTCACCGGCTGGTTTTCCCAGCGGGGCGGTGGCAGCACGGTAGGCCTCGCGGGTGTCCACGAGTTCGAAGTGGGCGCTGCGCGCGATCGATGCCGCAGCTGGGGCTTCCGCGATGCAGGCCGCGATTTCCTTGTCTGCTGGTGGGACGATCTGCACGCCGGCAGCGTCGCCGGTTGCAATGCGCCCACCCAGGTAGACCTTGTATCCGTTGTCCTTGGCTGGGTTGTGGGAGGCGGTCACCATGATGCCGGCATCGGCATCAAGGTGGCGCACGCTAAACGAGGTCAATGGGGTTGGCTGACCCAACGGTAGGAGGAGTGCCTCTCCCCCGGCCGCAGCGACGACCTCAGCAGCAGCCTCCGCGAAGGTAAAGGAACCGTGGCGGGCATCGCATCCGATGACTACGCGCGGACGTTCGACCTGGCGCAGCAGCCACTGTACAAGACCGTACGTGGCGCGGATGACCACAGCTTGGTTCATCCGGGATTCGCCGGGGCCGATCTCCCCGCGTAGACCGGCGGTACCAAACTGGAGAGGCCCAGCGAACGCTTCGGCGAGCGCGTCTTCGTCGTCCATGATGGCTTGTAACTGTTCGCGGGTGACAGGGTCTGGGTCACCATCCAGCCAGGCTAGCGCCTTGTCGTGGAGTTCGCGGTTCATTACTTGTCCCCCCCTTCGAGGACCTTCGCAGAGCTGGACAGCCCCAGGCGGTTGGCACCAGCTGCGATCATTGCTGTGGCGGTCTCGGCGTCGCGGATGCCACCGGAAGCCTTCACGCCCAGGCGGTCACCGACGGTCTTGCGCATGAGTTCCACGGCGTGGGTGCTTGCGCCACCTGCGGGGTGGAATCCGGTAGAGGTTTTCACGAAGTCGGCCCCTGCCTTCTCGGAGGCTTCACAGGCGGCCACGATTTCGCCGTCGTTAAGCACTGCGGTTTCGAGGATGACCTTGAGCACCTTGTCGCCCACAGCCTCCTTGACTGCCTGGATATCGGCTGCGACGGCATCCCACTTGCCTTCTTTGACCAGGCCCAGGTTGATGACCATATCGATTTCATCGGCACCATCAGCGACGGCGCGAGCTGCCTCAGCAGCCTTGACCTCTGTTGCTACGGCGCCGGATGGGAAGCCACAGACAGCGGCAACGTGCAACTTTTCCGGAACCTCGATGGGCAGACGCGACGGCGAGACACACACCGAGTACGTACCCAGCTCAGCGGCCTCTTCAATGAGCTTATCGACGTCCGCACCCGTTGCTTCCGGGGTGAGCAAAGTATGGTCGATCATGTAGGCGACATCGGAACGGTTAAGTAACTGTGACATGTGAATTCTCCTTAAAGTTTTATTCGGCGTGCTTCATACCTGCGGTCAGCGCCGCGTAGATGACTGCACCGATGACTGCAATGACCGCCAAGATGGCCATGACCGTGGGGTACGTTCCTGAACCGGAAGCCAGGAATCCTGGAACGCCAAGGTTAAGGTCTACGAGCTTCGCGCTGTAAGCGATGCCCAGCGGGACGGCGACATTGATGGTGAGGTTGTAGAAGCCAATCGCGATACCGGACTTCTCAGCTGGAATGTCGCCGATAGCGGTCGCGACCAGTGGCGCGTAGAGGAGTGCGAAACCGCAGGCAAAGAGCAGGGAGCTTAAGACGAAGACCCAGGTACCCACGTTCATTGCGAAGGCCAGCAACAGAAGGGCTGCGGTAATGGAACCAACGGCGGTGAAAATCGCGGGGCGGGTGGGCAAGAACTTGCCGATCTTGCCAGACAGAGCACCAACGATGATCGCACCGGTGTAACCAGGGATCAGCAGCACGGATGCGCCATCAGCGGTCAAACCATGAACTTCCTGGGCCATCGCTGGGAAGAGGACCACGTACCCCAACTGGACTGAGTAGACCACGAAGACCAACAGCAGTGCAGTGACATACGCACGATTCTTGAAGAATTCCGCGTTGACCAGCGGCTGCTTCGCGTGCGTGACGTGGTAGACAAACAGTGCTAGGGCCACGATTGCCGGCAGCAACCACCAGATGTTAAAGGCCTGCATGAACATAATCACGGTGGTAGCCAATACTGCGATGAGCAGCAGGCCGTACCAGTCAACGTGCCCGGAGGTCAGGTTATCTTCCTTCGGGACCGTCTTCATGATGATCGGCACCGCGATAATCAGCACCAGTGGGATCAAGAACATGGCCGTCCACGAAATGTGCGTGGCAATATAACCAGAGGTCAGGGCGCCGAACAGGGTGGCGGCCTGGAACGCAGACGTCGAGAAGCCCAAGTACGTCTTCTGATCCTTCTCCGAAAGGTGCTTGGTCACATAAATGACGTACAGCGTCTCCGCGGCAGCCAGGCCGGTGGTCTGCACGATGCGGCCGAATAGGACAAGCGCCCACACATTCTGGCCAAAGTAACCAATCATCGAGCCAATGACAGTGAGCACGATGCCGATGAGCATCAGCTTTCTGATCGGGACGACGTCGGCAAGCGCGGCATACACCACCGCACCAATGCCGATGATCACACCAGCCAGCGAAGCCTGCAGAGAAACCTCGTTGAGTGAAAGGTTCAAGGCCTCGCCCATTGGGGCTGTCATGAACTTGAAGCCATTGTCAATGATCAGGGAGAACACGAAGGTAAACAGGATAATTGGCACTGCTGCCTTCGGGTTCGCGGCCCGGGCGACAAGACCGGGCTTACCGTTAGTCTGCGTCATGGTTCCTACTCCTCTTCGCGCTTAGACCGCTGCCAGTGGCAGGGCCAGCTCCATCATCTGGGTGAAAGCGCTCTGGCGTTCTTCGGCGGAGGCCTTCTCGCCCGAACCGATGACGTCAGAAACGGTGAAGATACCCATGGCATCAACGCCGGCCTCGGCGGCGACGGCGTACAGGCCTGCGGATTCCATCTCCACGCCCAGGACACCCATGGCGGTCCAGCGGGCGTTCACATCATCCTGGAAGTTGTAGAACACGTCCGAAGACAAGATGTTGCCCACGTGGATGTCCACGTTCTGTTCTTGCGCCTGCTTGTAGGTGGCTTCGATGAGCTTCCACGACGCGGTCGGTGCGTAGGTTCCCGGCAGGTTGTACTGCTCCAGGAAGCGGGAATCGGTGCTGGCGCTGGAGCCGACGATGATGTCAAAAAGCTTCATGTCCGGCTGCAGGCCCGCGCACGAACCGACGCGGATGAGCTTCTTCGCCCCGAAGAAGTGGATGAGCTCGTAGGCGTACAGGCTGATCGACGGGATACCCATGCCCGAGCCCATGACAGATACCGGTTGGCCCTGGTAGGTGCCGGTGAAGCCGAGCATGTTACGCACGGCGTTGAACTGGACGGGGTTTTCCAGGTAGGTCTCGGCGATGAACTTGGCGCGCAGTGGGTCGCCAGGCATCAGGACAGTCTCTGCGATGGGGCCGGTGGGAACGATGTGAGGGGTGGACTGCTTCGGTGTTTCCAAGTTGTGCATGGCGCACTCCTTTTCGCTCTGGTGTGGCGGCACCTGGCCTGGAGTCACGCTGAAGGCTGGTGCCTTGGTTGTACAAGTACCAGCCTAACCCCCTATGGAACATATGTCAATACTTACTTTTCCATTTGTTATTTCCCCACATTTACACGTTCCCGCTTTTCCGCATCTGGCGCTGTTCATGCAGCTGCAGCACACGCACGGCCGTCGGCCGATCAATGACCAGATCTGTGGCCATCCCCATCCACAAGGCCGTCTCAATCGCCGCCGCTTTATGCAAACTCCCCGCAACCAGCACCCTGCGCGGACGGCTACGCAACTCATCCACATGGATCCCCACGGTGAGCGCATTGGTCTCCGGATCTGCAATCTCACCCTCGTAGGTATAAAAGCGCGAGCACACATCCCCCACCGCCCGGCCGAGCAGACGGTCTGCTGCGTCTTCGGACAAATACCCCAAATTAAGCAACAGACTCTCCCGGCGCGCCGACCCCACCGTAAACACCGCCAGATCCGTTTCCCGGCCCTGCTGGAGGACGTCGGCAATATGCGAATCCTGCTCCACGATGTCCTTGGTCTCTTGGCGATCAAAAATCACAGGCAACGGCAGCGCGAGCGCCGGAGCGTTGAATGCCATGCAGAACTGATTAATCGTCTCAAAATCATTCGTGGCCAGGTGCGAACGCGACGATCCCCCTTTCAGCTGCACAATCTGGCGCGCCTTCACCGTCGTATGCCGCAGGTTTCGGGCAACCGCCAGCAGCGTCTTCCCCCACGACACACCAATGGACATGCCATCTTCCACAATCTCCTCAAGGTAGCGGGCACCGGCAATACCTAAATCCTCATTCGTGGCATCCACCCCCACCGGGACATGAATCATATGCACCGCACGCAACCCGAAAGCCTCCATCAACGTGGAGGTCACCTGCGAGCCTTCCTCCTGCGGGTCGTGGATTTCCACAGTCACAAAACCGCGATCCTTGGCATGCTGAATAAGCTTCGCCACCGTAGGACGCGAAATCCCCATCTGGGCGGCAACTTCCGCCTGACTCAATTCCTGCCGGTAGTACAATTTTGCAGCCTGCAAGGACTGCACATCGCGCTGATCCATACCTGCAACCCTAGCGCCCACCCCAGACGCCGCCTGAAACCCCACCCTACCAGCGCATGAATAAAATTCGGGTGGAAAGTTGCCAACCATTCTTTGGGTAGGCCAAAATCATGGGCGCTTAAAAAGTTTCACGGTTTTCTCATCCCGGAGCCCCGGCTATAAGAAAGCGGCGTGATGCGTACGCCGCCGCAACCGTACCCCGCATTAAGAAAGGCTCCGAGGATGGATATACGCACCCTCATCGACAATTCCCGCATGTCCGGGTACCAGTGGCTCATCATCATCTTGGCCCTGTTCCTCAACGCGCTCGATGGTTTTGACCTCGTCGCGATGTCTTTTACCGCAAACCCGGTCACCCAAGAGTTCGGGCTCTCCGGCCTCCAACTTGGTTCTTTATTCTCTGCAGCGTTGCTCGGCGTGGGCGTCGGTTCCGTAGCTCTGGGCCCAGCAGCTGACCGCTGGGGGCGCCGCACCATGATTATCGTCGCTGGAGTCATCGACCTGGCCGGCCTCTTTGCCACCACCTTTGCCCACTCCTTCCCCGAACTGTTGGCATTCCGGTTTATCACCGGCATCGGTGTCGGCGGCATTCTCGCCTGCGTCACCGTGGTCACCAGCGAGTTCTCTAACCTGCGTTACCGGGGACTTGCCATGAGCATTTACGCTTCCGGGTACGGCATCGGCGCAGCACTCTGCGGCACGTGGGCGGCCCACGCGATTCCGGAATACGGATGGCGTTCCATCTACCTCACCGGCGCGGGCCTGACCTTGCTCGCGCTTGTTCTCACCGTGGCCATCCTTCCGGAATCCACCGACTACTTGCGCACCCGTCAACCTAAGAACTGGGAGGCGCGCACGGCTGCCATCGCTCGACGCCTCGGATTGCCCGAACAGTCCGCAACCCCAGTCACCCTCCCCGAGCAGACCAGCTCCGAAAAGAAAAAAGCAAGCATTTTCGGTGGCGGCTACCTGGGCGTGACCTTGCGTATCTGGGCTGCGTTCAGCCTGATCACGTTCGGCTTTAACTTCGCCAACTCGTGGACCCCTAAATTGCTCACCGAAACCGGCATGACGGAAAACCAGGGCATCATCGGCGGCATCGCACTGTCCTTTGGCGGCACCATCGGTTCCCTCATCTATGGTGCGCTCACCACCAAGTTGGATGCCCGTCGCACGCTCATCGGCTTCTCGACGCTCTCTGCCATCATCCTCGTGGTGTTCATCTTCAGCACGTCTATTCCGGCTATCGCGTTCGTCGCCGGCGTGGGCGTAGGAATGCTCCTTAACGGTTGCGTGACCGGCATGTACACCGTCACCCCGGCCGCTTACGCACCCCACCTGCGCGCAACTGGGGTGGGTGCAGCGATCGGCGCGTCCCGTCTCGGTGCCGTCGTGGCGCCGACCATCATTGGCGCACTTTACGACGCCGGCTGGTCCCCCACCAGCCTGTACATCACCGCCGCGATTGTCGTCGTGTTCGCCGGTGTCGCCCTCTTCGGCATGAAGCCCGCACACCGCGTCGTCGTGAGTGAGCCAGCCCGCGAGGCCGTTGCTGCTTAGCTTTCCGCTTCCCTCTCGCCCCGCCACGTGCGGGGCTTTTTCTTTTGCAACACCGGCCGAAGAAACTGCTCAAAGCGCACGCGATACGGTTGCCAATGGCATTAATGACGCCATGCCTAAGCCCCACGCCTACCTGGGCCAGCACGTACTTGCGTCGCTCCCGGGTTGTGCGGTGGGAACCCGCTGTGGCCCAGTCCTATCGTCTGTGTTCTCGGTCACGGTGACACTCTTTGGCAAAGACTCGCACGGATCGATGTCGGAACTTGGCGTGGACCGGGTCGTGCTCGCTTCGACCATCACGACACGTTTGCAGACGGTTCTTTCGCGCGAGGTTGAGGTCAAAGAAACCGCAGTATTCACCGACGGCGCAATCCATGCCGGAACGAAGCCCAATATAAACCCGGATTCCGCTGAACTTCTCATCAGCACCCGCGCTTACGACGCAGCCGTGGGAGCACACCTGCAGAAATCAATCGAACGTCCGATTCGAATGCGACTGGGTCGCGCGCCCTGGGAACCAGAGTTCGCGTACTACGACACCTACCCGCTCACCGGCAACAACATCGAAGCCACGGACACCGTGTGCGGCTTCGATATCGGCCACGTCAAGATCGCACACATCGGCAATATTTTCGGCATCATCGGCTCACTGCTCATTGCATTAGCATTCGCACCCGGAGCAGGGTCTATGTTGCTGGTTGGCCGTGCGCTTTAGGGTTTGAGCGCGGGCTTTATCACGCCGTCGACAATGTCTCTTCTGAAGACCTATTGGGAAGGCAAAGCCCGTCAGCGTGCAGTGTCCATATGGTCAATGGGCTCCTGGACGGCTCCGGGCTGGCGGCACTGTTCGGTTGCGCAATAGCCGCAACCGAACTGGTACGGCGTTCCATCTCCATCATCTGCGCGATTGTTTCTGTTCTTTCAATCCTGCTCATGTGCCAAATCCCCGAGGACGCATTCAACGCTGGTTCGGATTCTAAGCTGGACTGGCCAGGCATTATCACCCTCGCGCTCTCGGTAGTTTCCCGCTAATTATATTCACCCAGGGTTCCGCTATAGGATGGACCTACTGGATTATGTGGGTCATCATCGCCATGTACCTGGTTTCAACTACCGAATTCATCCAGGTTGAATTGAAGTCTTCCGCCCCGCTGGTCGATTTCAAGATCTTCTCCAACGCAGTGTTCTCGGGTGCTACGCTCTCGAGCTTCCTGATCAACGCGACCGCCGGCCTGATCCCAGCGTCGCTGTGGGTCCTACAAGGCGCTGTTGGCATGATCCCGCAAAGGCCGGCTACATCGCCATTGGCTACGCGATATTCATCTTGGCATTCATTCGCGTCGGAGAGAAGCTCCTGCAGCGCTTTGGTCCTAAGAAGCCAATGATGTGAGGCGCCCTGGTTGTTATCGTCTGGATTGTTCTGCTCATGGACACGAATGTGATGCAGTCCACGAACGCAGCCCTGTTTGTATTGCCTGATTCTCAGGCTGATGCCGGTTCAGGTGTGTACAAGATGGCATCCTCCCTGGGTGCAGCGTTCGGTAACGCTATCCCAACCGATATTTTCACGGCCTTCCAAAATTCCGGCAGCAGGTTCCTCAGTGCGGCAGTGGAGTTCACCGTCAATCAGGAAAATGTAGCTGTCCGCGAAGCCGGCATGCTCGGCCTTGGCGCAATCCGGATCACGGCGATCATCGCACTGTCCTCGATTATTATCTTCGTCTCGTACAACGCTGGTAATAAGTAGTCGGATAAGGCTCCGACCAAGGCAAACGAACTCTTATCAAAGAAGTAATCGCAGCAGTCGAATCCAAGATTGCAAAAGCTCAAGAAGAAGCCCGCGTGGCTCACCGGAAGTCGCTAGCAACACAAAAGGCTGTTGAAGCCTAAAAGGTTTAAACTCTACTTTTTTGAAGTTGTAAACGCGCTTCCCTACCGGATGCGCGCTTACCTTCCGTCTATGAGAAGAGGTGGTGCCAGCATACCATTACTTCATCAATCAGCACCGTGGTCTGTAGACTTAAAAGACCAGTCAAAGGAGCTTTATGGACCCTTGGATTAACCCGGACAGCTTTGAATTTTCCACTCCGGTGGCAGGTGGTAGAGTCCACGGCTACTGCTACGAGGTCGGCACCTACCACTACAACTGGCATGACGACGTCGAACTTTTCATGATCGTTACCGGCACAGCCGAAGTGGCAACTCGTGGCGAACGCATCGTGGTCAAACCTGGGGAACCCGTCATACTTAACTCGAACCAAGGGCACGCCACACTTGCCCTCGAACCGGGGACTACGGCGGGTGTGATTCATCTTGGTCCTGGGGTTTTCGGCGCAGAGCTCCCAAGTTTTGCCACCAAAACCCACTTTTCTACGTACGCCTTGCGGGCTCGATGCGCCCGTTTGCTCATTCGAGGTGGCGATTCCTATTCCGACCACTTACGCACAGCCGGTGATGCCGCGCTGCTGGGAGCGGAAATCCTCGAAACTTTCCCCATTGAAGGTCGCTCAGAATCAATTCACTCAGAATACGACCTGCGCGAGGTATGCACCTACATAGAGAAGCATTTCCGTACGCGTCTCACGCTTGCCGAAATCGCGCGCGTTGCCGGTTACTCCGAGGCCTACCTTTCAACACTGTTTACCCAAACTATGGGGATGACCTGCTTCGACTACATCAACCGGGTACGTCTGCGCGAAGCTACCCGTGCATTGGCGCACACAGATGAGCGAATTATCGACGTCGCCCTAGATTCCGGATTCGGCGATGCTAAAGCCTTGAGCACCACATTCAAAAAAGCGTTCGGCCTGACCCCTAGCGCGTATCGGGAAGCTGCTGCTGCCCAACCAGAAGCCAGAAAAGTTGATCCTGGGTTCAAGAAACAGTACGTACATCGCTGGCGTGACGATATTTACAGCCAACTGGCCCAGTGGAATTCCAGCCGAGAAGAAAGTGCGGCAGACCTAGCCGCCCGTTTAGCGTTCATGCTGCGCACAGACGAGGGATAAATTTTTACTGTCCCGGCTATAAATGGCAGGGGTTTATCTTCCACCGCAGGTCACATGCGGTGGAATTTTTATTTTTCAGTCCGCACAAGGAGCAGAAACAGGTGTCACAAACCCTGATGTGAAGACCGAAAGTGCCAAAAAATACCCTCGCGCCAGGCTGCCATGAGAAAGAAAAATAGGAGGTGAACTACCACTTATCCCCGTGTTAGGAGAACACTGTGACCACTACCAGTGCCGATCGCGCACAGATTGTAGACATCATCGCTCAATTCACCGATATGGTGTCGAAAAAACTCCCCGTCGATGTGGAGCACCGTCTCGAAAAACTTCGCGCTGACGAATCGAATCCCCGCGCGCTCATGATCTACGACACCATGCGCCACAACCAGGAACTCGCAGCTAACCTCAACCGCCCATCGTGCCAGGATACCGGGCTTGTCCAAATGTTCGCCCGCGTCGGCAGCGATTACCCGCTTCGCGACGAACTCCACGCAATGCTGAAAGAGGCCGTCGGCACTGCAACACAGACCGCCCCGCTGCGACACAACACCGTGGAAACCTTCCAAGAAAAGAACACAGGTACCAACACTGGTTCCGAATCCCCCTGGGTGTACTGGGAGATTGAAGAAGGCAGCGACACCCTCGAACTTGATGTTTATCTTGCAGGCGGCGGTTGCTCCTTGCCTGGCCAAGGCAAAACCCTCATGCCTGGTGAGGGCTACGAAGGTGCAGTGAAGTTCGTTCTGGACGTTATGACGTCCTACGGGCTGAACGCCTGCCCACCACTACTCATCGGCGTCGGCATCGGCACGTCCATCGATTCCGCAGCGTACATGTCTAAAAAGGCCCTCATGCGCCCTGCCGATTCTGAAAATCCTAACGAGCTCGTTGCCGGATTGGAACACGATCTGGAAGAAGCTATCAATTCCTTGGGCTTGGGTCCTCAAGGTTTGGGCGGCGGGAAGTCCGTCATGGGCGTCAATATCGAAAACTCGGCACGCCATCCTTCCGTACTATCCGTCGCGCTCAACACTGGGTGCTGGTCACACCGCCGTGGGACCATTCTTATCCAGCCCGACGGTACGTTTACCTCTCCCACCCACGAAGACTTCGCGCTGCGCTAAACCTGCAATACCCGAAAGGACAGACTAATGACTACTACTTCCAGCTCCCCAGCCGATATCGCCAATAAGGACATGGTCAACAACGAACTTGTGCAACGGGTGCACGCAGATATCGCACGCCTGGCTGAACAGGTAGGCGCGAAAACCCTCACCACCCCAATTTCGCGAGAAGACCTCGAAGACATTCAGGTAGGCGACATTATTTTCCTTGACGGGCACATCACCACCTGCCGCGATGTAGCCCACCGTCGTCTCGTTGAATACGGGCGCAAACTTCCTGTCGACGTCCGTGACGGCGCCATTTTGCACGCCGGACCCATCACTCGCGCAAGTGATACCGCTGCGTCCGGTTATGAGATGGTGTCTGTGGGTCCCACCACAAGTATGCGTATGGAGAAGTTTGAATATGACTTCATTAAAGAAACCGGCGTACGCCTGATCGTCGGTAAGGGTGGCATGGGCCCTAATACTGAACGTGGCTGCGCAGAATTTGGGGCACTGCACTGCGTCTTCCCTGCAGGCAACGCAGTGATAGCAGCTACCGAGGTAGAAGAGATTGAATCCGTCCATTGGACTGACCTGGGTATGCCCGAATCTTTGTGGACCAGCCGAGTAAAAGGTTTCGGGCCCCTCATTGTGTCTATCGACGCTCACGGCAACAACATCTTCGAGCAGCAAAAGGTGATCTACAACGAGCGCAAAGAAAAGGCATTGGAATCTTTGTATGAAAAAGTGCGGTTCATCAAGTGAGTACGCGCACGCATCACTCAGCCCCTCCCCCTGTGGAGATACAGGGGCGTGAGGGAGAAGTAAAACCAGGACGCCTCGTTGCCGCACTCGCCGTAGGTGTGATTGTGTGGCTGCTACCCACCCCGGAAGGGTTGGCAGATAATGCGTGGCACCTCTTTGCGATCTTCGCTGCAACAATCGTGGCGATTATTCTTAGCGCTGCACCGATGGGTTCGCTATCCATTGTGTCCATCGCTGTCTGCGCAGCTACCGGAGTTCTTGTCACGGACGCGGAAAGTGGTCCGTCGGAAGCCATCGGCGCTGCATTAAGCGGTTTTTCCAACGGCACCATCTGGCTAATCGTCTCAGCGTTTTTTATCGCACGCGCTGTCATCGCCTCGGGCCTTGGCACGCGCTTGGGATACTTGTTCGTCCGTCTTTTCGGGCGCTCTACTTTAGGGCTTGCTTACGGTTTCGGTTTGGCTGACCTCGCTACCTCGCCGGCTATCCCTTCAAACACAGCTCGCGCAGGCGGAATTGTCTTTCCAATCATGCAGTCGGTGCTCAAAACGGAAGGCACAGTCGACGGGGACCCAGCCACCTATCGCAGAATGGCTTCCTTCCTGGCGATTGCCACTTATAACTTGGATTTAGCTGCGTCAGTGATATTTTTTACTGGCGCCGCCCCCAACGCGATGGGTACAAAACTTGCCGCTGAAATGGGTGCTGATACCCCGACGTGGGGTGGTTGGTTACTGCTGGCCGTGGTTCCCGGTTTGGTTGGTTTTATCCTGACTCCGCTCGTTTTGTACGTGCTCTACAAACCTGAGGTCACAAAAACGCCGGAGGCTCCCCGGCAGGCAATGCAGGCGCTCGAAAAACTAGGCCCAATGAAGTCTGCGGAGAAAATCACGCTGACGGTTTTTATCACGATTATTGTCTTGTGGGTTTTTGGTGGCTCTATCTTGAACGCCACGACTGTCGCTTTCATTGGCCTGGCATTGCTTCTAGTCACCGGGGTCTTATCCTGGGATGACATTAAATCGGAGAAATCTGCGTGGGACACCCTGGTCTGGTTCGCAGCACTAGTGATGATGGGAACCTACCTGAACAAGACCGGTTTCATCGCTTGGATTGGGAATTTGGTAAAAGACCCGCTTGCGGCGCTAGGCCCTACCCTGGCGTTGGTAGTCATCGTGGTGGTGTACGCATTCTCTCACTACCTCTTCGCCTCAGGTACCGCGCACACGGCAGCAATGTTTAGTGTCTTTCTTGGCACTGGGATCGCAGTCGGACTCCCTGCGCTGCCACTGGTCGTGGTGCTGGGTGCCTTGCCTACGCTGATGGGTTGCCTGACCCATTACGGTAACGGACCTGCCCCGTTGTACTTCGGTACCGGGTACGTTCCTGTAGCTACGTGGTGGAAGTTGGGCGCTGTACTAGGTGTCATGCACGTTGTTATTTGGTTGACAGTCGGCCCGGCTTGGTGGGGTATTATCGGAGCACTATAGTCGCCGCATCCTGGGCATAAAGTGTACCGTGGGTCACATGACTACTCCGACACAATTGCTTATCGACGGCACCTGGCGCGACAGCTCCAACAACGAAACATTTGACGTCTACAACCCTGCCACCGAGGAGAAGATTGCCTCGGTGGCTTCTGCTACCAGCGCTGATGCGAAGGCCGCACTGGATGCTGCAGTCGCCGCACAAGAAGAATGGGCCGCGACATCCCCGCGCGAGCGCGCTGACATTTTGTACCGCGCCTACGACATCGTCACCGAACGCTCCGAGGAATTCGCCCGCCTCATGACCCAGGAAATGGGCAAACCACTTTCCGAAGCCCGCGGCGAAGTCACCTACGGCGCGAACTACCTGCGCTGGTTCGCCGAGGAAGCCACCCGCCTCTACGGCCGCTTCTCCTCCAACCCGGAGGGCACACAAACAATGATTACCCGCATCAAGCCGGTAGGACCCTGCCTTTTGATTACCCCGTGGAACTTCCCGCTGGCGATGGCCACCCGCAAGGTTGCGCCCGCCATCGCCGCCGGCTGCACGATGGTCCTCAAGCCTGCGAAGCTCACCCCACTGACGGCGCTTCTCTTCGCCGACGTCATGCGCGAGGCCGGCCTCCCCGACGGCGTGCTCAACGTTGTGCCGTCGAACTCGGCGAGCTCCATCTCCGAGCCATTGCTTTCCGACGACCGCCTGCGCAAAGTCTCCTTCACCGGTTCCACCGCAGTAGGCCGCACGCTGTTGGAACAAGCCTCCGGGAACGTCGTGCGCACCTCGATGGAGCTCGGTGGCAACGCACCGTTTATCGTACTGCCGGACGCCGACATCGACGCCGCAGTCGACGGCGCGATGGCGGCGAAGATGCGCAACATCGGCGAAGCGTGCACTGCTGCGAACCGATTCTTGGTTCACGAATCCATCGCCGAGGAGTTTTCCACCAAACTAGCCGACCGTTTTAAGCAACTCACGGTAGGAAATGGCCTCGAGGACGGCGTCGATGTAGGCCCGCTGATCCAACCGGACGCAGTGGAAAACTGCCAGGCGCTCGTCTCTGATGCTGTGGAACGCGGCGCACGTATCCTCGTCGGTGGCGGCGCCCCGGAGGGCAACGGCTACTTCTTTAACCCCACCGTTCTCGTGGACGTCCCCACCGATGCGCGCGTCTTCACCGAGGAAATCTTCGGCCCCATCGCCCCAATCTTCAGCTTCAGCACCGAAGACGAGGCTATCGCCCTGGCCAACGATACCGAATACGGCCTGGCCTGCTATTTCTACACCGCCAGCTGGGATACTGCCCTGCGTCTGACCGACCGTCTCGAGTACGGGCTTGCAGGCTGGAACGCTGGCGCAATATCTAACGCCGCCGCACCGTTCGGTGGTGTGAAGCAGTCTGGCATGGGCCGCGAAGGTGGCGCCGAAGGCATCGAGGAATACACCGAGGTCCAGTACCTGGCAATCCCACACAACTAACGCGGCAGCAGTTCACGCAGCTGGGTCATCCACCTCCCCAGCTGCTTTTCTGTACCCCCGCCTAAGCCCACCACGATTCCCGCACGTGACGCCGGCGACGACCAGTACGTAGAAAAACCACGCACCGCCATCCCGCGAGCTGCTGCCCGTGCCAGCACGCTTTCTTCCTCGCCCACGGAGCTCAGCTCCACGATTAGATTCAGTCCCCCGTCCATCGGGACAGCGCGGCTGCCAAAAATCTCCAGAGCTATGTCGCGGCGCCGCCGGTACGCCGACCGCATCCGCGTGATATGTCTACTCAACCCGTCCTCGGCCATGAAATTGGCTAACGCGACCTGCGCAAGCCCTGACACTGGGGCGAGGTGGGGCCGGAGGGCGTCGATAAGCGAAGGCGGCACCACGACATACCCCAACCCCAGCGCCGGCGACAGCGTCTTGGCGAAAGATCCTATCGACGCCACCTCCGGAGAAATTGCCATCAACGACGGCAGCGGTTCACCTTGGAAGCGTAGCTCCGCGTCGAAATCGTCCTCGATGACCAACGTGTTGTGGGTGCGCGCCCAATCCACCAACTCAATGCGCTCAGGCGCTGGCATAACGTGCCCGTGCGGGAACTGGTGCGACGGCGTCACCAGCACGGCATTCGCGCTGGTCCAATCCGTGACCACCGAATGCCCACCGCGGCGCACCACGCCAACCAGCGACGGGTACGTAGGATCTTCCACACCGACGGTGACGTTCTGGCCCAACGCCGCCACGAGAGCGCTTACCCCGTGACGCGAACCAGCCGTGATGAACACGCGCCGCGGATCCACGGCCACACCCCGGGCGCGCCGAATGTGGTCGGCGACAAGTTCGCGCAGCCGCGGAATACCTTCGCGGGGTACGTACGAGGGCGGCTCCGCCGCTGCCTGCCGCCACGCCGCCCGCCACGTTGTCGACGCCAAAACCGACGTGTCTGGGTGCCCGGGCCGAAGATCGATGCGCGGGGCGCGCCGCTGCTCCGGGGGCAGGGTGCGCGGCACTTCCTCAGCGGCCCCGGCAAGAACTGCGCGCATCGCGGGATGGACCCAAGTACCGGCGGGGCTGGTCTCCACGTAACCTTCACCTTCAAGCTGCTCGTACGCTGCAACAACAGTGGCCCGGGAGACTCCGAGTTCTGCGGCCATCGTGCGAGTGGAGGCAATCCGGTCGCCCGGGCGAAGAACCCCGCTGGCGATGTCGTCCCGGATGCGGCCAACGATTTGGCCGGGCAGGTTCCCTTGACTGCGGTCCACATGACCCCCATGGTGGTCTGAAAAGTTGAATACTTCGTGGCCTTAATCCTAGACCACGCACTGTGGCAATCTAGACCGCATGACTGAACACAATCTTTCGCACCTCGAAGGCGGCGTCATCATGGACGTCGTCACCCCGGAACAAGCACGCATCGCTGAAGCAGCCGGCGCAACCGCCGTCATGGCACTCGAGCGCGTCCCAGCAGACATCCGCGCGCAGGGTGGCGTTGCCCGCATGTCAGACCCGAAGCTGATCGCCTCCATCCAGGAAGCAGTCTCTATCCCAGTCATGGCCAAGTGCCGTATCGGGCACTTCGTCGAGGCTCAAATCCTGGAGCACCTAGGCATCGACGTGATCGACGAATCCGAAGTCCTCTCCCCTGCGGACTTCGCCCACCACGTAGACAAGCGCACCTTTAAAACCGCCTTCGTCTGTGGTGCTACCAACCTCGGTGAGGCCCTGCGCCGAATCAATGAGGGTGCAGCGATGATCCGTTCCAAGGGTGAGGCTGGCACCGGCGACGTCTCCGAGGCAACCCGCCACATCCGCAAGATTCGCGCAGAAATCGGCGAGGTCCACGGCCTCTACCAGAACAACCCCGAAGAACTCTTCGCAAAGTCGAAGGAACTGGCCGTCCCCTACGAGCTTCTCGAATCCGTCGCACGCGAAGGCAAGCTGCCCGTGCCGCTGCTGACTGCCGGTGGCATCGCCACGCCTGCCGACGCTGCCATGATGATGCAGCTCGGCGCAGACGGCGTGTTCGTGGGCTCCGGCATTTTCACGTCCGGCAATCCAGAAAAGCGCGCCGCTGCAATCGTGAAGGCAACCAAGAATTACACCGATCCCGCTGTCATCACCGAGGTGTCCACCGACCTGGGCAAGGCGATGGTCGGCATCACTGTCGACGAACTGCCTGCACCTCACCGCATGGCTGAACGTGGCTGGTAAATCTGCCTAGCTTTCGACCCCGCGCACTCCCTCAAGGAGCGCGGGGTCCACGTCTATCCCCACCCGGTAGGTACTTACTTGCCCGTCGGCTTCCAAGATCATCCATTGCACTTGGTCAAGCGACGATAGGCCGGCGCGGCGGACGTCGCGAAGCACCTGTGACCGGTGCATGTGGGCGTGGTGAAGTTCTTCCTCCCGAATGAGACCGTCTTTGACAATCACAACAGGCTGTTGAACTAAGGTGCGGCCACGGCGCGAACCGGTAATAGCCCCGAAGATTACCTCCATAACCATGAGCGTGGTCAGGCCAATCACACCCGCGGCTAGTGACGGCGGATGCCCAATAATCACACGCCCAGCGACCGCGCCGAACATCAGGCACGTGATCGCGTCGACGGTTGTCCACGAACGCAGAACCCGCACGCCGAACACGCGGACTAGCCCGAGGAAGACGATGTAGATGCCCACCGCAGACGCGATCACAACGGGGATGCGCCACAGTTCAATGCCTAACTGCGCGGTCAGTGCTGCCTGCCACCCTTGTTCTGGAGTAATCACAAGCAGTCATTGTAGGTTATGAAAAAACCGCGCCGGAAGCAGTATGCTTCTCGACGCGGCCTAACCCCTCTTAGCCGTTGAGCTTACGGTAATCGAAGACTTGGTCAATGATTCCGTAGTCGGCAGCCTCCTGGGCGGTAAGGATCTTGTCGCGGTCGGTATCGATGCGAATCTGCTCAGCAGTCTTACCGGTGTGACGCGCCAACGTTTCTTCCATCTGGCGACGCATGCGCTCAATCTCCGCGGCCTGGATTTCAAGGTCCGAAACCTGGCCCTGCGTGCCCTGTGTTGCAGGCTGGTGGATCAAGACACGCGCGTTCGGCAGCGCTGCACGCTTGCCAGGAGTGCCGGCCGCCAGCAGGACTGCTGCTGCGGACGCTGCCTGGCCCAGGCAGACGGTCTGGACATCAGGGCGAACGTACTGCATGGTGTCGTAGATCGCTGTCATGGCAGTGAACGAACCACCCGGACTATTGATGTACATCGTGATGTCGCGGTCTGGATCCTGCGCCTCGAGCACCAGGAGCTGCGCCATGATGTCGTTAGCGGAGGTGTCGTCAACCTGGGTGCCCAGGAAGATGATGCGCTCGTCGAAAAGCTTGGCGTACGGGTCAGAGGTCTTCTGGCCGTAGCTGGTCTGCTCCACGAACTGAGGCAGGACGTAGCGGGAAGTAGGCATCTGGAAGTTGTTCATAATCGTATTCTCCTCTACTGCCTAGTTAGTTACTTTGCCGTCTTCGGCGAACTCAATGACGTGGTCAACCAGGCCGTAATCCTTCGCCTGCTGTGCGGTGAACCAGCGGTCGCGGTCAGAGTCCTTGACGATCTGCTCATACGGCTGGCCGGAGTGCTCAGCGATGAGTTCCGCCATCTCACGCTTGGTTGCGGAGAACTGTTCAGCCTGAATTGCGATGTCCGCTGCAGTACCGCCCACACCGGCGGAAGGCTGGTGCATCATGATGCGCGCGTGTGGAAGTGCAAAACGCTTGCCTGGGGTACCTGCGGTGAGCAGGAACTGTCCCATGGAAGCGGCCAAGCCCATGCCGTAGGTGCGGATGTCGCATGGGGAGTAGCGCATGGTGTCGTAAATAGCCATGCCAGCGGTCACGGACCCGCCGGGGCTGTTGATGTAGAGGGAAATATCCCGGGTGGGGTCCTCTGCGGTGAGCAGGAGGATCTGTGCGCACAACTTGTTTGCGATCTCATCATCTACCTGAGATCCCAGGAAAATGATGCGCTCGCGCAGCAGGCGTTCGTAAACACTATCTCCAGGCTGTGGCATGCCTTCGGCTGCCATTCGCGGCTGTGTGGTCACCGTTTCTACTCCTTTTAGTTTCTAGCTGTATTCGTATTCCACAACCCTACCTGCAGTAGGTGGCGCGTGGGGGTGTGTTCGCTGTGAGCGTTCAACTGCATTTCGTGGGTGCAGAAAACCCCGGGTACCTCCTGGTATCCGGGGTTTCGCAGACTTAATTAGTCTTCTGCTTCAGTCTCGGCTTCTTCTTCCTCGCCGAAGAACTCGGAAGGATCGACCTCATTGCCGGCGTCGTCCTTGACCTGGGTGCGGCAGATGGCGGTTGCCAATGCCTTACCGCGGCGGACGTCTGCGAACAGGTTACCAATCTGGCCAGCCTGGGAAATCTGCTGGATGAACTGGTTTGGATCCATGCCGTAGGACTGAGCGGTGAACATGATGTGGTCCGTCAGCTCCTGCTGGGAAACCTCAGGCTCTTCCTGCTCTGCAAGCGCGTCCAAGAACAGCTGGGTACGGACAGCCTGCTCAGCAGCTTCGCGCTGGTCCTTGTCGAACTCTTCACGGGTGGTGCCCTGCGCCTCAAGAACAGAGTTCAGCGCGGCGTCGTCGTGAGCCATCTGGCCAAGCAGCTGGTGCAGCTGTGCGTGGACCTGCTCTTCAACAACACCCTGTGGGAATTCGAAGGAAGCCTGCTCGAGAGCCTGCTTCAGGACCTCGTCGCGGATAGCGGCAGCCTGCTCGGTCTTCTTGGTCTCTTCGACGCGCTTCTTGGTGTCTTCGCGCAGTTCTTCAACGGTGTCGAACTGGGAAGCCATCTGAACGAACTCTTCGTCGAGCTCAGGAAGCTTACGTTCCTTGGTCTGCTGGACGTGAACCTTGACGGTTGCCTCTTCGTCCTTGTGCTCGCCGTGGGCGATGGTGGTGGTGAACTCACCATCCTCGTCGGTCTTCATGCCACGCAGCGCGGTGTCCAGACCCTTGAACAGGTCATCGGAGCCAACTTCGTAGGACAGGCCGACGGTGGAAGCGTCTTCAATCTTCTCATCGTTGATGAAAGTCTCAAGATCGATGATTGCGTAGTCGCCGGTCTTCAGCTTGCGCTTGGTGTCCTTCAACTCAGAGAAACGAGCGCGGAGATCATCAAGAGCCTCGTCGACGGCCTCGTCAGAGATTTCCAGTGCAGGAACCTCTACCTTGATGGTGGAGAAGTCTGGGATTTCAATCTCTGGACGGATGTCCATCTCTGCGGTGAATTCAATCTCTTCACCGTCTTCAATCTTGGTAATCTGCAGGTCAGGCTGACCCAGAACGGTCAGGCCCTCTTCCAGGACAGCAGCCTCGTACTTGCTAGGAACTACGTCGTTTACAACCTGCTCCAGAACCGGGCCACGGCCAAAGCGGGCATCGATAAGCTGACGCGGAGCCTTACCCTTGCGGAAACCCGGGATGGTGACCTGTTGCGCGATAGCTGCGTACGCCTTGTCGAAGTCACCCTTCAACTCATCAAACGGAACGTTGACGGTGAGCTTGACACGAGTGTCATTCAGCTTTTCGACGGAACTCTTCACGAGGTCACTCTCCTGAACATTCTTTGTCTAAAAATAAGTACGTCGGGGCGACAGGATTTGAACCTGCGACCCCCTGCTCCCAAAGCAGGTGCGCTACCAAACTGCGCCACGCCCCGTACAGTCAATCCAGGCATACCGAACAACTTAGACACGCTAAGCACGCTGCGGCATGTTGAACAACCTGGCGACTATATTAAACATACCCGGCCATTAAACGCAAAACTGCTGCACAATAACTATTTTTGAGCCACCTTATGCTCACCAAATCCGCCTCCTCGGTCACTGACTACGGATTAACACAACAAATTAGGGTGCGCTAACCTCTAGGTCATGAATTCTCATCGGCCCCCTACGCAGCCCATGCACCCAGCCGTCGCTGCTGCCACCCCGCGCTGGCGGATGGCATTAATCACGGTCGTGACGTGGGCCCAAGCGCTTTCTCAAGTGTGGTTGTTCATTCTCATTGGCCAATCCTTTCACGCAGATTTCAACCTCTCTGCAGCCCTCATCGCAGTCGCTCTCGCCGCCGTCGCCGGTGGCCTGAGCATCTGGTGCACAGATCAAACGTCCGCTCTTACCCGGACGGAATTGCGGCGTTTGGTCGTCGAGAAGCTGTTTTCTGTCGGTGCGGTCAAAGTAGTTGCAGACCAAGGCAGCCTGTTTAACCTGGCTACGAAATCGATCTCATCGGCGACCCGCTACCGCGGTGGATTCTTAGGCCCGATCGTCGGCGCAATGACCACTCCCCTCATCGTGTTGGCAGCATTAGCGATCTTCGTGGACTGGCTCACCGCGCTGTGCATGCTCGTGTGCCTGCTTATCATCCCCTTCATCGTGCAGGGGTTCCGCAAATCCACGAAGTCTGTGGGCGGCCAATACCATCGGACGCAAGCACAACTGACCGGCCGCTTCCTCGAATCCATCGGCGCACTCGACATGCTCGTCTACAACCGCGCTGCCGAGCGCATCGCCGAGGGCATTGCCGAAGACGGTGAAAAGAACCGGAAATCGGTCATGAAAATGCTGGCCTTAAACCAGCTCCTTATCTTCGTCGTCGACGCCGCATTCTCTCTCGCCGTGATCTTGGTGGCTGCGGCTGTCTCTCTCGCGCGGGTGCATTCAGGGGCTATTGATGCAGGCCAGGCAGTCACCCTGGTACTTGCATCTCTTATGGTGACTGGACCGGTCAACGTCATCGGCCAGTTCTTCTACATCGGCATCGGCGGACGGGCCGCAGTAAGTGCGCTGAGCGGATTCCTACGCACCCCGAACCACACATCCCATGTCCAGCTTGGCGGCGAAGGCATTGAGGTTTCCCACGTAACCGGCGGCTGGCCAGGCGCTGAGCCCATCGTCAAGAACGTATCCCTCTACGTGGCACCCGGGGAGCGGGTGGCCCTCGTCGGCAAGTCTGGCGTCGGCAAATCCACCTTGTCCGCGCTTATCCAAGGGCACCTCACCCCGGTCGAGGGGTCGGTTCGCGTCGGGGGTGAGATGGCTGTCGTCGAGCAACAGACCTTCCTCTTCCACGGAACCGTGCGCGATAACCTCCTCATCGCCGCCCCGGACGCCAGCGACGAACGGCTGCTCGCAGCACTTGAGATCGCTGGCTTACTGGATGAAATCACGCTGGATACACCCGTCGGCGAACGCGGGCGCCTCCTTTCAGGTGGCCAGGCACAGCGGTTGTCCATCGCGCGGGCATGGCTGACCGACCGCCCTGTGTTGCTTCTCGACGAACCGACCTCCCAAGTCGACCTCGCGGGCGAAGCACGCATCCTCGAAGCCCTGAATAGCCTGGCCTGCGACCGCGCGGTTCTGATGATCGCGCACCGCCCCGATGCCATCTTGTCCGCCGACCGTGTGGAGGAACTTTCATGAACCGTCTCCAATTAACCCGGTGGCTCTTCTCACACATCCGGGACCTTATTCCTGCCTTTTGGATATCCAGCCTCGCCCGCATCCTGGGGCAACTCGCGGGGGTCGGACTGCTCGTCGCGGCCGTTCTCGCAGTGAGTACGCCGTGGTCGCTGTGGGCCGCAGTTCTGGTCATCGCAGTCATTGCGCTCGTTAAAGCCGGGCTGCGTTACCTGGAACATTATTCCGGGCACTGGCTCGCATTCACCGCGCTGAAGCGGTTGCGTGCACTTTTCTTCACCCGCCTTATCCCCCAGGCTCCACAGGCAACATCGGGTAAAGCGTCGGCAGAGCTGACCGGCCGGGCGGTCGAGGACATCAACAAGATTGAGGTTTTCTTCGCCCACACGTTCCCGCCTGTTATTAGTGCGATTACTGTCCCGATCATCGTGGTCGTGACTTTCGGTTTTACAACGTCCTGGCCGCTGGCCCTGATCATGGCTATCTTCTTAGCCGTTATCATTGCCCTGCCATTCCTCTGGATGCCAGTTACATTCGCTACTGCCCGTAAGGTCGCGGCCGCCGAGTCCGGTGTGACCACGCACGTCGGCGACGACATCGCCGGCATCCGCGAAATCCTCACCTTCCACGCCCAAGACGCACGCTTGGAAGGCCTACGCGTAGCAGACGAACGTCTCACCACAGCAGGCCGGACTACTTCGCTACTTACGACGGTGCGTGAAGTCATTACCGTCGCACTGCAATTAGGGCTCCTGGTCTCTCTCATGTCGTACGACGCTCCCTGGGAGCACCGCCTACTAGCCTTAGCCATTGCCGTAGCACTTGCCCTGCCCACCCGCTCCGTCGACGACTTTGCCAACGGACTCGACGCCGCCTTCGCTTCCGCCGAACGTATCTACCAGGTCATTGAAGGAACACCCGCTGTCACCGACGGTCCCGGTGCTGAATTCACCGACGACACCGTCACTTTCGACGACGTCACCCTCAGCTATGACGGCGCCCCACGCAATGCCCTCGAATCCGTGACCGCGGTGTGCCCTGCTGGCCAATGGACCGCCTTGGTTGGGGTTTCTGGCTCCGGCAAATCTTCGCTAGCAGCCTTGTTACTACGCGGCTGGGACCCACAATCCGGCGAGGTTCGTATCGGCGACGTGCCTGTGACTCAGGCAACCCTGGACCAGTTGCGTAGTCACGTAGCTATCGTTTCGCAACGCGCGGTCACAATCAGTGGGACCGTCGCCGAAAACCTCCGTTTAGGTAACCCCGACGCTAGCGACGCGCAGCTCACCCAAGCACTCCAGGTTGTTGATTTGGACGTTGACTTAGGCCAGCGCATCGGACGTGGTTCCACGCTTTCCGGCGGGCAGCTTCAGCGCCTGACTTTGGCGCGGGCGCTCGTCGTGCAGCCACGCATCCTGGTCTTGGACGAAGCCCTCAGCCAGCTCGACGCAAAGACAGCAGCCACCGTGCGTACAAACGTGGAGCACATGGGCCTTACGGTCCTTGAGATCACCCACCGCACCGACCTCCTCCCCGAGGACACCCGCGTGTACGTCTTGGACAATGGGGCGGTCGTGGAACACGGAAACGTGGCTACGCTGCGTGGTGCCGGAGGACCATTCGACGCCCTGGAAGCTAGGGTCCGCGAATAGGGATTAAACGAAGAAAAATACCGGGCCTTCCCACATGAGAAGGCCCGGTATTTCTTTGGAGGGAATGACGGGAATCGAACCCGCGTCTTCAGCTTGGAAGGCTGAGGTATTAGCCACTATACGACATTCCCACAACCGCTTTCGCGTACCCGGATACTGTAGCCGAAGGGACGTCGATAAGGCAAACAGCCAGGCCTGGCGGGAACTTTTCACTGCCCACCACCGTTGAATACATATAAGTAGTGAAAGCCCCGCATAGAAAGTGCATAACAATGACAGTCTTGCTCATACTTGTGTTCATCGGCTTAGTAGTCTTTGGCGTCAACCGCATGCAAGGCGGTGGCGGAAATTCAAAACGCAAGGAAGCTGAAGCCCTCGCCGACGCTCAGGCGGACGCACGCCGCTGGATTGAACGCCTCGGCCACAACGTGCTCACCATGTCGGGCACAGATGCGGCGTCCACACAGGCGCTTGCCGACGCCTCCGAGCGTTACAACGCCGCGTCGTCTGCAATGAGCACCGCACAAACTGTGAAGCAAGTTCGGTTGGCGCGTGAATCTGCACTCGAGGGCCTGCACTACGTCAACGCTGCCCGCGAAATCATGGGCATGCCTGCCGGCCCGGAGCTTCCCCCGTTGGAAGGTCAGCGCGCAGCCGGCAAGGTCACCGAGACCCGCACGATTGAGCAAAATGGAGAAACCATTACCGCTTCCCCAGTAGCGTCGGATGAAACTCCAAACTACTACCCGGGCGGACGCGTGGCTGGTCGCCCGGTTCCTGCTGGTTGGTACTCCACCCCATGGTGGGCCCCTGCCCTGGCGACAGGCGTGTGGACCGCGGGGTCGGTCATGATGTTCTCTAGCCTCTTCGCCGGCATGTCTGGTGTCGGCTACTCCGGTGACGCTTTCGCATCCGGCTACGGCAATGGTTACCAAGATGGCCTCGAAGCTGCCGGTGGCGAAGGCGCGGAAGGCTTCGATGGCGGTGAGGGTTTCGACGGCGGCGCCGGCGATGCCGGAGACATGGGCGGCATGGAAGACGGCGGCTTTGATGGATTCGGCGATTTCGGTGGCGGAGACTTCGGTAACGCCTTCGATTTCGACTTCGACTTCTAGCCCCTAAGACCCCCGGCACCCAAAAGCCCGGTACATCACCGCGATGTACCGGGCTACATTCTGCGCCCCCAAAGGCTGCGCTTAAGCCTCAGGTGCTTCTGGGACGGTCGGGGCGATGCCGGTGCGCTCGTAATCAGCGAGGATGTCGATGCGACGCTGGTGGCGTGGTTCCTTCGACCATTCCTGATCCAAGAATGCGTCCACAATCGCCAGGATTTCTTCCTCAGAGTGCTGGCGGGCACCAATACCGATCAGCTGGGCGTTGTTGTGCTCACGGGCAAGGCGCGCGGTGGCCTCGTTCCACGCGAGCGCGCAGCGGGCGCCCTCCACCTTGTTAGCTGCAATCTGTTCACCGTTGCCGGAACCACCGAGGACGATGCCCAGGGAACCAGGATCGTTGACGGTGCACTGCGCCGCCTCGATGCAGAATGCGGGGTAATCGTCCTGCGCGTCGTAGACATGGGCACCGCAGTCAATTGCCTGGTGCCCGTTCTTGGTTAGGTGTTCTTTGATCAGGTTCTTCGCTTCAAAGCCTGCGTGATCGGCTCCGAGGTACACGCGCATGGTCTCCACCTTCAATGCAAATTAAAAACTGGTACGTCAGTGGACCAGTCTAGCCGGCGGGTGCCCCCGGTGCAGCGGGAACCTGAACGATAGGGTTTTAGAACTGTGGGTTTTCGGTGCGGGTGCGCTTGAGCTCGAAGAAGTAAGGGTACTCGGAGAGCTTCACTGCGGCGTCAAAGATTTCTCCAGCTTCTTCACCTTCAGGCACACGGGTAATGACAGGCCCGAAGAAGGCGACGTCGCCAAGCTTCACGACGGGCGTGCCCACTTCATCACCGACGGCATCCATCGCACCCTGGTGGTAGGCACGCAGGCGATCATCGTGTTCGTCGGTGTTTGCGTAGTCAGCGTAGGAAGCATCTAGGCCTACTTCCTCCAGGGCGCGGGCGATGACGTCGTCGTAAGCACCGAAATCCTTCTTGCCGGACTCGCCGCCTGGGTGCACGATGGTGCCCATCGCGGTGTAGAGCTCGTCGATCTTCTCCGGTTCCTGGTCTTTCACGGCGGCGAAGACGCGTGCAGGGCCCCAGTTGGCCTTCATCATCTCCATGTAACCAGGATCCAAGTCGCGGCCTTCGTTGAGCACGGACAGGGACATCGGGACCCAGTTGACGGTGATATCGCGGACCTTTTCTACCTCTTTAATCCAGCGGGATGTCTGCCAGCAGAAGGGGCAGGAAACGTCGAACCAGAAAGTGACGGGGGTAGCCATAGTTTCTCCTAAAATTGTGGGCCTGTTCTTTACGCGCCTACCCTACCGAGTTCTATGGTGGAAGGTATTACTTCTAATACACCTATCCTTTAAGGAGGAGTATGAGCTCCATTAACCTCACCCGCGAAGAGGCTGCGCACAGGGCTTCTCTGCTTTCGGTCCAGCACTATGACGTCTCACTAGATTTGTCGCGCGCCGAGGACCCGAGCGTGAATATTTTCCCGACCACGGTGTCAATTTTGTTGAAAGTTCACAAAACTGGCTCGACGTTCATCGACTTCCGCGGCTCAGCCGTCCACGAAGTGCTTCTCGACGGCACCGACATCACTGCCGACGCCATCACCACCGAGGGATGCTGCTACGTCGAAGACGAAGGCATCGCCCTGAACAACCTGACCCCCGGCGAACATACGCTGAAAATTTCCGCCGACGGCATTTACTCCCGCACCGGCGAGGGGCTCCACCGCTTCGTCGACCCCGCCGATGGGAAGACATACCTGTACACCCAATTCGAAACCGCGGATGCCAAGCGCATGTACCCGTGCTTCGACCAGCCGAATTTGAAGGCCACCTATGATTTCACGATCGCCACGCCACAGGGGTGGACTGTCATCGGAAACGGCGTGCAGACCACAGAACAGCGCGGGTCGAATAGCGTGCACACCTCCAGGATCGATTACCCGCTTTCTTCTTATCTCGTTGCCGTGTGTGCGGGCCCCTACGTGGGCGTCCACGACACCTGGAGCGGCACGCTGACCCACCACCCGGAAACCCCGGAAGGCGAACCGGAAGCCGTAGAGGTTCCCCTTGGCCTCTACACCCGGGAGTCCATCGCGAAGCACCTGGATGCGCAGCGCCTCTTCACCGAAACGAAGCAGGGCTTCGACTACTACCACGAACACTTTGGCGTGGCGTACCCCTTTAGCAAGTATGACCAAATCTTCGTCCCAGAATTCAACGCGGGCGCAATGGAAAACGCCGGCGCGGTAACCATCCGCGACGAATACGTCTTCAGCTCCAAGGCCACCCACTACCGCTACGAGCGCCGCGCGGACACCATCCTCCACGAACTGGCGCACATGTGGTTCGGCGACCTGGTCACCATGAATTGGTGGAACGACTTGTGGCTCAACGAATCGTTTGCCACCTGGGCCGCCGCCATGGCACAAAGCGAGAACACCCAGTACAACACCGCGTGGGTCACCTTTGCCAATGTCGAGAAGGCGTGGGCCTACCAGCAGGACCAGCTGCCCACCACGCACCCAGTGTCCACGGACGCCTCCGACATTGAGACCGTGGAGCAAAACTTCGACGGCATCACCTACGCAAAGGGCGCAAGCGTCCTCAAGCAGCTGCAGGCTTACGTGGGCCGCGAGGAATTCTTCGCCGGGGCACGCCGCTACTTTGCGCAGCACCTGTGGGGCAACGCTCGTTTTGAGGACCTGGTGTCGGCGCTGGAAGCGTCGTCAGGCAGGGACCTTTCCCAGTGGGCGGACCAGTGGCTTTTGACCACGGGAATCTCCGAACTAGCCCCCGACTTCGAGGTCACGGACGGCACGTATTCCTCGTTTGCGATTACCCAGAAGAGCGACGTGCTCCGCGACCACCGCGTCCGCGTGGGCGTCTACGCTCTGCGTGGCGAGAAGGTCGTGCGCACCTTCTCCGCGGAGACCGACGTCACCGGGGAACGCACCGAGGTCCCGGCGCTCGTCGGCGTCGAAGCAGGCGACATGGTCCTGGTCAACGACGATGACCTCACCTACTGCATCATGCACTTAGACGACGCCTCCGCGCGCTTCATGCTAGAGAACCTGCACCGCGTCGAAGACCCCATGGCACGCACTATCTGCTGGTCCGCAGCATGGGAGGCCGTTCGCTCGGGCACACTGCCCGCCCGCGAATACGTCCGGCTCGTGGCCAAAGCCGCCGCCGCAGAGACTGAACTTGGCGTCCTGGAGCAGGTCCTCGCCCAAGGCACGAAAGCGCTGCGCTCCTACTGCGCGCCACAGTGGGCACAGTCCGAGGGCACTCAACTGCTTATCGACGCCTACCTCTCCGGCGCCACCACAGGTTCCGAAGAGGCGCGCCTCATCTTCACTAAGGCCCTGCTGCACATGCCACTGCGTGATAACGCCCTGGACTTCGTGCGTTCCGTCGCAGATGGCCAAGACAAGGACCTGCAGTGGCAGGCGCTCACCGCGCTTATTGCCGATGGTGCGATCGACGACCCACACGCGGCCGTCGCAAAGCTTGCCGAGACCGACCACTCCTCCACTGGCGCCCTATCCGCCCTGCGCGCGAAGGCCGCAATCCCTACCACCGAACACACCGCGGTGGCCTGGAACCAAGTCACGGAAGGCACCCTCTCCAACCTGGAGGCGCGTTCCACGATGGAGGGCATCGTCTGGCCGACCCGCGTGCCACACACCTTCCTGGACAAGTTCGCCGGCCTCTACTTTGAGGTCGCCGAAGACGTGTGGGACCGATTCTCCAACGAGATGGCAGTACGCACCCTGAATGGCCTCTACCCGCACTGGGACGTGAGCGAGGAAGGGCTGGATTCGGCCGACGCATTGCTCTCCCGCGAGCTTTCCGGAGGCCTACGCCGCCTGATTGCCGAAAACCGCGACCGCGTAGCCCGCGCCCTGCGCCTACGCGAAGTAGACGCAAAGTCGGACTAGTTCGCGTATAAACAAAGGATAGGAATCTGAAACGCACCCACTAGAATCAATCTGCGCTTCGTAGCCTAACTAGTGGGGGCGGTTCAGGCGAAGAACTTTGCTAGCACTTTCCCGGAAATCCAATATTCCCTCAACACATCCGGATTTACTTATCCCTTCGCTTGCACCGTACTCAAATCTGATAAACCAGTACCCGCTTAAGCAAAGTGCCAGAGCTTAACAAAAAGTGCACGGAGACTGACCCGAAGTCTCACATTAGTCTGCAGACTACACGTTTCTTTATTTAGGAATTCGTCAGGGAGAAACAGGACATCTTAATCCAAGGTCCAGCCTGCATCACGGAACCAACCTCGGGGAACGAGTGAAGAACCATCAGAACCGCTTGTCACATCATGAACAATCGCATCACTAAGCCGGCAATTAACATAGTGCGCAACCGACCCCTCACTCAGTTCTAAAGACGAAGAATGAATTGTTGAATCAGAAAAGAATAAAAATACCTGAGATTTGAAAACCCACATGTCCGCAATGGAACATTCTTTAAAGGTGAGCGAAGGTCTCCATTCAGAAGCATTGAGGGGCTTCGGAAAACATAAAAATCTCAGAATAATCTGATGCCCGTGAGAAAATGTACACTGAGCAAATTCGACACATTTCGAGGAGGTGACTGACGAGAGGAGCAGGTCACTCTTAAACGTACAGCGCGTGAAACTTACATCGTCAAAATGAATATTCGACAAAACCAAAGGGGAAGTGAATATTATTTCCTTAAATTCTAGTTTTGAAATTCCATTCGACCTTACAAGTGCTGAATTGTCCGCCGCCCTGATGTTCTCGGTTATAGAATTCAAAGCGTGCTTTTCCACAAATTCATGCATTGCGGGATCAATCAAGTTGTCAGACAACAAATGACTGGAAGAGGATAATAGCTTCAAAGCAACCTGGTTATATCTCTTCATTAAATCCAAATTCCAACGGGAAGACCTCGAACAGGTGTCGCCAGCTTCCCAGCTTTCATTCACACGGTTGCTGAGAATTTCAGAGGCAATTTCCAACTCCTCGAAAGATTTCATACCTAGGATACATTCGGCAACTTCTTTTCCTTTTTCAAGCACGCGCACACCTAGTTATACTTTTCACCGATAAAAGAAAAACAATAGTCGAGTTTAAAAATACGGCATTCACACCAGTCTTATAATAAACTAGAAAAGATATCCAAACCTCTTCGTTTCTCGCATTCGCGCTGGGCAAATGTTCACTACTATCTCTGAATCTTGCTTACAAAAAGCATTTACAAGCCCTATTTCGGCCGTGTCAGTCTCACCATTTCTTCCTGGAACGCCTTTGAACCATTCCCTATTTTCTGTCAAGTAAATTTGTCTAAGTGTCACTGGTTTCGCATATTCTTCACAACTCACATTCCTAACACAGGCGACAAATTTAATCTCTGTTTCCCAGCCTTCGGCGCCTTCTTCTCGGGGTATAAAATAACGTGAAGCCGACGCACCAAAGGCCGCTTCAGCCATGTCCCATCGCGTGAATCCATGTTTATATTCCGCCTTATCTGCGCCAAATCCTACTCCGGGAACGTCATTTTGGTCATAATATCCTCTCCTAACAATATACGGATCACCTTGATTTTGATTCCCGGAATAAATTATGTCGGCTGTCCCATTAGAACGAAGCCCGTGAGCGGTTATTGTGTTCTCCGTAGCACGGCCATCGAACAAAATGTGGTCTGATACCGACGACTTTGTCTTAGGGCTACGGCTATCTCTTTTGATGTAAGCTATTCCGTCATTTGTGGCCCAAGCTGCCCCGCTTTCAAAACGTTGCAATACGCTATCGCCAAATGCTGAAGTTGATAGCAACGGAAGCCCAAGGCCTTCGATACCGCCCAAATGGTTCCATAACCTGACGAGCTCACCGTTCAGCTCACGCGCCCCTATGCCAGCACCCCAAAGAATCATTGCGTCATGCTCAAAATCAACATGATGAGCCCGACCAGGAATGTAAGGCAACTCATCTGTTGTAGGCCAACCGAGTCGCCCGCTCTCTCGTCCTAACGCATTCCACACACGTTGCGTTGCCAAATACATGAAGCGGGTTTGCCGATCATCACGCCACGAAATTGTCCCGTTAGAAAAATTGTTGTATCGATACCGCTCTCCTTCTTTTAGTTCATTAGAAATAGGTATCCTAATAGGGTGATGTGAACCCCCTAACTCATCGTAACGTTGTTTGATGTCGCCCCACACAGCCCCGCCTGTCAGCGGATTATTGTAGTTGTCTCCCCCTTGAAATGTTTGCATCTGACTTACAGGAAAGTTTAGCGGAATAGGCGCGGACGTAGGATAGCCTAAGGGGCCCGCTTCCCATCCCAATGTTCCCCATTGCCTCATCCCGTCCAGGGTGACCGCATGCGCACCAGTGTCAGGATGCCAGTAAATGGACCCACCGTAGAATTCGGTCCTTTTACCAATACCATCGGGGTTAGTCATCTCATTAGATTTCGGCGGTCCTAGCCAAGAAAGTTGACCACCTGTCGCGCGATAAGCTTCTAGAATTGCGCCACATACCTGATATCTCGTAGGCCACATCATTTCGCACGATGAGGCGCGAGAAGTTCTTAAACGGGACGGCTCACGGGACTCCTGGATTTCCAACCTGTCGGCAGTCGTAGAATCAATCCCACTTGGCATTGAGAATAAATCGGAGCGCATTTCCCCTTCCACATAAGATTTTTTTGGAGGAGGGAGTTTCTCAACCGTATGCGCCGAATCGGAGATCTGGCGTTCATACTGATTCACAATCTCGGGATGCGCTTGACTGTAATCCAGTAGCCGATCGTACATCGACGGTTCAGACCTGTCGGTGACATAGTCACCAACGGATAAATCTAATTCGTCAGAAACGATCTTGTTACTCTGAGCTACGGCCATGGGATTATTCAGGATGACAAGTGCTGTCAAAGAAACTACTACAGCCAACCTGGAGAAGACGCTGCTCGATGTGCACCGAAATGGACTTTTTGTTATCTTGACCACACTGTCATACTAACCTGAGCAGTCTCCAGGCATCGAATCGTGTCTCTGACAAAGCGTCTATCCTGTATAAACCGTTCAAGGCTACCCTTTAGTTGCCGCGACCAGACACACACGATACTAGTGAGATCACGCAATCTCTATGCCTTCACCATCTAGTAACGAATTAACGTCGCGACGCTGCCCACATCGTCAACGCATACCTATGCAACTACGCACCTAACAATCCGAGAATGATCTCCACACAGCACGATAGTCATGAGAAGAACGTAACCTCGTCCCTGTGGCAGCATTGATAGAGATAACGCTAATTAGACGACGTCGGTAATCACCTTAATGCGAACCGTATCGGAACGAAGGACATCTTCCGAATACTCCACCAATTCGCCATTTTTCGTTTCGGAAACGCGAGTAATGTTCAGAACCGGCAGATTGCGCGAAATTCCCAATTGCTGCTGTTCCCATTAAGACGCAATAGACGGGATAATCGTTTCCGCCTTGCGCACCGGCGCTTTACCCCATTTGTCATCCAGGAGTTTGTGAATATCGCCGTCGAGCTTGTATTCCTCCAAGCCCGGAACCAGGTCTGCGGGATAGTAACTGTTCTGCACAATGAGTGGGACGCTATCGACGGTACGCACCCGAACCACGTTGTAGACCGCAGCTTCTGGTTCTAGGTTGAGTGCACGGGAAATGCGCGCGGTAGCCTGCACTGTCTGCTGGGACGTCACGATGGTTTTAACCTCATGGCCCATTGCTTCTAGCTGCGGGAAAATGCCATGAACACGGGTCAGCTCCACGGTCGGCGGGACCGCGCGTACGAAAGTTCCGCCAGTGCGGCCACGCTTGCGGTCGATGCAGCCTTCCATCTGCAAGATGTCTAGCGCATGACGGACCGTCATGCGGGCTACGCCGAATCTTTCGACGAGTTCACGCTCGTTAGGCAAACGCTCCCCTGGGGCATATTCACCATTTTCAATCCACGAGCGGACTTCATCCGCGATAATGACGTACGCAGGGCTTTTCCTAGGATTCTGACCGGACACGAAAATCACCTTACCAACTAATCACTTTATTTGCATATATCGCTATTGGAACCACAATACCTGCACAATTAAGCCAACTAGAAGTAGTCCTTTTTAAGAGTGTCCAACACAGGCGCAATTCACCTAATGTTCATATTATGTTTAAGTAAACAACACAGAAACGGAAATCGCATGCCCGCCTAGCTCGATTTCAGAAGCAAACGGACATAAAACACGTGCGGCGCCTAACATGGCGCCGCACGATGTGATTAAAGCCCTAGATTAAGTTCACCGGCTCTATACCGTTGCCCCGGAATCGCGTCAAGAAGTGTGCGTGTGTAATCACTCTGTGGATTCTCAAAGACATCGGCCGTAGCGCCATGCTCTACATGCTGGCCACGGTACATCACCGACACGGTGTCCGAGATCTGCCTGACCACAGACAGGTCGTGAGAAATAAACAGGTAGGTCACCCCCGATTCGCGCTGGAAATCGTCGAGAAGCTGCAGGATCTGCGCCTGCACTGTCACATCGAGGGCGGACACCGCCTCGTCGAGGACCAAAACCTCGGGCTCGATAATCATCGCGCGCGCAATCGCCACGCGCTGACGCTGCCCACCCGAGAGCTCTGCCGGCCGGCGGGCACCTGCATCCAGCGGCAAGGCCACCAGATCCAAGTATTTTTCCACCTTTGCCGCAATCTCGGGCTTTTTCAGCTGTGTCAGGTTTACCAGGGGCTCCGCGATGCTTTGCGCGATCGTGCGACGCGGATCCAGCGAAGAATACGGATTCTGGTACACCAACTGAATCGTGGAACGGAACTTCCGTATTTCTTCTTTAGACAAAGCAGTAACATCCGTGCCGGCAATGGTCACTGAACCAGACGTCGGCCGGGTGAAACCACTAATCATGCGGCCGGTTGTCGTCTTACCCGAGCCGGATTCGCCTACGATTGCGTGGGTAGTTCCGCGGGCCACGGTGAAACTCATGTCCTGGACGGCCGTGAAGTCCCCGAATTCTTTGTGTAAGTTGCGGACATCGACCAGCGGGGCGTCGTGAAGCGCCTGCACTGGCGCAGTACGCTGCACCTTCGGAGTGGACAGCGAGGGGGCGTCCGCGAGCAGCTTGCGCGAGTACTCCGCCTGCGGGTTCGTGAGAACCGACGCCGCCAGCCCGGATTCCTGCACCTGGCCCTGCTGCATCACGACGACGTGATCCGCCCGGTCACCGGCAACCGCCAAATCATGCGTGATGAACAGGATCCCCAGCCCCAGCTTGTGGCGCATGTCGTCGAGCAAGTCCAGGATGACTTTCTGAACGGTTACGTCCAGCGCGCTCGTCGGCTCATCCGCAATGATGACCTGGGGTTCCAAGCTCATTGCAGCCGCGATGAGCGCGCGCTGCTTCATGCCACCGGATAATTCGTGCGGATACTGGTCGTAGCGGCGCGCTGGGTCATCGATGCCCACCTGGTCCAAGAGCTCCAGGACACGCGCCTTACGCTCAGCCGCGCTCCCCCGGCGCGCGATCGCCAGCCCCTCCCCGACCGAAGCACCAATCGTTTTGAGCGGGTTCAAAGAATTGTTCGGGTCTTGCGGAATAAGGGCAATATCTGTCCCACGCAGCCTGCGCCACTGTTTATTGGATAGGTTGGTCACGTCCTTGCCAAGCAGCGTGATTGCGCCTTGTTCGATGGTGGCGTTTCCAGGCAGTAAGCCTAGTGCAGCCAGTGCGGTGGTGGATTTACCAGAACCTGATTCGCCAACCACAGCAGTCATTTCACCGGCGTAAACATCTAGGCTCACGCCGCGCACCGCTGCCACCGGGTCCCCTCCGCGTGTGGGCTGGTAGGTGACTTCAAGGTCACGGATGCTCAGTTGTGGCTCGCCGTGCAAGGTCTTCGAGGCTGCTGGGCGTGGGCGGCCCAGTTGGGTTGCTACACCTTCTAAATAATCCATGGTTACTGCCCCTTTCGAAGTGCGGTAGCGAGGTGGTTGGTGGACATCACAACAGCGACGATGACAACGCCGGGCAGTACCGTCAGCCACCACGAGGTGGCTACGTAGTCGCGGCCGTCGGCGATGAGCAGACCCCACTCCGGGATTGGTGGCGGAGTGCCGTAGCCCAGGAAGCCCAGGGTTGCCAGTTGGAGGATGGCAGAACCGAACTGGACTGCAGCCAGCGCGAGAACGGGGGTCAGCGAGTTCGGAATGATGTGCCGGGTGAGCACTTTCCATGCCGTCGCCCCGGAGCCGTAGGCCGCTTCCACGAAGTCGCTCTCCACGACCGAGATCACCTGGGAGCGCGAAAGGCGAGCAAACGTTGCAATCGAGGTAATACCTACGGCGAACGCGGCGTTCAAGGTACCGAAGCCCAGCACAATAATGATGGACAGGCTCAGCAGCAGCGCAGGGATGGATAGGAGGACATCAACAATGCGCATAATCACCGCATCGATCCACGGGTGCGGGCGACGTTGCGTGCCGGCAATCACGCCGAGAATTGTGCCCCCGACCAGGCCGATAGCCACCGCAAGGATTGCTGCCGACAGCGACTGGCGTGCGCCGTAAATCACGCGCGAATACAGGTCGCGGCCCACGGAATCCGTGCCGAACCAGTGCTCCCAGCTCGGCGCCTGCAGTGGCACGAAGCTTCCTGAAATCGGGTCCCTGCTGGTCAAAAGGCCAGGCAAGAGCGCTGCCAGGAGCGCAACCCCCATGATCACGGCCGCGAGGATGGTGCCGGGAGTCCACACAGAGGTTGCTTGACGACGCCCCTTCCGGCCCGGGCGCGTAGGTGTTACAAGGTGGGCGCTCATGCCTGAACCTCCTGAGTAGTCTTCACTGCCGCCGGTGCCGCCGCAGCGGTCTTCTTCGTGGCGCGCAGGCGGGGATCAATGACCGGGTACAGCAGGTCAACGATGAGGTTGATGATCACGTACGTCGTTGCCGCAAAAACCACGACAGCGAGCAGAACTGGGGTGTCTCGGTAGGCCACGGCGTCGACAGTGAGCGAACCGACGCCCTGGAGTCCGAAGACGGCTTCCGTCACCACTGCCCCGCCGACGAGTTCGCCGAAAAGCAAACCGGCCATCGTTACGGCTGGAAGCAGCGCGTTGCGCATGATGTTGCGGAAGAATACCCAGCTGCGGCTTGCACCGCGCGCAACCACCGTGTGCGTGTATGGGGCATTCTTCGCCTCATCCACGGCTCGGATAAGAACCTGCGCCAGCGGTGCCGAAATCGGGACGATCAAGGTGAGCGCTGGGAGGATGAACGCCTGCGCTGGCGTCGGCTCGATAACGGGGACCCACCCCAGCTGGAAGGACACGACCTGGATCAAGATGATGCCCACCCAGAAGCTGGGCAGCGAAATCATGAGCGCCGGGGTGGAACGGATCAGCGTGGTCAACCAGTTCCAGCGGGAGAAATACGCTGCCGTTGCAATGGCGCCCGCCACGATCAGCGCCAAGACGAAAGCGATAGCAGCAAGCGTGATCGTCGTAGGCAGCGCGTCGGCCATGAGCGCCGAAACCGGGGTGCCCGATTCGATGGAATACCCAAAATTACCGGTCAAGAAACCGCCCAGCACCGCGAAGTACTGAACGATCAGCGGTTCGTCTGCGCCTAGTTCGTCGCGGATAGCTTGAATTTCCTGCAAGCTCAGCCCCAAGTCGGGGCTGGAATAACGGGCCATCACGCCGTCGGACGGCAATGCCGACAGCAGGAAGAACGCCAACGTGAACGTAATAAACAGTACGACGACCGCTTGCCCGATACGTACCAGAACATCTTTAGACGTCATTTACTGTGCCTCCTTGAGGTCATGGTCAATCCAGGCCTCATAGAATGAGGGCCGCCCAACCGTCTCCGGGCCGAAGCCCTTCAGGTACGGAGCGATGCCGTAGACAATCGGCTCTTCAAATAGCGGCAAGACGTACGCCTGCTGCGTCAAGTAATCCTGGACCTGGCCGGAAAGCTCCGCGCGGCGCTTCTCATCTGGGCTCGAGGCAATACCCTGCAGCAGATCATCCAAGTGCTGATCGGCCACCGTGCCGTCGAAGCCGTTGAGCAAATCGTTGCGGTTATCCGAGTGGTAGAGCGACTTGATGACGTCATAGTCCGCGCGCGCCACCATCGAATGGCGCAACGGAATCTTCTCAAAATCTAGGGAGTCCGCGTTCTGCGTGGCGTTGTCACCAGGGTTCAACGTGATCTCCACACCAATGCGGCGCAGGTGCTCCTGAATCTTCGTAATTACCTCACGCGAACGTGGCTGCGGCAACGCTTCGTTGACGTTAAGGCTCAAGCGCAAGCCATCCTTGACGCGGATTCCATCCGGGCCAGGTACCCAGCCGGCTTCGTCGAGAAGCTTCTTCGAACGCTCCGGGTCATACGCGTAGGCCTCCGCCGGTTGCTCCTTGTAGCCCTGGCCTTTGCGGGCCATGGACGACGTGGCCATCACGTAAGAATCAGAGAACAAGGTGTACAAGATCTCTTCGCGATCAATGCCGTGAATAATTGCCTGACGCACCCGAATATCTGAGACCTTCGGATTCCGGAAACGGAACATCAACTGGTTATTCATGCCGTTCGTCGGGGCGGCCAAGACCTCGTACCCGGCGTTTTCCAGGTGCTTTTCTTCTGGAGCATCAATCTGGCGGGCAATGTCAGCCTGGCCGGCAACCAGGCCACCGATTCGCACCGACTGCTCCTGCGCGACAACAAGGCGAATCTCATCGAGACGCGCAGGGCCCTGGTGTTCACGTGCTGGTGGTGCCCAGGCGTAATCCTCGCGGGCCTGCAAGACCAGGGAGGTCCCTAGTTCCTCCTCCACGATGGTAAATGGGCCGGAGCCGCTGATCTCAGTGGCGGCGCCGGGTGCAAAGCCCTGGTTGTTCTTGGCGATGGTGGCGTCGGAAAGCAATCCAGCGTTGTAGGAGCTGACTGCCTGGGCGAAACCCGGAGCCGGCGCGGAGAAGTGGAAACGCACCGTATCGGGGCTTAAGACCTCGCCGCGCTCATAATTTGTAATCTGCTCACTCGACGTCAGTGTGCGCGACTTATCGCCCAAGCCGTACAAGTCGATGTTATTTACCACGTTCTGCGCGGTCAGCGGGCTGCCATCGGAGTAGGTGACATCCGTGCGAATCGTGAAGGTGTACTCGGTAGCATCCGCGTTCACTTCCGGGAGCTCCGTGGCGATCCATGGGCTGAGTTCCAGGGTCTCCGGGTCCTGGTAGAGCAGGCGGTCCGTTATCTGGTTCACGATGACGCCGTTCGGGTAAAAACCTGCCGCAGGCGGGTACAAGGTGTTAAAGGTTTGGGGCTCTAAATAGGTGATGGAATCCCAGGTGCCGTCGGCGGGCGTGTGGCCTGCCCCTTCTTCCTGGGCTGCGCAGGCAACGAGCCCCGCGCTCACCGCCACCGCTGCTAGCACCGCGCCTGCGCGCCGCGCCGCTCTGGAAAGACTATGTTTCATGGTTTATTTTCAGTTCTCCGCGTTGTCTCTGAGTTGTCTCTGAGTTCTTGACGGACCCCATCAGACCGGATAGGTAGTACGTATTTGCTGGTGAGGTCACTCTTATTAGTTTGTTGAAATGTGAAGCGCCATGAACATAACACTAATAGACCGACCGGTACAAATATGGCAGACCACATGGTTCATACGTCGCGGGTTATTATGGTGACCATGTGTGAAAATAAGCCGTCCATAGCCATCGTCGGAGCTGGCCCCCGTGGCATCTCCATCATCGAGCGAATCGCCGCCTACGCGCCGACTGAACCTTTAAGCATCTATCTCATTGATGACGCCCAGCTTGGCGCCGGACGCATCTGGGAAACCACCCAGACCCCACTGCTGTGCATGAATACCCTGGCCGGCGCAGTGACCCTCTTCACCGAACCCGGCGCAACGGTCAACGCCCCCGTCGTCGAAGGCCCCATCCAATACGAGTGGATTCGCCTTATCCTAGGCAAAGATCGTGACACGATGAGCCCCGCCAAGGTGGAGCTCTTTGACCGTTTCCGCCCAGATACAGACGCCCTCATCGCCGAATTCGGCCCCGAGCTGGAAGCAACCCGCCCGGAATCCAATCCCAGCCGCGCACTCTACGGTGCCTATCTACGCTGGGTGTATGCGGTAGCCCAGGGCCTACTTCCAGAAAACGTGGAACTGATTGAGGTGCCCCACCGCGCCGTGGGCATCACTGAAGTAGACGACCATGACGTGATCACGCTTTCCGACGGCTCCTCCCTCCATGCCGACGCCACAGTGTTAGCCACAGGCTGGGTCCGCCCCGGCGATACGCCCGAAGAGCAGCAGCTCGCTGCACTTACACAGGCCCACCCCGAGTTCACGTGGGTACGCCCCAACAACCCAGTAGAGCAGGACTTTTCCACCATCCAGCCGGGCCAAGACGTCATCGTGCGCGGGCTAGGAATGGGCTTTTTCGACGCCCTCACGCTGCTCACCCAGGGCCGCGGCGGCACCTTTGAGGAGGCTGATACCCGCTCCGGGTTGGTCTACCACCCCTCCGGGAAGGAACCGCACGTCTACGTCACATCCGGTCGCGGCTACCCGTACCTACCAAAGTCTGAATATAAGTCGCTTCCTCCGACAGCGGACCTCACGCGACTGCACAAGGTGATCACGGAACTGTCCGACCGCACCGAACTAGCCAGCATCGACTTCGGCACAGAGGTCCTCCCCGCCGTTATCCGCGACGCCCACGAGGCCTACTATCGCACTCTCGATCGGGTATCCCCTGGTGTTATCAACCTAGACGAGGTCGTGCGCGCTATCGACGAAGGCGATGCGGATAGTATCCAAGACCGCCTCGCAGACATCGTCCCCGCCGAGCACTTCTTCGACCTAACCTCCTGGCTAGACAAGCTGGACGGCGTTGAAGGATCCGCCGCCGAGGTCACCGAGCACATCGCCACCAGCTTGGCAGCGGACATCACAGAAGCCGTTGCAGCCTGGGATTCCCCACTCAAAGCCGGTCTCTGGTCGATCTCCGCCTCGCGGAAACCCGTATCTATCCTGGGCGCGCGCGGGGTCTACACCGCCGAATCCCGCCGCGGCCCACTGAAGCGCATGATGGGCCTAGGCCAGATGGTCGGCTCCGGACCTCCCCTGTTCAGGACCCGGGAACTTTTGGCGCTTGTCGACGCCGGCCTGGTCACCCTCCTCGGCGGACGCCCCACCCTCGCCGCCGACGAATCCGGCTTCCACGTCAGTACCGCACAGGTGAAAGACACCGTGGACGCTACCGCGCTGATCGATGCCTGGATGCATAGCCCAACAACCGCACGCCCAGCCGATCCGCTATCCGTATCTATTGAGGACGCCGGTCGCGCACGCACGTTCAACAACGTGACCACCGACGGGGCGCTCGCCCCCTCCGGGTCCCCGGAAATTAACCCGCAGACCCGCGCCCTCGTACGCGCCGACGGCACCGAGGACCCCCGGGTCCACCTCGTGGGGATCCCCACCGGCACCGGCGGCCAAATGCCCGACGTCACCATCTCCCCTATGCCGGGCACCGATCCCCTCATGCTGCAGGAAACGGACCAAGTGGCCGCTTCCCTGCTGCGCGTAGCTACCCGCTAGCGGTCAGCTAGCTCAATGCGGGGCCGCACCAGCACGTCCGTGAGCTGGGTCGTCGGCCCCGCATCGACGACGGTCCGGATGGCACGCGCCACCTCTACCGGGTCGATGTAGTGGTCAGAATTGTATTCCTGCCCTTCGCGGAGACCTTGCAGCATCGGCGTGTCTGTGGGGCCAGGTGCGACCGTCGATACGCGCACCCCCGCATGCGCCTCTTCCTTGCGCAAAGCATCAGCAAGCGCGTACAGGGCGTGCTTTGTGGCTGCGTACACCACGTTTCCCGGATGCGCCCCGCGACCTGCCCCAGAATTGATGTAAATAACAGTGCCCTGCGCGGCGCGCAGACGAGGCAAAAGTACGCGGGTTAACTCGGCCGGGGCAGTCACGTTGAGGTCGAACATGTCCCGCCACATGCTCGGATGGGCATCCTCTACCCGCGTCTGGTCGGCAACCGCCGCCGCGTGGACCAACACATCAACGTGATCTTCTGCAATATGGTGCAGCAGCTGCGAGGCCGGCTGGTCCAAGAGGTCGGCCACCATATCCACGCGGAGGGCCGTCACATTCTCATGGGTACGTTCCAGGGAATCCAACGTCTCCTGGTTACGGCCCAAGGCGTACACCTTGTGGTCGCGGGCAAGGTCGGCAACAATGTGCTTGCCCATCCCACCGGTCGCGCCAGTGACTACTGCAATCTTTAAGGGTGTATTTAGCTGTGTCATGCCCACCCAGTGTAGGGCTAAATGCGGTCTAAGGCCTGCTCCAGATCAGCGAGCAAATCCTCAACATCCTCGATGCCTACTGAGATGCGTACTAACTCGCGCGGGACCTCCAACGCAGAACCCACAGCAGACTGGTGCGTCATCGACGTCGGATGCTCCAGCAGGGACTCCACCCCGCCCAAAGATTCAGCAAGACAGAACAATTCCGTCGCCTCACAGAATGCTTTCGCCTTCTCTTCGGTTTCCAACTCGATGGATACCATCCCGCCGAAACCGCTCATCTGGCGGACGGCAATATCGTGGCCCTGATGACTCTTCAGGCCCGGGTAGTACACCTTCTTCACTTTCGGGTACTCCGCAAAGAATTCGGCCACCGCCTGCGCGTTCGCGCAGTGCCGATCCATGCGCACACCCAACGTCTTAATGCCGCGGTACACCAGGTACGCATCAAACGGGGATGGCACAGCGCCCACCCCGCCCTGGAGGAAGAGCAGCTCCGCGTCCAGTTCGGCGTCGTTGAGCACAAGGACACCACCCACGACGTCCGAATGCCCGCCCAGGTACTTCGTCGTGGAATGCAACACAACGTCCGCCCCCAAATCCAATGGGCGCTGCAGGTACGGGGAAGCAAACGTGTTATCCACGACCAACTTCGCCGGATGGTCCCCCATCGCATCCTTGACCGCACGTATATCGGTGATGGAAAGCAGCGGGTTCGTCGGCGTCTCCAACCAGACGACAGCCGTGTTATCCTGCAGCGAAGCTGCGACGTTCTCCGGGTTCGTGGTATCTACCACAGTGTGCTCGACGCCCCACTGGCTGAAGGTGACGTCGATAAGCCGGAAAGTGCCACCGTATGCATCATCACCGAGGACAATGTGCGAGCCCGGGCGCAGAAGGGCGCGCAAAATTGTGTCCGTAGCCGCCATGCCGGACGCGTAGGCGCGGCCAAAAGCGCCGCCCTCCAGCGAAGCGACCGCCTGCTCCAACGCCGTGAACGTGGGGTTTCCCACGCGCCCATACTCGAAACCGCCGCGCAACTGGTTCACACCGTCCTGCGCGTACGTGGTCGAAGCGTAAATCGGGACGTTGATCGCCCCCGTCTGCCCGTCCGGGGTGTAACCAGCGTGGATGGCACGGGTGTTCAGGCCGCCGCTGCGCTCAGCCTGGGCTTTCAAAGCAGCTTCACGACGAGCCGTAATCCCAGCATCCGCACGGTCAAAGTCAGTCTGGTGGGTGTGGTCATTCGACATAGGAGGCCTCCTTAGCGTGAAACAAATCGCACCAACCCTATCCCACAACAGACTAAGCGGTCCATTTGTGCGGGGAATTAAATTCATGCTGGGCGTATTGGCGGCCCCTGCGAAGATGTGGGCTTGTCGCTACTCTGGGAGAAGTTATGAATAGTATGCAAACCTTATTTTTCGCTCAAGAAAATTCAGACGGGGCTATCACTGAGCAAGTCAGTGACGCTACCCAAGAGGCCGTGCAATCGGTCACCAACTGGTGGGAATCAGACCTCGCCCGCGAGTGGCTGCTGACCAAGCCACTGCTTATCCTCATCACGGTCCTCATCGCGTCCGTGGCCCACTGGGCGCTGCGGCGTCTCATCGACCGGCTCGCCGAAAGCAAATTCACCAAGGTCAAAGAACGGCTTACCAACCGGAAACATGCGCCAGACGCCACAGAGCACGACTACGACCCTATGGCTCAAACCCAGGCCAAGCGGCGTCAATCGCGAATCCGCACGCTAGCGGCAGTCAGTAAATCCGCGGTAGCGATCTTCATCTGGGTCATGGCCGGCCTGTCCATCCTGTCCACAATCGGCGTGAACATCGCACCACTTATCGCATCCGCCGGTGTTGTCGGTGTTGCCCTTGGTTTCGGCGCACAATCCCTGGTCAAGGACTTCCTCAGCGGCATCTTCATGCTCATCGAAGACCAATACGGCGTCGGTGACACGATTGACGTGGGAGAAGACATCGTCGGCGACGTCGAAGACATCTCCCTGCGCATCACCACCATCCGCGACGTGGACGGTACCCTCTGGTACATCCGCAACGGCGAAATCCTCCGCGTGGGCAACTTCTCTGACCGCTACGCAATTGCCCGCCTCCAAATCCCAGTGGGCCTGCGCAACGACCCTGAGAAAACCCAGAAGGTCCTCTTGGACTCCGCGAAGGAAGCAGCCAAGAGCCCAGAAATCAAGGACTTCATCCTCAGCGAGCCCGAGCTCAACGGTGTCTCCGACTTCAACGCAGACTCCCTCTCCTACCGCATCAGCGTTACCACGCTGCCGGGCCAGCAGTGGGCTGTCCAGCGTTTCATGAACGGGCACATCCTGGCCGACATGCAGGCCAACGGAATTACCGTCCCTTACCCCAACGGCATCGGCATTGTCACTGGCAAAGAAGAAGCATAAAAAAGGGTAACCTGGGTGCCCATGCACCCACAGTCTTTATACGAGCACCTCGGCGACGACGTCTTCCAGGCGTTAGTCGCCGGTTTTTATGCCCGCGTCAAAGAAGACGACCTCATCGGCCCCATGTACCCGGACGACGACTGGGACGGCGCCGAATGGCGGCTCAAAGCATTCCTCACCCAATACTGGGGCGGGCCACGCGACTACTCCGAGCAACGCGGCCACCCCCGACTACGCATGCGGCACCAGCCATTCCCCATTACCCGCGACGCCGCCCTCCGCTGGCTGGAGATCATGGAAGCATCCATGGCTGATATCCCCGCAGACAAGCTTCCCGACGAAGCCCGCGCCGCCCTCCTCGACCACATGCAACGTGTCGCCGGGATGGTCATCAACACTGCCGGTTAAAACAGCGACAGCTTAGTGGAGTGATAGACGCTACCGAACGGCGCATCGAGGCGTGTCCACCGCCCCACAGTGGATACGCGCAGGAAACGAGGCACATCCATAGGCGCCGACCACCCCGGAATTAAGCCCAGCGAGCTGCACGCGAAGATCATACGCATAGGCACCTCCGCGGCTTTGTCACCACCTTTGACCGTGAGAACTGTCTGGTCGAGAAGGCTGCGTGGTGGCCCCAACGGGCCCGAAAACTGGCGGGCCAAATCCTGGCCCTGCTGCGAGAGGCGGGCTGCAACGTCCACGGGGATCTCGTCGAGAAGCGTGAAACCCGACGCCGGGGGCAAAGCCCCAGGCCACGAAGGATCCATCGGGGTGCCCAGATCAAGCTGTTGCGCGGTGGGTTCAGGCGATTCCACCCGCTGCAATTCCTGGGCCAAGCGCGACGCCGACACCACTGCCCCGTCGCGGGAGACCGCGCCACGGATGCGACGGCTAGCGACCACGTTAAAGGGGGTTGTCACGAAGACATCGATCGCGTCCCCTTCCAGACGCTGGAACCTGGCGTAGGCGGAAGCGTCGACACGCACCGCACGGTTAGCCAAAGTCCGCAGACCCGGCGCGCCGGCGGTGACAGTCAGGAACTCACCTGCCATCTGTTACTGCGCGTCCTGAGCAGAGTCTGCAACCTGGGTAAGGACCTTCTTCTCATCGCTTGTAATCGCGCGCGGCGCAGCCTTCTCCACATCGACGGCCACCTGCACGGTCTCCACCACACACGCGACGCGACCCTGGTGATCCTTAATCTCCTGGCGCGTGGTCAACGAGGTACGGCCAACCTCAACGACCTGAGATTCCACCGTGGCGTAATTCTGCGCACTAGGCAGCAGAGGCTTCATGAAGTCCACATCCAAATGGCGGACGACGAACGCAGGCACCTCCAAACCATGGGCTGAGAAACTATCGTTCGCCCACTGCAGGCGCGCTTCCTGCGCGACCTCAATGTAGTTAGCGTTCATCAGGTGCCCGTAACGGTCAAAGTCCGACCACCGCAACGGGATAGTTGCCACGTGGACGTGTTCGTTATTACCGGTCGGGAAGGTCATGAAAAACTCTCTTTCGCATGTGAGACAACGCCACCGACGGCGACGGAGGCTACTCGGGTGGCGATTAGTGCCCCATCATATACGTGTGGATACAAAAATGAGCGCTCTCCCCACACGGGGTAGAACGCTCACTGTTTCAGCCAAGCACGCTTACTTTAGCGGCTGAGCTTGCGGTGCGTGACGCGGGAAGGCTTCGCAGCTTCCTCGCCAAGACGCTCCACCTTGTTCTTCTCGTAGTCGCCGAAGTTGCCCTCGAACCAGAACCATTTGCCCTCTTCCACGTTGCCTTCCCAGGCCAGAATGTGGGTACAGGTGCGGTCCAGGAACCAGCGGTCGTGCGAAATAACCACAGCACAACCTGGGAACTTCTGCAGCGCGTTCTCCAGGGAACCCAGTGTTTCAACATCCAAGTCGTTGGTCGGCTCGTCAAGGAGGATCAAGTTGCCGCCCTGCTTGAGAGTCAGCGCGAGGTTCAGGCGGTTACGCTCACCACCGGACAGAACTTTCGACGGCTTCTGCTGATCAGCGCCCTTGAATCCGAAGGCGGACAGGTACGCACGCGAAGGCATTTCGTTCTGGCCGACGTGAATGTAATCCAGGCCGTCGGACACAACTTCCCAGACAGTCTTCTCTGGGTCGATGTTTTCGCGGTTCTGGTCCACGTAGCTGATCTGGACGGTCTCACCGACGGACACGGTGCCGGCGTCCGGCTCCTCCAGACCCACGATGGTCTTAAACAGCGTGGACTTACCCACACCGTTCGGGCCGATAACGCCCACGATGCCGTTACGCGGCAGGGTGAAGGAAAGATCCTTGATCAGAACGCGGCCGTCGAAGCCCTTGTGCAGGTTCTCCACCTCCACGACCTTGTTGCCCAGGCGTGGTGGGGTTGGGATCTGGATTTCTTCGAAGTCCAGCTTCTTGTACTTCTCGGCCTCTGCAGCCATCTCCTCGTAGCGTTCCAGACGAGCCTTGTTCTTCGCCTGACGTGCCTTTGGGGAAGACTGGACCCAGGCGAGTTCGTCGCGCAGGCGCTTCTGCAGCTTCTTATCCTTCTGGCCCGCGACCTCGAGGCGCTCGGCCTTCTTCTCCAGGTAGGTGGAGTAGTTACCCTCGTAGGGGTACAGCTGGCCGCGGTCAACCTCACAGATCCACTCTGCAACGTTGTCTAGGAAGTAACGGTCGTGGGTCACGGCCAGGACAGCACCCTTGTAGTCCTGCAAGTGCTTCTCGAGCCAGAGCACCGACTCGGCATCCAAGTGGTTCGTAGGCTCGTCGAGAAGCAACAAGTCCGGCTCGGACAGCAGCAACTTCGCCAGCGCTACGCGGCGGCGCTCACCACCGGACAGGTTGGTTACTGGGGCATCCGAAGGAGGGCAGCGCAGCGCTTCCATCGCCTGCTCAATCTTGGAGTCAACCTCCCACGCGTCGGCGGCGTCGAGAGCTTCCTGCAGCTTGCCCATCTCTTCCATGAGCTCGTCGGTGTAGTTGGTCGCCATCTCTTCAGCGATCTCTTCGAAACGCTGCTTCTTCTCGAAGATGTCGCCCAAGCCCTCTTCGACGTTGCCACGCACAGTCTTCTCCTCATTCAGAGGAGGCTCCTGCAAAAGGATTCCGACGGTAGCACCCGGGTCCAGGAAGGCTTCACCATTCGACGGCTGGTCCAGCCCAGCCATCAGCTTCAGAAGCGACGACTTACCGGCGCCGTTCGGGCCGACAACACCAATCTTGGCGCCTGGGTAAAAGGCCATGGTGACGTTGTCCAAGATGACTTTGTCGCCGATTGCCTTGCGCACATTCTTCATCGTGTAGATGAATTCTGCCATGTTTCCCCTCTTGTTTAACTCGGAGATAAGCCCACACCACGTGGACTTTTCAATTCATGTAGAGAGGTTACCGTAAGCAGAACATTCGTGGTAGCCACGCGCAGTTCGCCACGGCACACGGCACGTCGCAGCGCGACACCGCGAAGCGCGGCGCGGCACGGTGCGCAGATGCGACGGAGTGCGCCTTCCCCCGAATGCGCACTCCGCTGCAGAGCCTGTTGCGATCTCTGTTGCCTCCCCCGAAAGACAACACTTTTAGAACGGAGCTTCTTCACCATCCTCGGCCACGGCTGCCCCCGATGAACTGGTTGCACCGGCTCCCACACCAACGAGTTCACGCGCTTGGTCTTCCTGCACGGTGCCACTCTGCGATGCGGAGTCGTAGCCCCCAAACTGGGAATCTGGTTCCTGTTGTTCAGGTGGTGCCGTGAGATCCTTGTCAATCAACTCCTTATTGATGTTGATGACTGGCATTTCAACACCGTTATCTCCCACAGACTGCGTCACAATGGATTGGGCGCTATTGATCATGTGGCGGCTAAGGTCCATGCCCACGGAACGCGCACGGATGCGGATGGTACTGCGGTTTTGATTGGATTCCGGATCCTTCCACGAATCCGTGACCAGCACGCCCTGCACGATAACCGGCATGCCGCGTTTCAAACTGCCACGGCAGTTGTACGCGAGATCGCCCCAGGCGTCTACATCGATGTAGAGCTGGTCGGTGTAGCTCCATTGGGTGTCGCTGCCCTGCGCTTTATACGGCCGATTGGTGGCTACCCGCATGCGAGCAACGAATGCCCCGTTTCCTGTCCGCGTGAGGTACGGGTCCGCGGTGAGATTCCCCGAAATAGTGATGGGATGGTTAGACATAGTCCCCCTCCTGAAAAGTGTCGTGTCATGTCATCTTCCTCGTGCACGTGACTGTGCTGTGAGGAAGTAATTCCATCGTGGCCCAAGCCCCGACCAAAGTGGTGGGAAAGTTTTTGTGCCTGTGTATAACCCCCTATTTTTGGCTGGACCTGCATCACACCTGTGGATAACTTTGCGTTCATCCCAACCTGGAGCCGCATTGTGTGTCCTTTATGGAGGTGGCGCTACAGTGTATGATGTCCAAAAACGTGGGAGGCGCTGATGAAACAACGTCGTCGCGGGGCTGAACTCGAGCAAGCCCTCATGCAGGCAGCATGGAAAGAACTCATCGAAAGTGGTTATTCCAACATGACCATGGATGCGGTAGCTACTCGGGCACACACCTCGCGTGCTGTGCTCTATCGCCGTTGGTCAGACAAAGATGAGCTGGTGCGTGCCACCATCGATTATTTCCTGCAGTCCAACACTCTCAACCCCCAGGACACAGGTTCGCTGCGCGGGGACTTACTGGACTTTTACAAGCTAGCCAACTCCTTCGCTGATGATTCCTTCACGCTTCTTCGACTCCACCTCTCCGGAGTCGATATGGAGCCAGAGGACAGCGCCATCGCCGCAATTCTGCCCACCACCGCTTTCACTATTTATCGTCGGTGCATTGAACGCGCGATTGACCGAGGCGAAATACCGCCGGGGGAGGATTCCCGGTACAGGGCGCGTGCAGGAATTTCGGTACTTCGCGACGCCATGATTACCCACCGCGGCCCTGTGCCGGAGAATGTGCTCGAGGACATTATCGACGACGTCACCATCCCCCTCATTAAGCAAGACCACCCGCATTAACACTGCGCGCGTGTGTGCGGGTGGTCGTAGTGGCCTTATTCTCAGGGCGCATCCCTGTTATTCGCCGCGCCCTTGATTCATTTGGGCGAGCCACTGATTGTATGCGTCCATCTCATCATCGCCTTCGGCGTCCGCGTGGGCGTCGTATTCCTTTTCCTGACGCTTGTCGTCTTTACGCCATTGGTAGAAGAGGACGCCGAATACAACGACTAGCGGGAAGGACCCGGAAGCCCAGGCGATTCCGCCTCCGACTTTCTGGTCTTGCAGTAGGTCTGGGTTCCACGGGTGCCCGAGCTGCGAGTAGAAGTCGTAGGCGATGATGTCCGTCAATTGCATGAGGTAGACACCGAAGAAGAGGTGGAATGGCATGGAGAAGACCAGCCACATGAGCCGCACCATGGGGCTGCGCCGATTCGGGACGGGGTCCACGCCGATCATGTCCCAGAAGTAGATGTAGCCGGAGATCAGGAACAGGAAGTTCATGCCCACGTGTCCGCCGTGGTCCTGAACCAAGATTGGGTACAGCGGCGTGATGTACAGGAAGTAGAAGAAGGCGACGAACTGGATGGTGTTCACAGCGGGGTGCGTGATGAACGCGATCAACCGATTGGAGCACAGGGCCTGCACCCATTCGTGCATACCCGGAGTCCCCGGAGGTCCTGGGGGGACGACTTTCATAATCAGCGTCAACGGCGCGCCGAGTACCAGGAATACGGGAACCACCATGGTCAGACCCATGTGGACGACCATGTGCATGGAGAACAGGGCCATCATGTTCATGCCCATACCGGAGCTCATCATGACCGCAAGGGTGAAGCAGCCAAGCAGGAACCAGAAGGTCCGCATGGCCGGCCATTCTTCGCCGCGGCGACGCAACTTCACCACGCCATAGATGTACAGCGCGGCCAACACGATTGCGATGGCGGAAAACATGATGTCGAAGCGCCACATCGTCCACACGTTCCAGAACGTAGGTGCCTCGTAGAGGTCAAACCCGACCTTGATGGCCATGGGGCTCAAGTTGGGGTCGCGTGGCGGTGGCGGCGGGGTGCGCCCCATTGTGATTGCGATGCCCGTCACCGCTGCCATGATGGCCACTTCGACGATTGCTACTCGACGGAACGTGCCCGCGTCCCCACGCTTGAGTTGTGGGATCGCAAGCGAGCGGTGCACGTAGCCGAATACGCCGAGAACCACGACGCCCACCATCTTCGCCACAATGATCAGGCCATACGTACTGGTCAACCAGTCTTGCGGCTCGACGCGGATGAGTGCGTTGACGATGCCGGACGCAGCCATCACGATGATGGAAATGAGTGCCAGCGTGGAGTAGCGACGCACCGCCGTAGCCATACCGGGCCCAAGCCGGCGGCAGTGCGCGATGAGCGCCATGAGGCCGCCAACCCAGATGACCAGGAATACCAGGTGCCACAAGTAGGAATTGGTGCCGTAGTCATGGTCGCCACCGGACGCGGAGTGGCCTTCCATACCCAATGGGATGACGGACAGTATCGCGCCCACGAAAAGCAATGGCTGGCTCGACCACTTGTGGCTAAACAAGCCAGCGATGCCCACTACCCCGGCAATGAGCGCCACCCACAACCATGCCAAAGCAGTAGAAACCTGCGAGATCGCCACGGACCACATATCCGGTTGCAGGGTACGCGCGAACGGAGTTCCCGACACATCCGACAGTGTCAGCGGAATCATGAGCAGCGCAATCAACGCATACGCGATAAGCGCTACGGAGCCTGTGCGGGCGGCAAGGTGGCCGTCGACAGTTAACCTGGCCTGCAGGATCTTCCCATTGTCCTCGCCAGGCAGCCGTGGTGAAATCAAGAACGCAGACGCCAAGAATGAACCGACGGCAAGCGACACAACCATCCAGCTGGCGGCGCGGAAAAATGGCAGGCCAGCTGTAGTAAACCTACCCGGATCAGGGATGCCCAAGGCAGCGAGCGAATCAGAAAGGAAACCCCACGAAATACCCGCGCCCACCACACCTGCGATGAGCGCGTACAAAATATACAAAGGCCATGAAGACTTCACAGAAGGCTTCTCGACGTCCGAGGTTACCTTCGACCCCTGCACGCCCTTATCCGCTACCTGTTCAACCATATGGGACAGCCTACTTGCCACCCCGGACACCAGAAAACAGTGTTGTTCGAACACCGGAGAGCAGGTCATATCCAAGCCCACAAAGCGATGGGTTAAGATATGAGCGCTAATGCAATCATGCACTAGCATTGCCCCCATAGCTCAGTGGATTAGAGCAACCGGCTTCTACCCGGTGTGTCGCGGGTTCGAATCCTGCTGGGGGCGCTTTTATTTTTACACCAAAAGTAAGCGGCCGTAACTACTTCAGGCCACTCACATCCACCTGGATTCCAGCCTCGTTAGCTTCATTAGGTAGTAGATTCTCCACCACCGCTAGCTGGCCTTCGCCAGCAACCTGGAAAGTCGCTGTTCCTGGAATCGTGGTGGCCGCAGCGCGCGGGCCAACGAGTATTTCGTAGGAAACCTTGACCGTAGTGCTGGTTAGCCGCTCTACTGCGACAATTTCTTCCTGCAGCAACGGCGCCGGCGCCGTAACCGGAGTTCCGTGTGTAAAAAAGACGACGCCCTGGCGCTGCGAATTACCTGGCCCTACCCCGCCGGCGATGACAGACCAACTCAGTTCGGCGCATGCATCGAAGTGGTCGTCGATAATGTCGAAGGTAAGCTGCTGCTCACCCCCATCGACAATAGGAAGTTGCGATGCAGCATACAGGGGGTTCGACAGGGATGCATCGCACTGCGGTTCATCCGATTCGACAGGGGCGTCGCCCTGCGCGGACGATTCAGATTCCGCGGCACTTAGATTCGTGCCGGTAACGCGTGGGGCGGGAGCCGGCTGATTATCTGGCGCGCCCCCACAACCGGAGAGCGCGAACATCCCGGCTGCAAGCCCTCCCACCACCCACTTAGCCGTTCCCATCGTCACCACGCCCTTCGCACCATTAACCAACTCTTGTCACGGTAACAAAACGGCGTAGCCCAAGGATTTAAGCAGCCACTTTTACCCGGATTACCGAATCCCACGGGTCGTTGAATTCGAGGGTGCGGCCGTCGTCACGCGTGGCAATACCGTGGTCTTTAAGCCGCTCCGCTAGGGCGCCGCGTGTGTCCTCAGTAGGGACGTCAATGTCTACCCGACCCAAGCCGTACGTAGCTGCGCGCGGCCCGGCACCTGCGGAGTTAAACACGTTGAGCCCGATATGGTGGTGGTATCCGCCTGCGGAAACGAAGACGACAGTGTCCAGTTCACCGGTCACTTCGAAGCCCATGATGCCGGCGTAGAAATCTCGAGCCTGGGCTACGTTTCCCACCTGTAGGTGCACGTGCCCGAGCGTCGAGCGTGCTGTGCCCAAAGCTGCTTCGTCGAGGTGATCGTGCAGGTACTGGTTCGGATCCATCGCGAGGGTGGCTTGGGTGTACAGGCCGTTATCCTCCTTGCGCCACTGCTCCTTGGGGCGATCAATGTAGAGTTCCACGCCATTTCCTTCGGGGTCTCCAAAGTAAAAAGCCTGCGAATAGATGTGGTCGCCGGTTCCCTGGAAGGAGCGCGGGTAGCGGCGGGCCACGTTGTACACCGCTGCCGCGAGGCTGGCGTGGTCGTGGTAGACGATTGCTGTATGAAAAAGTCCGGCGCCGCGCGGATCAAAAGGCGGCAGGTCAGCAACCTGTTTAAGGATTACAGAAGGCTCCCCGCCATTGCCTAGAACGGCGGTGGCACCGTCGTGCGAAATGACGTCGAGAAGCATTCCTTCGTGATAAAAATTCAACACGGTGTCGAGGTCGCGCACGAGGAGTTCGACGGCCCCCATGGCGGTTTCTGGGGCGAGGAGATCCTCGGCAGGCCGTGGCTTGAGGGAGCTTGGGTGTGGGTTCTGCGGGAAAATCGGCATTGCATTCCTTCATTTGAAGTTTCAAGTACTTACACCCTACAACGCTTCTGAAGGTTCACCTATTCCGGCCCCGCAAGACCCCTTCACCCACCTCGCGCGGACAATTTAATTCAGACCTTTTATGCGCCAAAAGCCCTGGTCAAAGCCGCTATGGAAAAATCGCACCTATAGACAGCTCTGTTCAGATTTCTACGCGCTGTGCTACCTTTCAAAACCAACGTAACGCAGAGCCCTGCAACGTACATCTTGAAGAAAAGGACACCGCCATGTGCGCAACAGCACTGGCCGCCTCGGACAAGATTGCGGGTGACTCTGCAATCTTTTCGCGGCAGGCCATGAACACACAGAAATGGGCACGCCTCGCGCTCTCATTCGAGGTCATCCCGCCCCGCAACCCCGACGACCGTTCCAAAATGGACCACGTCGTGGAAACCCTGACCGCTTACAATCCCGACTACATCGCCGTCACTTCCTCCCTGCGCTCCCGTTGGCTGGAAGGCACAAGCGCCCTGGTCAAGCACCTCACTGAACACTCGCGCGTCCGCCCACTGGCCCACTTGGCCTGCACCGCGGGCACCGAAGCGGAAATCCGCGACGGGGTTCAGGAGCTTATCGACGCCGGCGTGCGCGGCTTCCTCGCCCTCCGCGGGGATCTCCCCGAGGGCTTGGACCGACTGCCGGAGGGTTACCTGCAACACGCAACGGACCTGGTGGCGTCGATACGCGAGCTAGAAAGCGAGCAGGCCTGCCGCTTCGCCGGCGGCAACCTGGCCGTCGGGGTGGCGTGCTACCCGGCCGGACACGCTGAATCAGAGAACTGGGAAGAAGACATCCGCATCCTGAAATTGAAGCAGGATACGGGCGCAGACTTCGCCATTACCCAGATGTACTTCGACGTCGAGCAATTCGCCCGGATGCTCACCGACGCCCGCGCAGCAGGGGTGACCATCCCGCTCATCCCGGGGATCATGCCAGTGACTTCGCTGGCCCGGGCTGAGAAGATGGCCCAGCTCTCCGGGTTCGAACTCCCCTCCCACATCCGCGCAGCCCTCGAAGCTGCCGGCCCGGAGAACGAGTACGAGGTCGGTATGGAGCTCACGGCTCAGCTTGCGGCGCAATCCCTGGCTGCCGGAGCCGGCGGGCTGCACATCTACACGCACAACCATGTGGATGTGACCGTCGATCTGCTCGACCGCATCACCACCTAAACCTTTCCCATACTTTCACCGCTTGCACCGGGAGCCCCCGCGAAAAGCTACCTCAACTGCTGCATATCCAGTGGCGCGCACGCGTCTGAGCAGCACCTATTCAAGGAGATTTCCCATGACTTTCCCACAGGTCACCATTGAGGGCTACCCCCGCGTCGGAGCCCACCGCGAACTCAAGAAAGCCCTCGAAGCATACTGGGCGGGCCGTATCGACGAAGCCGAGTTCACCAAGCAGGCGCATGAACTTCGCCTAGCCAACTACGACAAGTTGAAGAACCTGGGCCTGACCGAGGACTACGCCATCCCAGCCGACGTAGCGTACTACGACCAAGTTCTGGAAACCGCCCTGACCACGGGCGTTCTCCAGGCGAAGGACCTGACCGAAGAGTTCACCCTCGCCCGCGGCAACGCGCAGACCGCACCGCTGGAAATGACCAAGTGGTTCGACTCCAACTACCACTACCTGGTGCCAGAGATCGCCGACCAGGAATTTACCCCGAATCCTGAGCGCATTGTCGCCCTCTTCGAGGAAGCGCGCGCTGCCGGCCACACCGTCCGCCCCTACCTCGTCGGCCCGATCACTGTCCTGGCCCTGGCAAAGGGGGACGACCGTTTCTCCCGCGCCGCTGACCTGGCTGCCGCTTATGCAACGGTTCTTGAAGCCCTCGACGCTGCCGGCGCGCAGTGGGTTCAGCTGGCTGAGCCTGCACTCGTTGCAGACCACGACCTTCCCGACGCCGAGCTCGCAGAGCTGGCTTCCCAGGTCTACGGCACCCTGCTCAGCGCAGAAAAGCGCCCACAGGTGCTGGTTACCAGCCCATTCGGTGCACTCCACGCAGGCCTGGATGCGCTCGCTGCAGCTGCCCCGGAGGCACTGCACGTCGACCTCTCCCCTGCCACTCTGCGCACAGAGCCTGATTACCCTGCGCGCGTCGCCGCGGCAGTTCGCCCTGAGACGGTGCTCGTTGCTGGGCTTATCGACGGCCGCAACATCTGGCGCGCCAACCTCACCGAACGCGCCAGCATTCTGGACGGCCTCCGCGAGAAGCACGACAACGTTGCAATCTCTACCACCACGTCCCTGCTGCACGTCCCGCACACCTTGGAACTGGAATCTAATCTCCCGGCTGAGGTGAAGCCATGGCTGGCTTTCGCTGATGAGAAGATTGGTGAACTCGTTGCGCTACATACCCGCGACAAGGATGCTTTCGCCCGCGCTGACCAGGTAGTTCGCGATCGCGCAGAATCTACCCTCACCACCAACCGTGAGGTACAGGCTCGCGTGGCCGGCCTGACTTCCCAGGGCGTGCAACGCCAACCGGCTTTCGATGAGCGCAAGAAGGCCCAGCAGGAGAAGCTGCACCTTCCGACTCTGCCAACCACCACCATTGGTTCCTTCCCACAGACCCAGGAGATCCGCCAGGCGCGTAAGGAATTCCGTGCCGGCGAGATCACCGAAGAGCAGTACACCGAGCGCCTGAAGCAGGAAGTTGCCGACGTCATCGCACTGCAGGAAAAACTGGGCATCGACGTTCTGGTACACGGCGAGCCTGAGCGTAACGACATGGTCCAGTACTTCGCAGAGCTTCTCGACGGTTTCATCTCCACGGAGAACGCCTGGGTCCAGTCGTACGGCTCCCGGTGCGTGCGTCCGCCGATCATCTACGGCGACGTTTCCCGTCCCGCAGCCATGACTACTGAGTGGTCCGGTTACGCGCAGTCGCTGACCAACAAGCCGGTCAAGGGCATGCTCACCGGCCCAGTGACCATCCTGGCATGGTCCTTCAAGCGTGACGACATCTCATGGGCAGAATCCGCTAACCAGATCGCCGTCGCTCTCGCTGATGAGGTCCGTGACCTGGAGGCCGCGAACATTGACATCATCCAGATCGACGAGCCTGCCCTGCGCGAACTGTTGCCGCTGCGCGCAGACAAGCAGAAGGAATACCTGGACTGGTCCGTGCAGTCCTTCCGCCTCGTCGCAGTGGAAGCCAAGCCGACCACGCAGATTCACACCCACCTGTGTTACTCGGAGTTCGGCGAGATCATCGACGCCATCGCTGGCCTCGATGCGGATGTGACCTCCATCGAGGCTGCGCGCTCCAACATGGAACTGCTCACCGACCTTAACGACAACTTCCACTCCGACATCGGACCTGGCGTGTGGGACATCCACTCCCCACGTATCCCGTCCGTGGAAGAACTCGTCACCTTGATTAAGGCGGCGCTGCGCCACGTTCCCGCAGAGCGGCTGTGGGTCAACCCAGACTGTGGTTTGAAGACCCGCGGGTACGCAGAAACCACGGCGTCGTTGGAGAACCTGGTTGCTGCACGTAACCAGGTAGCAGAACAACTCTAAACCTCACGGGATTAAGGAGGGCAGCGGTTTTTACCGCTGCCCTCCTTTCCTTATATATGGGTTCCATCTCCGTGCTCGAAGATCAGGGATGTATTGGTTTCTGAAACCTCGGGGCGCGAGCTAATCACTTCGGAGACAAAGTGCCGCACCGCCTGGGCCCCGGTGCCTTTCATGTGCACGACAAAGTCCACGTCGCCGGCGAGAAAGTACACGTGCTCCACGCCCGGCAGGGTGCGCAGGAAGGTATAGAACGAGGTGAGACCAGCACGCGCAGAGGATTGGAGGCGGATTTTCACCAGGGCTTCCACCCCGTCAGCTGTTACCGCAGGGGCGGTTTCTGTGGTGAACCGGGTAATCACTTTAGCGTCGATAAGCGCCTTTAAGCGGCGGTGAGCTGTGGATTCGCTGACCCGAACCCTGGTGGCCAGCTCTGCGATGGGAAGGCGTGCATTGTTTTTGAGTTCGCGAAGTATGGAGCGATCTACCTCATCGAGCGGACGATTCATGCACCCTCCCAGCGCTTCATAACGGTTTCTTGCAATCTAACCCGATACGCGGCGGATTCCAGCACTTTGCTAGCCAGGACACATTTTTTAGGCGATAGTAGGTGAATCACAATCACACTTTTTTAAAGGAGGGACACATGGCAAAAGCACTCGTCGTAGGCGCTGGCATGACCGGCCTATCTACCGCGTGGTACCTGCAGGAATACGGATACGAGGTAGAGGTGCTCGACCGCATCGGCGTGGCCGCCGGATCCTCGTGGGGCAACGCCGGCTGGCTCGCGCCCGGCAAGACCATCCCACTGTCGAACGCCGGACTGTGGGCATACGGGCCGACCGCGCTCCTCGACCGTGACGCCGCCCTCAACGTCCCTACCCGCATCGACCCCAACCTGTGGGTGTTCGTCGCCCAGTTCATGGCACGCGCAAACCAGCGTTCATGGGACAAAACCATGGCCGCGCTGACCCCGGCGGACAAGGCCGCACTGGGAGCCTTCGATGAGCTTATCGACGGCGGCGTCGACGCAGTCACCCACGAAGGTCCCTTCATCGTCGGCTTCGAGAAGCCAAAAGAAGCCAAGGGATTCCTCGACGAAGTCGAAGGTGCCATCCGCCACGGCCAAGACATCCCGTTTGAGGAAATCTCCAACGCCGACGCCCTCGAATACGCGCCCATGCTCAGCGACCGCATCCAATCCATCTACAAGATGGGCGGTCAGCGCTACATCGAACCCATGATCTTCTGCGAAGCCATCGCAGACTCGATCCGCCAGCGTGGCGGCACCATCACCACCGGCGCCGAAGTCACCGAAGTCCGCTCGACCCGCAAACCTGCAGTCAAGCTAGCTACCGGCGAATGGCTGCCTGCCGACGTCGTCGTGATCGCTACCGGTGCGTGGATGCCAAGTTTGGCCAAAGACCTCGGTGTGCGCACCCGCGTCCAAGCCGGCCGCGGTTACTCCTTCACCGTCGCCACGGAGAAGGAAGCCAAATACTCCGTCTACTTGCCAGCAACGCGCGTGGCGTGTACCCCGGCGCCGTCGCGAGGCCGCTTCCAGATCGCCGGCACCATGGAATTCCGTGGCCCCGACGAGCCCTTCCAGCCGCGTCGCGTGGAATCCATCATCAAGGCCACCAAACCGATGTTTAAGGGCATCGACTGGACCGATATCGAAGACGAGTGGGTAGGCTCCCGTCCAGTCACCCCGGACGGCCTGCCACTAGTCGGCCAGACGAAGGTTCCCAACGTATACACCTGCGGTGGCCACGGCATGTGGGGCATCATCCTCGGCCCCATTTCCGGCAAGATGCTGGCCAAACAGATCGCCACCGGCGAAGTCGACGACATCATCAAGCCGTTCGACCCGCTGCGCTAAACGGTAGGGCGCGGAGCGGTTTAATCCCCCGCGCCCTCATATTCTTTGACGATCTCGCCGGCGACCTCGGCAATTTCCTTGACCGCGTGGTAGAAGGAACCCATCTCGTTCCACACCCCATCCTCGGAGAAAAGGCCCACCGGTTCGTCGCTAAACGTGTGAAAATCGTCTTGCCACTGGGTTTCGTAATACTCAATTAACGGCGCTAAAGTCTGCCACCCGTCACGCAGCTGGTCGGCCACTAGGGCTAGCCGTGCGTTTGTATCCGTGATGCGTTCTAGGCGCGCATTGTTGGCCTGCACTCTTTCGGGAAGTTCCATAAAAATCAAGAATACTGGCCTGGTCCGCGTGCTAGCGTGAGACCATGAAACGTCACACAGCATTGTCACGCATTACCTGGGCAGCAACCGCAGTAACCTGCGCAGGGGCTCTTCTGCTGAGCGGATGCGCCGGCACAGATTCCACCCCGTCAGAAACCACCACCGCAGCGACAACGAGCACCACCACGCAAGCCACCGAAGCCCGCACCAACGCCGACATCATCGAAGCACAGGAACCCGGCACCACCTTTGCCGTGCACAGTCCTGAAACCGTGGACTTCGTGGCAACAGCACTCCAGGAAGCTGGTGTGCCAGAAGACGCGATCGCAGGCTTCCGCTCCTGGGCAGAAAGCTACGCGGAGGCCATCCCCTACGACGCCATTGACGATCCGCAGAATTACCAGACGGGCGTGGCCGTCGAAGCCCTCCAACAGGAAAACCCCCGCTTGGTCAACTGCCGCATGCTGACCTACCTGCTGGCCGGGCACACGATAGACGTCGCACAGCCGGAAGGCGCCGACACCTCCGGCCTGTTCATGGACCACGAGCAGATGGACCGCGAACCCGCCCTGTTCACCGGCGCCGACCGGGACAGGTACAACGCCATCTACGGGCGCATCGCCGCCAGCCACGAACCCAACGAAGCAGAACTGGCTAGCACCATCACCGAATACCAGGCCGAGCACGGCATCACGTTTGCCGAAGACAAAATCCTGCCTATCGACGTCTACCTGCACGACACCCTGGACCTCGAAGCCTTCCTCTTCATCGGACACACCGGCCTAGCTATCCCCTACCAGGGCAAGTACCTCTTCCTGGAAAAATTATCCTTCGAAGAACCATTCCAGGCCACCTGGTACGACCTTCCGCAGGATATTGTCACGGTTGTGCGCGACCGCTACGATGACTCCGAAGCGACAAAAGGTGCCGCCCCGATTGTCACGGTAAGCGGCACCTATTTCCCCGGAAACTAGTTCAGTAACTAGCCCAACAACTAGCCCAGTAGCGTCTGCCCGACGAAGGTATCCCCCTCGCGGATACCCGGCGGGCAGATGAACATGCCCGTCGCGGTGTGCTGGAGATACTCGGTGAGCTGGTCACCAGCCATCTTGGACAAGATGTTGATGAAGTTCACCTGCGGGTCACGCACGAACGCGATGAAGAACAAACCAGCATCGAGGCGCCCCAGGTCCGTGAGGCCCTCGGTGTAGTTGTACCCGCGGCGCAGCATGTGCGCCCCGCCGTTATTGTCCGGGTGGACCACTGCCAGGTGCGAGTCTTCGGCAATGTCCTCGGTGGAAAAGTCCGGGTGCGTGAACTCTTCTCCGCCGGATAGCGGTGCGCCCTCAATTTTGTTGCGCCCGATGATGGTTTCCTGTTCGTTGAGCACCAGCTCGTCCCATACTTCCATCATCATGTGAATCTTGCGGAAGCACAGGTAGGAGCCACCGGCGGCCCAATCGCCTTGGTCGTCGCCGGGCTGGATCCACACGTGGCCGTCGAGAAGCTCAGCGGGATCCTCCCCTTTCAGACTGCCGGTGCCATCCTTGAAACCGAAGAGGTTGCGTGGCGTTTGCTGGTCTTTCGACGTCGACGAGGTGCGCCCATAACCCAACTGCATCCAGCGCACCGACGCGGTGCCGAACGCGATGCGCTTGAACTGGTGCATCGCGTGCAAAACCACCATCGGGTCCTCGGCGCAAATCTGAACGACGAGGTCGCCGTGGGACTTCGCCGGATCGATTTTCTCCGCAGCCATCCGTGGAATGCCAGCGGCCAAAATCTCCGGGCACTTGTCCGCGATCCCGTACCGGTCACCCTTCTCGGGGTGGTTGAACAGGGTTGCGCCGAAACCGAACGTGATGGTCAGCGCGGCCGGTGCAAGGTCCATGGCTTCGCCGGTGTCGTCCGGAGGGACGTCGTCGCGCGCTTTTGGATCGTTGACCAGCTCACCGGCCTGCATGCGCTCAGCGGCGAGGGTCCACTTCTCCAGCAGGTCGATGAGGTCTGCGCGGCGGTCGGCCACCATGTCGAAGGCGACCATAATCATCTGCTGCTGTGCCGGCGTGACGATGCCCGACTGGTGTTCGCCCCGGAAATCCACGGCGCCCATGAAGACATCCTCCGCCTGTGCCTGGGAACGGCCCAGGCCGAAACCGCCCGCCGCTACACCGGCAAGGGCGCCCAGACCTGCGCCACCTAACAGGAGTTGACGGCGATTTACCTGGGGGCTCATGACAAGACAGCCTCGGTGAGCTTAGCCAGTGGGACGCGCAGGGCATCGACGTAGTCGGAGAGCTGGCGACGCTGCGCTTCGTCCAGCTTCTCGTAGGAGACGTAGCCCTCGCCTTCCTTGTACTGGTCGAGTTCCTTCTCCAGGGCGGTGAAGCGGGCCTCGATGGTATCAGCCAGCTCTGGATCCTTCTGCTTCGCAATCTCCTGGACGTTGCCGTACGCCACGCGTGCGCCCTCGACGTTCGCCTGGAAGTCGTACAGGTCAGTGTGGCTGAAGGCCTCTTCTTCTCCGGTGATCTTGGTGGTGGCTACCTCTTCGAGAAGGCCAATTGCACCGTTAGAAATGTCGGAAAGCGTGATCTCGAAGTCATCGGCGTACACCAGGTCATAGAGTTGCTGGGTGTCCTCGACAAGCTTGTCGGCAAGCTTCTGGCGCTTAGCCTCGTCCCAACCGGTGAAACCTTCTGGGCGCCACAGATCCTTTTCGATTGGGTGCCAGCCGGTCCACTCGCGGTTAGCGGTGTCGTCAGCCTCTTGGTAATCGGCTTCACGTTCGTCCAGAGCTGGGTCGATGTCGCCGAAAGCCTCAGCAGTGGGCTCGATGCGCTCGTAGTACATACGCGCCGGCGCGTAGGCTGCGCGTGCGGCGTCGTCGTTGCCGGCTGCGTAATCCTTAGCGAAGGCCTGGGTTGCTTCAAGCAGCTGACCAGCCTGGTCGCGCACGTAGGCGGTGTAGTTGACAACCGCCTGGTCGATGAGTTCCTGTTCATCAGCGCTGACGGCCTCGCCGGAGCCCTGGGTCACGGTGAACGGGCGAACGTCGACAAGCGATCCCACCATGTTCTTCTTGCACGCAGTGTAGTAGTTGCCAGGCTGCAGGAGCAGAGTGTAATCGGTGGTGGTACCTGGGCCCAGGTTCTCACGTTCGCCGACGATACGCAGCTTATCCTCGGCCAAGATTTCGAACTCGTTGCGCACGGTGCCGGCATTCTTCAATGTGAAGGCCACACGCCCTGATTCGACCTCATTCACATCGATGCCACAGGTGGTGTCGGTAATTTCCACCGGGATAGCCTCGCCGGATGCGGCCTCGGTGCTGGCGGGCTCGTTAGCCACGCAGCCAGACAGGACCAGCGGTGCAACTACAGGGAGCAAAACTAGGGAGAGATGACGCTTGCGCATGGTGAGCGTTCCTTTCAAAAATGTGGCCGACCTTAGGCCGGTTGTTGGGCAGGAGCAGTGGGGGCGGCAGTTGCTTCACGACGTTTCCGGGGACCCTTCTTCACGTTCCAGAAGAAGAGCACCAGCATGATGCACAGGTACACTGCCCAGCCCGCCAATTGGAGGTGAGTTGGCGAAAGATTGAACTGGAAGATTGCTTCCAGCAAGACGAACCACCAGGCATCCGGGTGCAATCCCGGAATGTGGCCGTCGAAATACGGCGAAAGGTCGTAAACCCAATTCCCCCAACCCGGAAGCACGCTCGCCTCCTGGAGGTCGCCAATGCCGTAGCTCAAGATGCCGGCGGCAACGAAGATGAGGAAGAAGGCGGTGACTTGGAAGAAGAGGCGCAGATTGATGGCTACCGCGCCCCGGTAGATCAGCCAGCCGATGACGATGGCAACGACCAGACCGGTGATAACACCCAAGGTCGGCGCAACGAAACCACCTTGCGCGGTGGCCTTGACTGTGGCCCACACGAAGACGGCGGTTTCCAGGCCTTCGCGCCCTACAGAGATGATGGCGATCCAGACCAAAGCCCAGCCGCTCGAACCGTCCGCGATGGCAGCACCGGCCTGATCTTTCAGACCTGCTACGAGGGCAGATGAGCTTTTGCCCATCCACACGATCATCCAAGTGACCATGCCTACAGCCACGAGGGAAAGGACCCCGCCAAGGATCTCTTGGGCCTGGAAGGTCAAGGTGTATGGGCCCCATGTCATAAACGCGCCCGCGGCCAGCGGCAGAATGGCGGCGACGACAACGCCGAGCCAGAGCTTGGGCAGGACATCCCGGCGCCCAGCCTTCGTGAGGAATGCGACGAGCACGCCCACGATGAGGGCTGCTTCGACGCCTTCACGTAAGGCGATGAGAAAGTTTGCCAAGAACACGGTTCCGGCCTTTCAACGATAAAGATTCATACATCCGGTCCGTTGACCGGCACCTCTAAGACTACGCTTAGGCTCACCTTTCCCAAATATTACCTTTGCAAGGCCAGCCTAACCTTATGATTTAAACTGGCTTAAGATTTTTAATTACCCCTTTCCTACCCCCGCACACCGCCACCGAACCGTATCGGACCACGCTGCTAGCATGAACCACAACTTCCCGTACATCTGCCGAGAGGACCACTCATGAGCCTGCCCGCACCTGCCACCGACCGCTACGCCCTCATCACCGGAGCGAGCCAAGGCATCGGAGAGGCCATGGCTCGCGACCTCGCACTCGCCGGACACAATCTCATCCTGGTGGCTCGCCGCCGCGAAGTCCTCGAAGCGCTGGCCCACGAGCTCCATGAGGCGCATGGCGTTGAGGTCCTCGTCATGGCCCACGACCTCTCCAACCCCGAGGAGGTCACAGCACTTATTAGCGCCATCGCGGACCGCACCATCCACATCCTGATTAATTCAGCGGGCATTGCCAGCTTCGGGAAGTTCGCTGATGCGGACTGGAATTACGAAAAAGACCAGTTCAACCTGAATGCCACCGCCGTCTTCCGGCTCACCAAGGCAGTGGTCAACCCCATGATCGAGCGCGGCGTCGGAGCAATATGCAACGTGGGATCTGCCGCCGGCAACGTCCCCATCCCAAACAACGCCACATACGTATTCACTAAAGCCGGGGTCAACGCTTTCACCGAGGCCCTCCACTACGAGCTCAAAGGAACCGGCGTGACCTGCACATTGCTCGCTCCCGGCCCCGTGCGCGACGCCGTGGTCGCCGAAGAAGACAAATCCATCGTGGACAAAGTAGTCCCCGATGCCCTATGGACCACCTACGAATCCTGCTCCAAGGAAACTTTGGAGGCCATGGCAGAAGGCAAGCGCCGCATCGTACCTGGGCCAATCGGCAAGTTTATGAACGTGACCTCACAAATCCTGCCCACAGCAGCACTCTCCCCACTCATGGGGTGGGTGTACTCGAAGATGTCTTAAACGCCGTACTCCACGGCTTCACCCGCGGCCAGGGATTCCTGCACGTCTAGGACCCGCTGGTTCGCGCTTCCCACAAACGGGCGTGGGTTCCCGGGGTCGCGCTCCTCGGCGATGTAGGGGCCGTCGATAAGCACATCAAGTTCGCCGAGTAATTCCCGGCGCTCGTCGGTGAACAGCTGCAGGGTTTCCCACAGGTATCCTGTGTACGCCCACACCGTTTTACCTGGTAGTTCGCGCCGAATCCGGCGAACCAAAGGCAGCAGATGGCGTGCGGAAAGCATCGGCTCCCCGCCCACCAAGGTCAGCCCCGCTACGTGATTGCGCCCCAGGTCCGCCATGATGCGCTCCTCTAAACCGGGCGTGTACGGGGTCCCATAGCTGCGTTTTTGCGCAGCTTTGTTGTAGCAGTCCAGGCAGTTGAACGGGCAGTAAGACACGTACAGGGAGCAGCGCACGCCCTCGCCGTCGAGAACTTGGAACGGCTTATAGTCGGCGACCATAAATTCGGGGGTTTGTGCCCAGGTGCGGGAGCGGTCGTCGGTACGCGCGATCGTGGCCAGCCGCTCCGGCGGTGTGTGTGGCGCCCGGAAACGACGGTGCACGTCCAGGTCACATGTGCTTGACACGAGAAGCAATCTCCTCCTGCTTACCCGCCACGACCGGGCGTTTCATCGGCGCGCCCAAGTACCCGCAGAGACGGCGCACCACGGAGGCCTTTTCCTCATCCCGATTGCCGCAGCGCGGGCAGAAGTAGCCGTCCTTATCGCAGCCGAATTCGCCTTCAAAATCGCACACGAAGCACGCATCCACTGGCGAGTTCACCCCGAAATAACCCGCATTATCGAAGGCCTCATCCCACAACGCCTCAAACGCGGACGGGTTGACTTGCAGGTTCGGTGCTTCCACGTAGTACATGAACCCGCCGGGCGCCAACGCCATGTAGGAGGACTCGAAGTGAATCTTCGAAAACGGGTCGGTGTCCACATACGAAGGGAAGTGGAAAGAATTTTCGTAGTAGCCGCGGTCGTTGACGCCAGGAATCGTGCCGAAGCGGGCACGGTCAATGGCATCGAAACGGTCGCACAGGCTTTCCGACGGCGTCGAGTACACCGACACGTACGCATGGAAGTCAGCCTGCGCCTGGTCGACGGCCGCGTTGATGCGCGCCATAATTTCGAGCGCACGTTCGCGCAGCTCAGGCATTTCCTGCCAGCGCACCTGACCCGTCATCGCGACCATGGCGTTGTGAATACCGATGTAGCCGACACTGATCGAGGAACGCTTCTCATTGTCGCCGGTATACCAATCGCGCACGCTGGTCTTGCCTTCAGGATTACCCATTCCGCCCTGGGTGTACATCACAGGAGCGTTTTCCATATCAGCGCTTAAGACTACGTCTTCGCGGATTTTTAACGCGCGCAAGGTGATGTCCAAGGCTTCGTCGAGAGTCGCCCAGAAGGTGGCCCAATCCCCTTCTGCCTGGATGCCAAGGCGGGGCAGGTTGATGCTGACCACGCCCAGGTTGTTGCGCCCAACGACCTGCGATGTGCCGTCCTTATCCTCCCAATAGTGCAGGAAGGAACGGCAGCCCATCGGGGTAATCAATTCACCGTTCTTTAGCTCGCGGATGCGCGGCACGGAAATCAGATCCGGATAGATACGCTTACGGGAGGTCTCCATGGCCAGCTGCTTGAGGTCGTAGTTTGGATCCTCGGGGGCGTGGTTGACGCCTTCATCAACGAAGTAGAGCAGCTTCGGGAAGATAGCGGTCTCCCCGCTCATCCCCTTCTCACGCACGCGCAGCATCGCCTCTTGGATTTCACGGCCGCACCATGAAGTACTCATACCGAAGGACACCGACGTAAACGGGGTCTGCGCCGCGGCCGTGGTCAGTGTGTTGACCTGGTATTCGAAGGCCTGCATTGCGTCATAAATGTCCTTGTGCGTTTTCTTCTTGGCGAAGGCTTCGACCTCAGCGGCGCTGTCGAGCACCTCGGCGTAGAGCGCACGGTTTTTCTCCAAGGTCATTTCGGCGTACGGCTCGAGTAGGCGATCGATCTCGTGGATGGAGATGCCGCCATATTGCTCGCCGGAGATTGCGCCGAGCAGCTGCACCAGGAGGGTCGCGGCCACGCCGATGGACCGCGGCTTCTCGATCCGCGCATTCCCCAACACAAACCCGTTCTCCAACATGTACTCAAAGTCCGGAAGCGAGCAGTTGGGCAACGCCCCAAATGGGGAACGGTCCAGGTCATGCAGGTGAATCAGGCCCTTGATGTGCGCGCGGCGGATGTCCTCCGGGTACATCTCTAAGCCCTTGGCCTTGGTCACAGCCCCTGCCAGGATTTCACGCTGGGTGGTAAAAGTGCGCGAATCCTTGTTTCCGTTTTCGCTCATGACGGCTTCATCTTTATTCACGACGCGCTCAATGGCATGCGTAACATCGGTAGAATCCGCGATGACCTGCGACTGCCGAGACTTGTACTCTCTAAACGCCGCGAGCACCGTCGGCGATTCCGCGAGGGCATTCTCCACTATGTGGAAGAGGTCAGCGGAAGGCAGTGGCTGCGGCGCGGCTTCCACTTGCTTTACGACGGCCGCCACAATTTCATTTTTCGGAGCGTGAAAATGAACGCCAAAGACCCTTTCGGCCGAGCTGAGATCGTTGAGAATTTTAGCCGGGCGGAAATCTACAGTGCGGCCATCCTTCTTCACAATTTTCAGCTCAGTGGTCATGCTGGCATCCTCCCTGCTCTCCGATGAGTACTTTTCGTGCTGTCCTGAGGTGCAACTTTAGGTGGTAATTACATACTTGTCATTGGCGCAGGAAAGATATGATTTAACCTAAAGGCTATAGGTGGACTGAGTCTCCTATCGAGCGGGGACAATAAACCTATGGACACAACATGTAGTACCCCCTTTCGGGGTGATACCCGATTATTGGTGGTTTGCCGTCTCTCGGCGACACCCTGCAAGACGGCCCTCCAGGCTGATATACCGAATATATCCCCTGCGCCTATGCTGGAACCATGTCTGAGACGAAACCAAAAAATGACCGCATTGTCTGGATTGACCTCGAAATGACAGGGCTCGACACCGAGCGCCACGTTATCGTCGAAGTCGCAGCCCTTATCACCGACGCAAACCTCAACATTCTCGGAGACGGGGTCGACGTCGTCGTCCACGCCACCGACGAACAACTTGCCGAAATGGACGACTTTGTCACCTCCATGCACCAAAGCAACGGCCTACTCGACGACATCAAGTCCTCCCCCACATCCATCGAGGAAGCAGAACAAAAGGTACTGGACCTCATCGCGGAGCACTGCGACCCGGAACACCCCGCACCACTGGCCGGCAACTCCATCGCCACCGACCGCACGTTCATCCGCAAGTACATGCCACGCCTCGACGAGGCGCTCCACTACCGGATGATCGACGTCTCCACCATTAAAGAATTGACCAAGCGCTGGTACTCCAAGGCTTATTTCAACCAGCCGGAAAAAGGGATGGCGCACCGCGCCCTAGCAGACATTGTGGAGTCAATTCAGGAGCTGGATTACTACCGACGCGCCGTCTTCGTCGACGAACCCGGCCCGAGCAGCAGCGAATCCAAGGAAGCTGCACGCCAAGCAACGGCTTCCTACCAGCAGTTTTTGCATTAACTGGCTTATAGGCTAAGGTAGTTCTCGCTGCATTCGTTGAAGAGTGCTGCGATGGTGACTGTAGTTCAGTTGGTAGAGCACCAGGTTGTGATCCTGGGTGTCGCGGGTTCGAGCCCCGTCAGTCACCCCTATGTGATCAGTCGGGACATACTTGACAGTATCCGTCGCGACATGGTTGACAGTGAGCACCGTGAATTAAGAACATTGTTCTTGATCCACGGTGCTCTTGTTTTTCATCGTTGCGTGTTCTTTAACATGTTGGGTTGATACCGACGATTGGTGTCAGTAATGTCCCGCCTGATGTGTCAACTGCCACTGGTTTCCGCCGGTTGTTAGAAAGTGTCAACTATGTCCTGACACACAACCCTGTCCGGGGCACTTTCTAACTCGCCCTCTAGCCTGGCGTTGCGTCGGCTGTTTCAAGTTTTTCCGACGGCATCGTGGCCATATTGCCCGGCAAAAATTCCGTACATTACCATCACCTGCGCACAGGTTAACTCCCCTCGAAGTGCCGCGCGGGCAGCGCCTCGGCGCGTACAGCCCTGTGAGGCAGGCCTATACGCTGTATGCTAACGAGGAAGCAGACTGGACAGCTTGAAGGCTGCCTGGCCTGAGATTGTTGTCCTGGGGCTACCTGCGCGATACGCGTGGCTTTTCGGCCTGCTGGGCGACGCTGGGTCGGGCTCGGCGCCTACTTCTACCGCCTCGATTGTGTACGCCTGCCCAATCGCCACGGCAGCATTGTCTTCCAGACAGGCTGCTCGTACTCAGGGGCAACTACAACGTCCGTTTCACCATCAAGGGGAGGTTGTACGGCGGCGCGTACTCTTCATCCCAAAACGCGGGCGTGCGAGTTCACCACGGAGCGCAGGAGTGCGAGGTTGGTGGATTCACGGGCGACGGCGATGTAAACGAACCGATTGTTGTCGAGCATCCTGATGAGGTGAAGCTGGTCAGTCAGGGTCAGCAGCATGTCCTCGAGGTTGGAGGAAATATTCAGGGCAGAGATGGTCTTGAGCTTAGCTTTGACCATTTCGGAGTTGTAGGCAGAGGCGACGTCGAGGTCGAAGTCGGGGCGCCGTGAGATAGACGCCATGGACATACCCGTGTCGAGGTCTACGATGGAGCCGCCGATGAAGCCGTCAACGTCGTCGGCGATACTATTGAGGAGGTTGTTAAGGTCGTCTTGGAGCGACATGTCTTCTTCCTTATCCTTTTCTTACGTACGATTATGAATAAGCCAAGCGATAGCTCGGATATTGCAATAATACCCTTATATACTCCTCCTACACTTCCTAAGGTAGGTTTTGTATAAACGTTCAAGTTGGTTGGTGTGAGGAGGTACTGGTGACTCGGCATCGTCACGTGGATGGGAACACTGGACTGCGGGAACGCTTGGATACGGCTTTCATTGGGTCACCGTCAGCACATGAGGTGTTATTCGTCGGCGACCCAGGAATAGGTAAGACGACGGCGGTGCGAACTCTAGCGACGCATGAGCCGATCAACACAGAGGCGGCTATGTCGGTACCTGATGGGGAGAAGACGACGGTGACCGTGGGCATCGACTTTGGGCTGTGGGAAGACAGCCCATTCGGGGTAGTAGGTTTGTTTGGCTCACCGGGACATGAGCGGTTTTCGCGGAGCAGGTCGATGTTGGCTAATCCGAGTGCCGGTGTAGTGCTGTGGGTGTACGGAGATGACAGCGATGAGGGGCTGGTCAATCAGGTGCGTTACTGGGCGCAGGCGGTGGAATCGCTAGCCTCGCGGGGGGTTGTGGCGATCAATTTTGCTACAGAAGGCGCGCTCGATCGGGCGCGGTCCGCGATGGCTGAGTTGGGCTTAGAGCAAGTCCCGGTGATGACTGCCGATCCACGTTTCAACGCGGATGTGGTGACGGTGGCGAGTGCGGCGATTGAGCGTTCAATGAGCGCGCAGGAAGACGAGGAATAGACGTGAGTGATCGTGCTGCCAGGCATCGGAAGATCCGAGGCCAGAATTTTGATACCAATGAGATTGCGCGGGCGACGATGCCGTACCTATCACGGATCCGAGCCGACAATGCCGGAGTGTATTCGATTCTGCTGGGTACGGGCGATGGGTTACACATCTGTTCGCTAGGGCTGGCAACTCCGGAGGATGCGGCGGCGATGGCGGCGTTGAATTCGTCAATGCTGGGAGTCGCGGACTCGCAGGTGCGGCTTTTAGACCCCGATGCAGATGCCAACAGTACGGCGGATGCGGTGGTCTCAGTGGCGCTTCCTGACGGTGTACTCGTGCTCTCATCGATTGTGTATCCCCCGTTGGACCACCTGGTGCTGGCTGTCTCCGCGCGAGATACACAATTAGGCGTGGTGATCCACGAGACACGCGAGGCCAGCCACCAACTGGCTTCGTGGCTTGATGAGAATTAAGACGAGACCAAACTTGATAATATTTCGGTACGCGAACTCTCCCACTCGGTATTAACGTATAGTACACGGACACACGTGATCGGGATTCCTTGACTATCACCAAGCTCTATCACCGTTCTGGGATGAGCCAGACAAAGGTTGACGCAAAAATAGGTTTTGCGAGGCCAACTATTGCAAAGCTTTTGCAACATGCAAAGGTTCGCCGGTATGTCTCCATCGAGGTGCATGAACCGCAAGAGGCTGATGAACATATCGTTTAGCAGCTGACACAACGCTACAATCTGCACGGCGTACGCATCGTACACCCGACAGACCAAACGTGTGATCAGTCACTCCAAAGATGAAGGCCGGTACAACGTTCACGTTGTACCGGCCTTCAGTGTTTCCCGTTAGCGTCCAATAAGACGCGGGACCACGGGATCACCATCACCCAACAAAGCCTTCAGATTGCCTTGCCTCTCGACGACACTTGTCACCGCTTTCATCTGCTTCTTCTCCCGAGAACCACCAGCTCCCATCGGTGCACCACCAGCCATCATCGGGTGGCCACCACGCACCCCCTGAGAGGCGGAACCCTGGGATGCTGAAGCGGAACCGAAACCAGATGTACCGGCGCCTCCGCCGGGTGTGCCGGGGCCTGTCATGCTTACACCTAATCCACGACCAAGAGCACCGGCATGACTACCGGCAGCAGCCCCACCAAAACCGGTGCCACCAAACCCTGAACGCGGGGAACCAACACCACCGGCGCCTGTTGCGCCGTGCAACCCACTTACTCCAGCAGCCCCCGACGTCGCATTACCTCGAAGAGCGCCGGCGTGGCCCAAACTACCGATCCTGCTGGTTCCCGGGCCAACGTTGCCACGCAGCGTCCCGCCCTGACCGATTCCTCCGATTCCGGCCGCTCCCATGCCACCGTTTCCCAGGACACCAGAACCAGGTAAAGAACCCACATTCGCAGCCGTACTTGGCGACGTCCCGGACACAGGACCCAAGCTCCCCGGAATACCCGGTGTCATTCCACCTAATGACGGCACCGCCGCGGACTGCGCTGCTGGTGCAAGCGACGCGATCTCCGTTAAGGCCCCACCACCAGTGATACGAGGCGGCTCCGCAGCCGCGCGCAAGAACTGTGCCGATTCCGGTGCAGCACGCATAACATGCTCAATTTCTGCCTGACTCGTCGGAGTCATCGCAGCTAAAGCCTCACGGAAAGAATTCACAGCCACAGCATCAGTCTTCGCCTCAGCAACTCCACCGTTTCCGTTGTTCTGCGTTGGGGCACCAATAAGAGTCTCAACCGGTGGGCGGGAAAACTCAGCAAATACCGACCACAACGGCGGCCACGCCTGGAGCAATGCTTGTTCAGCAGCAATACGCTCAGCAGGAACCGGGATAAGTGCTAACGCTGCATGTGCTGCCCGAACGTATTGGCTACCCCACCCGTGTGCTGCCTGCATACCGACAAGCCCACTGCGCACACCCGCACCATTGAGACTGAAGTTATGAGCAAGTTTTGCCACATCAGCCAGGGTTTCTGACGCACGGTCAAATTGTGGGCCGGTGTTGACAGTGTTGACATCTCCAGCAAGCTGGGTGAACCTAGCTGCAAGATCAGCCATACCGGCGTTGATTTCTTCCCAGGATTGTTGGCCAGAGGTCATTGCTGCCGTATCCGTGGTTAAGAATTGTTGCTCGAGCTCACCGAAAGATAACGGCGGAATAATCACCGCTGGTGTTATCCCGAAAGGATGCGCGGTAATAGGTGGCGCCTTCTCAAAGGAGATGGCTTCAGCATTAGCGTCAAAGCCAACGTCCGCGTGTCCAAGGACAGCTTTAAACAGGTTTTCCTGCAGGAACGCAACCTGGGTATTCCGTCCGAGCGTTTGCGAAACCCAGTTAACGTAGGCACTGAACTTCTCCAAGAGACCTCGAGCAGATGATTGGTGCTTCTCCAATACGTCACTATGGACTCGCCCATAGTGGTCAAGACCAGACACCCGTGAAAATCGAGCAAGACCATTTCCTCGCGTCGAATAAACATTGCCGTCCAGATCTTCGCTCGTGGCATTGAGCCTCTGGACCGTATCAGCCACAAATTGCTGATCTACTTCAAAATTCATTATCCCCCCAATTCGGAAATCAATTTTTCAAGGGTGCTAACCGCGCGCGGACAGTATTTTTTCGGCTGCGGAGGCCACTGCATTTCACCCAAGCTCGGCTCGTAACTTAGGCGTAAAGCGCCGCGCGTAGTTGGTATAGACGCTGTACAGGCTTGACTTGATTCTTCGAAATAATGAGCGTACATAGCCGGATACTTTGCGGAAACGCTATCGTGTAGGACTTCGCCCTCTTTTGTCACCGACTCTTTGGGTGCCATATCCATCGCCACGTAATACCTATAGGCTGGCAAATTCTCTTTCGGGCCCTTATCCCTAAAACTGCAGACAGAGGCATTGGCAAAGCCGCCTTTGTCAGACATATCAAGGCTCAAACGAGAATCCAACACCTCTTCCAAGAACTGCACGGGAATTTCCTTGCATACCACTGGGACATCTAACGAAAAGTCCAGGGCAGGATATTCCCCCACAACGAGTGGTTCTTTCAAGAAATCTGGCGATTTCTTCTCGCCTTTCCCGGCACCGGCTACCGGAGACACACTGACCGCTGCCTGCGCCTCATCGGTTCCACCTTCCGAACCACCAGGAGAACACCCAGTTAAGCCCACAGACAACGCAGCCACGATTGCGGCCACGCATACACGTAGTGTTTTCACGCTTCCCTCCCACGCGATCAAAGAACGGGGACTTTCCCCATAGTTATTCGACGTGGAATCCCCCTAATTCGGTTCCCCCAACGCCCCTCGTGCAACCAACGCGCACATGTACTGCTTACCGTAGCAGAACTTACACCTGTTGCCTAGACTTTTCACGCGAGGAAAAGTTGAGCTAAGCATAGGAAACGGCCCCTTACCTCGTTTAAGGAAAGGGACCGGAAGGACGTCGAGAAGCGCTTAAGCGTTGCCAGCCTTCCAGGTCTCCCAGTCGATGTTCCAGTCGCCGAGACCATCCGCCCCGTTCAAGACCCCGCCGACAGTGTTCTGCACCAGCACCGGATCGCCCCGCTTGACGGTATTCTGGAACCACTGGGCGGCTTCCGTCGTCACGTTCACGCAACCATGGGAAGTATTAGTATTCCCCTGCTGTGCCACTGACCAAGGCGCAGCATGGACATAGATTCCCGAATAAGACATTTGGGTGGCGTAATCAACCTCAGTGCGGTAACCACCCTCCGCAATGGAATACCCAAACGTGGAAGAGTCCATGATAAGGGAATCGTACTTATCGCCGATGATGTAGTAGCCATTCGGAGTGGCCCAGCGTTCCACATCGCGGCCCAATGACACCGGGATGGTGCGCAAAACTTCGTCGCCACGCTTGACGGTCATGGTTTTGGTGGCGTCATCAATGATCGTGCGCACATCGTCACCGATGGTGAACGATGTCGCGTTATCAGAGGAACCGTAGACACCATTGCCCAAGTCCTTACCGTAAATATCAGCCTTAACGCTCACCTTAGTTCCGGGCTGCCAAAATTCGGCTGGACGCCACCGCACCTCGTAAGGGCTCAGCCAGTAGAAGGCGCCCTCCACGGCAGGTTCAGTCTTAACCGTCAGCGCAGCTTCAGCAGCTTTGCGATCCTGCACAATGTCGCCGAAACGGAAACCAATCGTCTGGGCCACCCCCACCGTGATGCCCTCCAGCGGGCTTAGCGCAACACCCATCTGCGCAGTAGGGGCAATAGTGTTAAAAGTGGCCTTCGTCGTCGTGCCGTTCTCATCCGTCGCGGTCACGGTGTAGGTGCGGTTATACCCCAGGGTTTCAGCGGACGTCCACGATTTCTTGTCGGAGGACAACTCCGACTCCACCTTGTAGCCTTCTTCATTCACCATGGTGACATCGCGTAAGGCCACGTCTTGAGTGCGCACAGTCACGGGATCCTTTGGATTAACACCGGTGGCATTATTACGCACCGACACCTCAGGTGCCGGCTTAGGTTCAGGAGTCTCCTGGGCAGCTTCCGTTTCCCGGGCAGTCGACATGTCAATAGTGCACGCCGTCGCGCCTAAACCAGCAACGATGACCACCGCAAGAGCAGCCACCGCCGAGCGCCAGCCACGCACAAACGTGCGCCCCGTTGAGTTGTGGCGAGCCTTATTCCGCATCCTTCACCTCATCTACGAACAACTTTTGTCCACACTAGTTAGTCAATCGCAGGCTGTGCCGGCCTTGTTAGCGTGTCCACAACTTCGTAACCAATTCGTTATACCTTCACAACACGATTGACCTCATCCCCATTCCCGCCACAGCACCCCAGATGATTCAGCGACAACCCCAGCTAAATCTCAACCGTCACGACGCGCACGCCTCAGGCGGCCAACCAACCTACGTTCTCACACTGCAAAATAGTGCAATGACCTGCCGATTTTGCAACAACAAGGCTTAGTTGTAAAGTATTCATCGTTGCAGCGAGCGCCTAGCGCTTCAGAAAGCAGCAAGCGCCATTAGCTCAGATGGTAGAGCAACTGACTCTTAATCAGTGGGTCCGGGGTTCGATCCCCTGATGGCGCACCATATCACCCCCGCCGGGTTTTCTCGGCGGGGGTTTTGCGTTTCCCCACTCGGCGGGGTGCGGCGAGGCTGTGGCCCCTCAACCCGCACACCATTCAAACTCAGCACCACCCAGCCCCCGCCCCACCCCTAACGAAATATAATAAGAAAGGCATACCTTACCTATTTCCGCAGGTCAGTACGCTTGTCTTACTTCCTATAACTCCGATAGCCTTAAGTGTTATCAGTGGGTGATGCCCGTTTCACCCCCAGATGGACCGAGAGGTCGGAGTATAGATGAACACGACAACTTCCTCCGCACCCCAAAACGCTGCTAGCGCTGGCCTGAAGCGACGCACATTCCTGCAATGGAGCGCCGCCGCCGGTGCGACGACAGCCCTCGTGGGAGCCGGAACCCAGTTCCTCGGAATGCCTAGCGCACGTGCCGAAGGAGAAACACCAGACCCCAAGGACGACAAATTTGTCATGTCCGCCTGCAACGTCAATTGTGGCTCACGCTGCCCAGTTCTCCTGCAGGTCCGCGACGGACAAATCATTCGCGTCTTGCCTGAGCAGACTGGTGATAATGAAATCGGCAGCCAGCAGATTCGCGCTTGTGTCCGTGGGCGTTCCATCCGCCACCGCATCTACAACCCGGACCGGTTGAAGACTCCCCTGAAGCGTAAGCCAGGCACCAAACGTGGTGACGGTGAATGGGAAGAAATCTCGTGGGACCAAGCTCTTGACGAGATCGCCGACAAGATGAAGCATATCTTGGACGCTTACGGCAACGAGGCTATCTACATCGCCTACAGCACCGGCGCCATCGGCGGCACCGTTGCTCAGGGATACTCCCCTAATGGCACAGCGTTTACTCGCCTCATGAGCCTGCTCGGCGGCTACTTGAATTTCTACGCGGATTACTCCACAGCGCAGATTACGTCCTCCTACCCGTTCCACTATGGCGAATGGGTGTCCAGTAACTCGTTCGATGACGTGAAGAATTCCAAGCTGCAGGTCATGTTTGGTAACAACCCGCTGGAGACCCGTATGTCCGGCGGTGGCGAGACGTTTGTCACCCAGAAGATCAAACAAGATTATGGCGTCAAGACCATCATCATCGACCCACGATTCTCCGAAACGGCGGTAGGCCTTGGCGACGAATGGGTTGCACTGCGCCCCGGCACCGATGCTGCGCTGATTGCGGGCATGATTCACGTCATGCTCGAAGAAAACCTGCACGACCAGGAATTCTTGGACAAGTACACCGTCGGGTTCGACGAGCATACTCTCCCCAAGGAAGCAGCGAAGAATTCCTCGTACCGGTCCTACATCGAAGGTAAAGGCCCCGATGGCATCGAAAAGACACCGGAGTGGGCTGCACGAATCACCGGTGTTTCCGCACAGAAGATTCGCCAGCTAGCCCGAGAAATCGCAACCGCAAAACCATGCGCGATCACCCAGGGCTGGGGCCCGCAGCGTCATGCCAATGGCGAGAATCAGGCGCGCGCGATCTTCATGTTGGCTGCGGTCATCGGCCAGATTGGTATTCCCGGCGGTGGCACAGGTGCCCGGGAGGCGTCGGCAAGCTTGCCTATGACCTACCCGTTCAATACCGAATACACCAACCCCATCGAGACCTCCATCCCTGTCTTTGGTTGGACTGACGCTGTGGAACGTGGCGAAGAAATGACCGCTATCCACGATGGTGTCAAGGGCAAAGACAAGCTCGACGTGCCGATTAAGATGCTGTGGTGCCACGGCGGTAACTCGTTGACGAATCAGCATGGCGACTTAAACCGCACCGTGAAGCTGCTTCGCGACGACTCCAAGGCGGAACTCATCGTGGTCAATGACATTCAAATGACCACCTCGGCACGGTACGCCGACTACGTCCTTCCGGATGCGTCGACAGCCGAACAGGATGACTACATCATGCAGGGTTCGGCAGGCAACCTGGAATACGGTATCTTCGCTTCCCAAGCGGTCACCCCACTGTACAACTGCCGCCCCATCTACGACGTGGTCTCTGACCTGGCAGAACGATTTGGTATTCGCGACAAGTTTACCGGCGGGAAAACACAGCAGGAGTGGATTAAAGAAACCCTCGACCAGTCCCGCAAGGATATTCCGGAGTTGCCGTCCTACGAAGACTTCAAGGAAAAAGGAATTTTCAAGCGCACCGGCGAATCGGTTATCCCACTGAAGGAATTCCGTGAGGATCCCGAAGCCAACCCGCTCGAGACTCCGTCCGGCAAAATCGAAATCTATTCGCAGCAACTCCACGATCTCAACGAAAAGTGGGAATTCGACGAATCTCTGCCCGGCAACCGCATCACCGCCCTGCCCGAATACGTGGCCACCTGGGAAGGCGCCGAAGAAGCAGCCAAGAACTCGGACTACCCGCTGCAGTGCATCGGCCACCACACTAAAGGCCGTACCCACTCCAGTTACGGCAACGTGGACTGGCTCCGCGACGACGCGCACCCACAGGTCCTGTGGATCAACGTCCTCGACGCGAAGGACCGCGGCATCGAAAACGATGACCTGGTCTACGCGTTCAACGACCGTGGTCGCATCCGCTCCATCGCACGCGTCACTCCGCGTATCGCACCCGGTGTGATTTCAGTGCCGCAGGGCTCCTGGTTCGATCCGAACAAGCAAGGCGTCGACGAAGGCGCATCCGTGAACACTCTTACCAGCTGGAACCCATCCCCATTGGGCAAAGGCAACGCGCAGCACACCGTGCTCGTGCAGGTAGAGAAGGCATAAGAGGAAGTTATAAACGATGAGCAAACCAGATAGCTACCTAGGTTTTTACTTCAACCAAGACCTGTGCAACGGATGCAAGGCCTGCCAGATTGCGTGCAAAGACAAGCACGACACCCCCATTGGCGTCAATTGGCGTCGCGTGGTGGAATACGCTGGCGGTAACTGGCACGTAGCCAACGGCGTATTCGAGCAGAACGCCTTCACCTACTACACGTCGATGGCCTGCAACCACTGCGTAGACCCCCAGTGTGTCAAGGCCTGCCCAACCACCGCTATGCACCAAGGTCCCGACGGTATCGTTGCAGTCGACCATGACAAGTGCGTCGGTTGCCGCTACTGCGAATGGGCCTGCCCTTATGGCGCACCTCAGTTCAATGAAGAAATCGGCATGATGACCAAGTGCGACATGTGCGCCGACTACCGCTCCGAGGGCAAAAATCCCGCATGCGTGGACGCCTGCCCGTCGCGTGCCTTGGATTGGGGCCCCATTGAGGAATTACGTGCAAAATATGGCCGGGTAGACGATGTTGCCCCACTGCCTGACCCCACGATTACGCATCCGAACCTGGTAGTCACCCCGCACCGCGATGCGCAACGCTGGGACCAAGGATCCGGTGAAGTCATCAACAAAATGGAAGTAAACGGCCATTAATCGCCTCGTGCGTTTCCGTCAAGAAACGCACGGCCTCAAGCACGAAAGGAGCGACCGGTACCGTGAACTTACACGAATGGCCGCTAACACTGTTTACACTGCTGGCCCAAATGGCAGTGGGTGCCTTCATCGTCCTGGGCTTAATCCAGGTCATCGGACGCACCAAATTTAATACCTCCGCAATCGACCGCATCGCCGACCCCGCACTGTACGCCATCGGCCCAATCATGATCTGCGCCTTCCTGGCATCGATGTTCCACTTGGGCAATCCGTTGCATGCACCAAACGTGCTACGCGGGTGGGATCACTCAGTACTGAGCCAGGAAATCATCATGGGCATTGGCTTCGCCGGCCTGGGCTTTGCCTTCGCCGCCTGCCAGTACTTTGGGTGGTTGACCCCGAAGTGGCGTTCCGCGCTGGCGGTCGTGACCGCCGTGTGGGGACTCTTCTTCGTCTACGTCATGGCTAGCCTGTACATGCTGCCGACAATCCCCGCCTGGAACCACTGGACCACCCCGGCCCAGTTCTACATCACCGCTTTCACCACCGGTGCCTTGGCGATGGGCGTGGCGCTTAGCTCCTACCCGTTCCTCAAGGACAGCAAGCTGGTCAACAAGCTCATGCCTCGCAACGCGGTCCACTCTGTGGAGGAAGAGCGTGACGTCGCCCGCATTATCCCGCAGGCGCTGAAGTGGATCGGCATCATCGTCGTGACCCTGCTTCCGCTGGAACTCTTGGTCATCCTCTTCTACTACATGCGCCCCGAGGGTTCGAACCCACCGCAGTTCGAGTTCAACCTGACAGCGTTTGTCATCCGGCTGGCATTGCTTATCATCGGCGCCCTGATCATGGCGTTCTACCTGGTATTCCAGGCGCAGTCTGATCAGAAGAAGACCCTGATTATGGTGACCACGGCGTACATCCTGATCACTATCTCTGGACTGCTTGGCCGTTTCATCTTCTACGGAGGCATCGACCGTGTCGGCATCTGACCTACCCGATCGATTCGACGAGGACACCGCCCAGCGCATCGCCGCAGCTGGGCGGGTCCTCTCCGCCCTGTACCTCGGAGCACCCGATGAACAGCTGCGGGCAGCACTCCAGGACCCAGAGATGCTGGAGGTGTGGCCGCTTCACGACGACCTCACCGACCGCGGCCTAGCCCTTCTCAAAGAAGCACCCGCTTCCGCCGCGGACGAAGCCCACGATCACCTCTACCTCTTCACCGGAATTGGTCGCCCCCTAGCCGTGCCGTATGAGTCCCCATACTTTTCCTATGACCACCTCGTCATGGATGAAGACACTTTCGCCGTCCGGGACACGTACCGCAAGCACGGGTTCGCAGTACCCCACGACAACATTCCCGACGATCACATCGGGTATGAAATCGCGTTCATCACTGAACTCGCGGGACAGAATAAACCCGGCGCGCCTGCAGTGGTTCAGAACTTCGTCGAGAAGCACTTAGGGCGCTTCGCCCACCTAGTCACCGACGCGATGCGCGAGCACGCGACAAGCAGCACATACCGCGCTCTGGCTGACCTCACCGACGGGTGGTTAAGCCATGTGAAGGCTTAATCTTCGGCCGCTTTGCGCTGCTCGGCGCTGATCACCGGAACGTGGTATTCGTCGCTGAGCACTAGGTCATGGAGCTGGTCTTCGGGATCGTACAAACTGATCTCGAGGCCAGCTTTGCGCATTTTTAACAGGGTGCTGGCCAGGAAGTGGCGGGAGATGTCGTCGACGGTGATAACGCGGGTGACGTCCAAAACCAGCTTGCTTGCGGTGAAGTCGTGCTGGGAGATCCGGTACAAGATTTGCTCCGCTGCAGAGAAGTTGATGGTTCCCTGCAGGGTGATGATCATGGTGTCGTCGTACTGCTGCATGCTACGCACCGCATGGACTCCCATCCGGTGCGGGTTCATCAGGTGCAGGCCCATTTCCTCGGAGAATTTTTCAAAAATCTTCAGGCCGCGGACGGAATTCCCTTGCGGGTCCAAGCGCGGGGAAAATGTGGCGATTCCGAGCTGGCCAGGCAGGGTTCCGATAAGACCGCCGGCAACACCCGATTTCGCCGGGATTCCCACGCGGGCCATCCACCGGCCGGCGCCGTCGTACATACCCGAAGAACTCATCACCGACATGGCTAGGCGGCACGCCTCGGCGTCGAGAACGACCTCGCCGGTCAGGGGATTCACCCCGCCGTTTCCCAGCGTGGCGGTCATAGCAGCCAGGTCACGGGCGGTGACCATGATGGAACACTGCATCGTATACGACAGGACTGCGTCGTGCGCTTGGTCTGAAATCATGCCGTAGCTACGCAGCATGTGCGCCAGTGACAGGTTGCGGTCAGCGCCTTTCAGTTCGGAATAGGAAAGGTCGGCGTCCATGCGTAGCTGCCGGCCGGCCAGGCGCGAGAACAGGTCGACGATAATGTCCACTCGGTCTTCCACCGTGGAATCGGGACCATTGATTAGCTGGTTAACCACGATCGCCCCTGCGTTAATCATCGGGTTCATCGGGCGTTTATCCTGGTCTAGCGAAAGTTCGTTGAACTTCTCCCCCGACGGCTCCAGCCCACGATTTCGTGCACTGCGTCAAGCCCATGCTCTTGGAGCGCAAGGGCGTAGACGAAGGGCTTGGAAATTGATTGGATCGAGAACTCGTCGTCACAATCTCCAGCCGAGTACGTGTGACCCGAGACGGTAGTCAAAGCGATACCCAACTTCGACGGATCAGCCGCAGCGAGTTCGTCGATATAGTCTGCCACTTCCCCGCCGTCCTGGTCGCGGACCTCCTCGAGAAGGCGACGCAAATAGGCAGGGATTGGGTTCGCAATGTGTTCCGTCATACGTTCAGACTACCTATACTGAAACGCGATGAATGAACAGCACACTTCGGTGACCATCTACGACATCGCCGCAGAGGCAGGGGTCTCAGCCTCAACGGTGTCTCGTGCTTTGCGACGCCCCGAGCGCGTCTCCATCGCCACCGCCGAAAAGGTGCGCGCCGCCGCCGACAAGCTGGGGTACAAAGCCGAAGGCACCCAACACCGGCCGCCCATGCACCGCACCCTCAATATCGGGATGGTGCTGGCCGACATTACTAATCCGTTCTTCCAAGAAGTCTTACGCGGTGCCGAACACGCTGCTCGCCAACAGGGTATGAATGTGCTCGCCGTCAACGTTGATGAAGGCGTCGAAAGATCCAAACAAGCCCTGACCTCCTTGCACGGGCACGTTGACGGGCTGCTGCTGGCGTCGTCACGCCTGGATAATTCCACAATCGAGCAGACCTCGCGTGCAATCCCTACCGTGGTTATCAACCGGCCCGTACCCGGGGTGGCGAGCGTGCTCGTGGACAACTACGGGGGCACCGTCAAAGCCGCCGAACACCTCATGGCGAACGGAGCGCATTCAATCACGTACTTCTCTGGGCCCCAAAACTCGTGGGCAGACTCTATGCGCTGGCGAGCCCTCCTGGACACCACGGGACACCCCAACACCGCAGCAGGCACCGACCATCCGTTGACCTTGGCCGCGCCGCCACGTTTAGTCCGTGACGTCACTACCCGGAAAATTCAGGTGGAATCCCCCACAATCCTGGGCGGGCGCATCGGATTCTCCAGCTGGTTGGAGCACCCGACGGACGCGGTCGTGTGCTTCAACGATCTCGTCGCAATCGGTTTTATGCAACAAGCACGTGAGGCAGGATACCGGGTGCCCGCGGACGTCATGGTCGTGGGTTTCGATAACACCGAATTAACCACCCTGGTTACCCCCAGTATCACTACTGTGGCTGGTCCGCTGCGCTCCGTCGGACGAGTCGCGGCAGCAAATCTTATGGCAATGACCTTGGGTACGCAGAAAATTCTGACGCGGCCACGCATCCTGCCGACGCGCCTGATTGCCAGGGAATCCACGCGCACATAGGTAAAATACAGTCTTTACCGTTATAGTGTCGTCCATGAGTTTTAACAATGAAACTGGTAACCAGCACCAGAACAACCCCTTCGCGGAAGCACCGCAGCCAGCTGCTGCTCAGACACCTGCTACCCAGCCCTACAACGCACCTGCTTATGCTCAGCAGCCGGCGCAGATTGTCGTACAAGCTCCTAAGTCCAAGATTATCGCTGCTGTCCTCGCGTTCTTCTTGGGCACGCTCGGCGTTCACAACTACTACCTCGGATACAACTGGCGTGGCCTCGCCCAGTTGGGTCTGCTCATCATCTCTTGGCTCACGGTCTTCTTCATCATCGGTTGGGTTGGGCTTGCGATTCTCTACCTCTGGATCTTTGCCGACATCATCCAAATCCTCTGCGGCGTCGGAGGCTACAAAACCGACCGTCAAGGTCTCCCTCTGAACTAACTGACTCCAACGTACAAAGCCTTAAAGCTTTGTACGTTTTTTGTTTTACTATAACGCTATGCCACATACTTCACGCCCCGACGGTGACGATTCCAGCGTAAACCCGTTCGACGAGACTGACGCACTGTCAAATCCTTTTGACAAGCCATTCCATCCAGAGCCAGATTCAGACCCCCGTCTGGCCAATCCATTTTCTCCTGAGGAAAGTACCTCAGCTCATCAACTAAATCGAGGCAACTCCGCCTTGGACCCCATGAGCCAAGCGAGAAAACCAGAGCAATCAAGCCGGCCGCTTGCTGGCCAGCAATCCCAGCAACAGCACCAGTGCGCTGACGACGAACAATTCCGATCAACCACCGGAGACGAAAAAAACAGAACTCTCGCCGGTATTCTCGGACTGGTCTTCGGAGCCTTCGGTGTGCACAATTTCTACGTCGGTTTTAAAAGAAAAGCGCTCGTCCAGGTAGGCCTTGCGCTGTTCACCGCCCTCTTTATGAACAATGCCGCCGGCAACCTTCTCTACCTTGGCCTTATAGTGTGGTCATTCCTCGATGCCATCTGCATCTTCCTTAAAAAAGGCCAATACAAAGACCCGAGCGTGCATGATGGCTCGAAGTTAGTAATTAACCCTTTCGAGGAATAACCCCAGAAGAATTAACACAACCTCCGCCACGCTACATCACGAGCGAAAGGCGGAGGTTGTAGATCAATACCGGAGGCGTCGATAAGCGGAAAACTAACCCACGAAAATGCTCAGGATCATAACGACTGCTAGGCCCACAACCGAGTTGCACAGCTGCAGCAGGCCCCAGGTCTTCAGCGTGTCCTTCACGGAGATACCGAAGTAGCCCTTGAACAGCCAGAAGGAAGCGTCGTTGACGTGGGTGAACGTGTTGGAACCGGCGGCCGTCGCCATGACCAGAAGCGCCGGATTGACACCAATCAGTTCGCCGCCAGGGCCCATGAGCGCAGCAGAGATGATGCCGGCTGCTGTCATTGCGGAGACCACGCCTTGGCCCGTCGCTAAGCGGATGAGGACCGTGATGAGCCACGCCATGATGTACGGGCTAATCGACGTCGCCCCCATCAAGCTGCCGATGTAATCACCGATACCGGTATCGATGATGACCTCTTTCAACGCACCACCAGCGCCGATGACTAGGACCACCATCGCGATACCTTTGACGCCTTCTTCGAAGGAGCTCATTCCCCAACCGATGCCACGGCCCGGGCGGATAGCGAAGAAGTACAAAGCGGCCAGCAGCGCAATCGACAGGGACATGACCGACGAACCGAAGAAGTTCACAATTGCGTGCGCCGTGGAGCCCTCCACCAGCCACACGTTCGCGATCGTCGTGCCGATCATCAACATTGCCGGGATAAGTGGAACAAAGATAGAAATGCCGAAAGAAGGACGCTTCTCGACGGGCACTTCCTCATCATTGCTGAGCAGTTCAGGAATCGCGTAATCCAAGTTGCCCATGAAACGCGGCAGCACCCAGCCGGTGATCGCCACGGTCGGGATGGCAACGATGATCCCGTAAATGTAGACCATCCCGATGTCGGCACCGTAGGCGTCGACAAGTGCAACTGGGCCAGGCTGCGGCGGGAAGAGGGAGTGCGCCGTGGTCGTCGCGGCAACCGCCGGGATGGCGATCTTCATGAACGGCACCTTCGCCTCCTTGGCCACCGCAATAATCAGCGGCGCCATGATAATGAAGGCAACTTCGTAGAACATGGCCAGTCCGAAAATAGTGCCGGCCAGCACCATGGCCAGCTTGACCTTGCCCACACCGAACTTGGCAATCAACGTATCGGCGATCTGGGCGGCCGCCCCAGAGTCCACCATCAGCTTTCCGATCACCGCGCCAAACACGACGATGATCGCAAGCGAACCCAATGTGGAACCGAAGCCCTTCTGGATGGTGTCCAAAAGGTCCAAAAGCGGGAAGCCTTCGAGGACACCAATGACACCTGCCGCCAGCAGGAGCGCAATCATGGCGTTAATTTTCCACTTAATGTTCAGCAAGAGCATGAGCCCAATGCCGATGGCTACCCACACGATGTGCAGGAAGCCAAGATCGTTGACGGCCTCCACAGGAACCTCCTTCAGGTCTGCCACCCCACCACTATTCGAAGGAGGTAGCCCACTAGGAAACAAAAGGTGATACCTAGGTACCCTAAGGGCACCTTTTGACGCACGCAATAGTTTGGCAACTTCGTGCAACCAGCCCCTCCTAGAAGAACGACACCTGCGAAAACGTCTAAAACGATGGCAACTTTTGGCAACTTCTGGCCTTTTCGCAGACCTAGAACCAAGATGGAATCATGAGTTCATCACACGCTGCCCACCCAGACAGACTGCTCCCCGCAGAACCAGGGACGCGCGAGATTGCACGGCGCCTCCTCGACCACGTTGAAGACCTGCCCATCATTTCCCCACACGGGCACCTCGACCCGGCAATGTTCACCGCCAACGAGGCCTTCCCTAACCCCACCGCGCTACTCATCAGCCCGGACCACTACCTGACCCGAGTCCTCCACAGCCACGGTGTGCCTCTCGACGCGCTTGGCGTCGGCGGCCACGAGTGCGACCCCCTCGAGGCCTGGTGGCTGTTCTACAAGCATTGGCACCTCTACGCCGGCACAGCTACCGGCTATTGGGTCGAGCAGGAATTTGAGCACGTCTTCGGCATCAACCCCGACCGCCTCGGCGCTGGTGACCGCGCAGAGTCGGACGCCCTCTACGCTGAACTCCAGGCAATTTTGGAGCGCCCGGACTTCCGCCCGCGTGCACTCGCCGAAGAATTCGGCCTTGAAGTCCTGGCTACCACCGACGACCCCCTCGACGACCTCGCACACCACAAGGCACTCGCGGAGGACCCCACGTTCAGCCCCCGCGTCCTGCCGACCTTCCGCCCCGACGCGTACACCAAGATGTACCTTCCCGCTTTCGCGGACAACGTCACCAAACTTATCGACGTCGCCGGTGGCGGCAAAACTGGCTACGCAGGTTACTTAGAGGCAATGCGCACCCGTCGTCAGTACTTCATTGACCACGGCGCCACCTCCTCTGACCACGGCACTCACACCACGAACTCGCAACCGCTCGACGACGCGGAAGCTTCCGCCCTCCTGGAGAAGGGCCTACGCGGCGAAGCCACGCGCGCCGAAGCAGAGGCTTTCGAGGCGAACATGACCTACCGTTTCGCTGAAATGGCCCAAGACGACGGCCTCGTCATGACCATCCACCCCGGCGTCTACCGCAACCACTCCGCCAGCGCCTTCGAACGCTACGGCGCGGACGTCGGCGCTGATATCCCATTCCAGATGGAATTCACCCGGGGCCTCCAACCACTTCTGTCCGACTTCGGCGAGAATAAAGATTTCCACTTCGTCATGTTCACCATCGACGAAACCGTCTACTCGCGGGAAGTGGCACCACTGGCCGGCTACTACCCAGCCGCATACGTCGGCGCACCGTGGTGGTTCATCGACGAAATCGACGCGATGAACCGCTTCCGTTCCGCCACGACCGGCACCACCGGATTCTCGCGGTACTCCGGATTCATCGACGATACTCGCGCCTACTGCTCGATTCCGGCTCGCCACAACACGTCACGCCGCGTCGAAGCCGGCTACCTCGCACGGCTGGTCGCAGAGCACCGACTCACCGAAGACCGGGCCAGCGAAATTATCGTAGACCTCATCGACGCGTCCCCAAGGAGGGTTTTCAAACTATGAGCACCACACCACTCAACCGCAGCACCGCACCCGTTGCGCCCGCGGCCCCGGTACGCCTCGTCCACCTCGGATTGGGCGCATTCCACCGCGCCCACCAAGTCTGGTACACAGTTCGCGCGGAAGCAGATTCGAAGAACCCGGAATGGGGCTACTGCTCATTCACTGGACGTTCCCCTCGCATGAGCGATCTGCTCGGCAGCCAGGACGGGTTATACACCCTGGTCACCCGCTCCGAGGACGGCGACAGCCCCGAAATTATCGAGGGCATCGTTGAAACCCAACCGGCTGACAATTCCGCCCGCCTCATAGAACTGCTGGCTGACCCGGCCACGGCCGTGGTGACGCTAACCGTCACCGAAGCTGGCTACCACCTCACCGAAGACCTCAGCCTAGACACTGCCGACGAGCACGTCGCCGCCGACATCAAGGCCCTACGCAGCGGCGATACTGCACCTGAATTGGCAACCGCGGCAGGCCGGATTGTTGCGGGGCTGCGCGCCCGACGCGCCGCCGAAGGTGGCGGCATTGCGATCATGAGCTGCGACAACATCTCCGCGAATGGGCAAACCACCCGCGCGTCTATCCTGGGCATGGCCCAAGAAGTCGATGCGAATCTCGCCGACTGGATCAAGCAGGAGGTCACCTTCCCCTCCACCTCGATCGACCGCATCACCCCGGCTACCGAGGACGAACTCATCACCGAGGTCGCTCAGGAAACCGGCTTCGCCGACAAGGCACCGGTCGTCGCGGAACCATTCACGTCGTGGGTCATCGAAGGAGAATTCCCGGCTGGGCGCCCCGAATGGGAAAACGCCGGAGTCGAATTCGTCGGCGACATCGAACCATTCGAGCGCCGCAAACTGTGGCTCCTCAACGGTTCCCACTCGCTGATGGCCTACTACGGCCAGCTGCGTGGCCACGACACTGTCGCCGAAGCAATCGCCGACCCCGTGGTCCGGGAGGCCGTCGAGAAGCTGTGGGATGAAGCCGCAGCCCACCTAACCGCCGAGGAACTAGCTGTACCCGAGTACCGCCAGCAGCTCATCGAACGCTTCGAGAACCCCCGCATCCGCCACAACCTGGCACAAATCGCCATCGACGGCGGAACCAAGCAGCGCATGCGGGCCGTCCCCATCATGAAGGCTGAACTCGAAGCCGGACGCGACGGCGCCGGCGCAGCCCTATCCATCGCAGGCTGGATCACCTACGTCCAGGAAACCGAGGACATCGCCGACACCCGCGCCGACGAGCTCAAGGAAGCACGCCAAGCCGAGGACCCCGTCAAGGCACTCGTGGCCGCCCTCGACGAAACCCTGGCTGCCAACGACGCAGCACTTGAAACAATCCGCGACGCACACGCTCGTGTCGCCGAAACCCGCTAAGTAGCACAAGGAGTTCACCTATGAAAAAAACCATGGCACGCGTCGTCGTGATGGGAGTATCCGGCTCAGGAAAAACCACAACGGGTGAACTCCTTGCCGCCCGCCTCGGGCTTACCTACATGGACGGCGACGCCCTGCACCCGCAGGCCAATATCGACAAGATGTCCGCCGGCATCCCGCTAACCGACGACGACCGCTGGCCCTGGCTCGCCCACGTGGGAGCACTCCTCGCCGAATTCCCCGGCGGGGCAGTTGTCGGTTGCTCAGCGCTGAAACGCTCCTACCGAGACTTGATCCGGTCCTACGCTCCCGACGTCGTCTTCGTCCATGTTCACGGCACCCCCGAACTCCTAGCCAGCCGGATGGGGCACCGGGAAGGCCACTTCATGCCAACATCACTCCTCAACAGCCAATTAGCAACACTGGAGCCCCTGGAAGAGGATGAAAATGGCGTGGTCATCGACATTGATGCGCCCGCGCACGAAGTCGCAACCAACGCCGCGAACTGGGTCCTAGGCCTACACGGTTAAATCCGTTGCACCGATACAATGGGGCCATGAAAACCCTCATTGTTGTTGACGTACAAAACGATTTCTGCCCCGGCGGCAGTCTCGCCACTGACGCAGGCGACAACGTCGCCGAGGGCATAGCGGCCATCATGGATAGCTACGACATCGTGCTGGCCACCCAGGACTGGCACATCGACCCCGGCGACCACTTCTCTCCCACCCCCAACTTTGTCACCTCGTGGCCAGTGCACTGCGTCGCCGAATCACACGGCGCAGACTTCCACCCCGCAATCCCCACAGCGCTTATCGACGCCACCTTCCGGAAGGGCCAATACAATTCCGCCTACTCCGGTTTCGAAGGTTCTACCGAAGACGGACACACACTCGCAGAATACCTCCGCGACAACAACATCACAGAGGTCGATGTTGCAGGAATAGCCACCGACCACTGCGTGCGCGCCACCGTCAAAGATGCCCTCAAAGAAGGTTTCAACGTCCGGGTCCTCGCGCACCTGTGCTCACCCGTCGACGGGAATAAGGCACTCGAGGTACTCGCCGAACTCGAAGAGTTAGGTGCCGAGATCGCGGTCAAACACTAACTTTTGGGTCGAATAAAAAAGGTGCCTCACGCTTTTAGTGAGGCACCTTGACGTTTAGCCGGTGATTTTACTTCTGCGCGGAAAGAAGACGCTGCAGTTCCTTCAAATCCTTGTTCTTGCGGCGGCCACGCACAATAGCAATGACAACGATGCCCGCAATCGCAGCGCCAACACCCGCCAAGACCTTCTGCACCTGCGGGTCCTGCAGCTTCGAAGTAACCTGGTTCTTTGCATCCTCTGCGAGGTTTGCAGGCTTGGTACGGTCTGCAATCTGGTCTAAGGTCCCAGCCAGCTGACGGCGGGTGCGTTCAATATCGCGCTCAATATCGTTGATGTCTCGTGCCACGATTATCTCCCTATACTAAGATTTTGAAAACTATTTGGCCAGTGTAGCAAGCTCGGACTCAATCAGGTCACGCAGCTGGGCCTGATCCATGGACTCCAATTCGGCTGAACCCACAAAAACGGTAGGAACAGATTGCAAGCCAGCTGCGATAGCCGCCTTGGTGTCTTTTTCAACAGCTTCCTGCAAATCCTTGGCACCAATCCGGGACTCGAACAACGCTATATCAGGCACGCCGGCGACGGTAGCGACGTCGACAAGCTCCTCCACTGTCCACTCGGGGTGCTCCCCCATCCCGAACCTGGAGAATGCTTCCTTCTCAAACTCGGTGTATTTACCTTGCTCCCCGGCGGCGCGCAGGGCGGTGGATGCGCGTTCGGAATCCTTGCCCAGGATGGCAACGTCGTAGAGGTCAACGCGGGCGTCACCGGCGTCCACGTACTCCTGGATAACCGGCATCATGTCGTGGGAAAACACGGCGCAGTAGGGGCAACGCAGATCTGCAAACTTCACCACACGCACTGGGGCATCTGCCTGACCGACGCTTGCGGTAGCCGTCAGTTCTGGAGCCGCAAGCTCTGGGGTGGAGTTCGCCCCAGAGGTCTCCGAGGTAGCTGCCGAACTCGATGTGACCGCCGTCGAATCTGCGCTCGAACCAGACTCGTCGGCGGAACACGCAACCAAGCTACCTGCGAGGGCAATACCGACTATACCTGCAAGAGCACGTTTGATATCAAAGCTGACCATGCCCACATCCTACGTCATCGCGCCCCGCCATTGGGCCGGAGAAGGCTATAGTCGGTGCCATGGCAGAAACAGTACGTTTGGAAAAGGGCGATAAGGCCCCAGAATTTACCCTGACCGCCGACGACGGCTCCACCATTTCCCTCGCAGATTACGCAGGCCAACGCGTTATCGTGTACTTCTACCCTCGGGCCAACACCCCGGGCTGCACCACCGAAGCGTGTGATTTCCGCGACTCTTTGACAGAACTGAACGATGCTGGCATCACCGTCCTTGGAATCTCCCCCGATAAGGTTGAAGCCCTGCAGAAATTCAAGGCCGACCACGACCTTAATTTCGCCCTCCTGTCTAACCCCGACAAGGACGTCCTCAAGGCTTATGGTGCTTTTGGGGAGAAGAACAATTACGGGAAGATTGTAGAAGGCGTCATCCGTTCCACCTTCCTTATTGAGCCAGATGGCACCATCGGCGAAGCAAAGTACAACGTGAAGGCCACCGGCCACGTTGCTCGTTTCATTCGCGACCTCGCCTAACACCCCGTGAAACAGTGCGCCGCCCTCATCACCTGTGAGGGCGGTTTTTAAAATTCACCTACAACATGGGCGACCGCATAGTCCTGGTCGTGGCTGATGGAAAGACTCACGTGTTTCGGTTCGACCAACTGTGCCACCTCACCGGCGAGCCGGAAAGCTACTCGACCCCACTGGTCAGCCACGACCGTAATCTCCGAAAAATCCACTCGATCCGCCGCAATCACCGGGGGCCGCCCGTACAGCGATTGGGACCACGCCTTGATAAACGCTTCCTTCGCTGCCCACCGCCCCGCCAAGTGCTCTTGGCGTCGAGCACCTGTGTAACGTGCCGCGAGCCGCAGTTCGTGCGCGGAAAACACGGACTCGAATGTGCTCCCTGGGGTTTCCAGTTGGGCCGCGAAACTAGAAATGTGCACAATATCGATCCCGGTAAAAAACATAAGTCCCATTATCCACAAGCTGAAATCATCGCGGGCTTAAAAGGGCTAGTTATACACAGGCTGCCAAAAAAGTTCTTGCCCACCACCAGGAAGCCTCCTTAGTGTGAAAGCACATCACTGAAAGGGGGAAGCATGGACAGCGTTCTCGACGAACTCGACGCCGCGCTCACGCACATTGAGCAGCGACTGTCTGAACCCTCCGCGCTGCTCTTTGAACAATATCAGGACCATTTCGTGGCCCTAGAGAAAATACTGAAGAAAGTACCGCTTATCGACGCCCACATCGCTGCCAGCGCCGACATGGCAGATGCCGGGCGGTTCTACAAGTCTGGAAACACTGCCACGTGGCTTGTAAAAGCATTGGATATTTCCCGTGCAGAAGCAAACGCCCGGTTACGGCGCGCCGTCGAACTACACGGCGACCCCACGAAGGGTTCTGATCCCGAGGAGGAGGCCAGGACGCAAGCACGCCGCCTGGCAGCGCAACGAGGCAACCTCAGCATGGAAAAACTCGACCGCATCGAAAGGGAACTCGCCGAGCTTAATCCCGACACCGAAAAATCCGCTGAAGTCCTCTTCCGCGAATTAGTTGGGGTGGCAAATACGATGACACCCGACGAACTGACTATGTACGCCCGTGAACAGGTTCGTACCCAGAACAGAGGGAATCCGGATCCACTCCAGCCGTGGCGCAGGCGTACGGCCTGGATTTCTGAACCAGACCCTAACGGCGGCGTTCGTTTTGGCGGATATCTGCCGCCTGGTCCTGCGGCCTTGTTGTACCTTGCTTTGGGTTTGAATCGCAGGCCGGCCTCGGAAGATCCGAAGAACCCGAGACCGCACGGTTGCGATCCACTTGATAAGGATGACAAACGGACACCGGCGCAGCGCCGCGCGGATGCGTTCATCGAACTTCTCAAAGCTGCGGCGCACCAGGAGAACACGGCGCGTGGCGGATTGGCTTCGCTGGTCATTTCGGTCAGCGCGAAAGATCTGGTCGAAGGCCCAGAAAATGGGTACTTCCCTACCAACACACCAGTGGAGCTGACCGCCTGGGACATTCTGGGCTTGGGGTTAAGCCAGCATGGGTTTGGGGTTCTGCACGACCCGAACACCGGAAATCCTCTGATAGCGGGACGCATGGAACGGTCTGCCACACTTGAGCAGAGGATGGCACTCTTTGCAGAACAACTCGTGTGTGGAACGCCAGGGTGTTCACACGCAGCGTATGAGTGCCATGCCCACCACATCGTGGATTGGATCAGCGGTGGGCGCACCGACATAGAAAACCTCATCCTGGTATGCCCGCCCCACCATCGCGAAAATGATGATCCCCGGTCGGCCCCTCACAGGGGATTCCACGACCGAGATTCCAGAGGCCGGCCGGGCTACCGCACGCACAAAGAAGCCCCCGTCGAGCACAATGACTCGGCGAAGGCTAGTCGCTCAGGTGGCGCGAAAGTCCGCGCCACCGACTGGGGGTGGGCTACAAAGTAGTGCCTACGGAACCAACTTTCCGTCCACCAGACGGGAGGACTCGCTGAGGAGCACTGCGGCTTCGCGTTCCTTCCGGCCTGGTCCTGCCCCAAGATTGCGTTCGAGTGGTCGCTGGTAAAGATCGTGACCACCATGCATGGCATCATCGAGGCGACGCTGCCCGTCGCGCTCACGTTCGCGTGCTGTTTCCTGCCACGCGTTCGCCGCTTCTGCCCCGCGCTGGCTGCGCAGGGCCGTGATAAAGGCGGCGGGGTGAACGAGGGCGACGAGGGCGGAGACATGGCCGAAGCCCAGCGACGTCACCAGACCGGCCTTGAGGTTTCCTGCCGCGAGACGTTTGCGAAGCCACACCATGTGGGAGTCCTGCGCAAGCGCTGGATCCACGCAGTCAAGACTGCGGTTTGGCGGAATGATTCCGGTACGCAACACCTGGGTTAATCCAACGAGTTGGAATGCTGCGGCGCCACCCTTAGCGTGACCGGTCAGCGTCTTCTGCGAGACAACAAATAACGGTTTACCTGGGGTTCGCCCGAGTTCGGCAGCGATGCGTTCGTGTAGGTCAGACTCGTTCGGGTCGTTGGCGTTCGTTGAGGTGTCGTGCTTAGAAATCACCGCAATGTCGTCCGCGGAGACACCGACTTCTGCCAAGGCGTGCGCCAGCCGCGATTCAGTACTGCCCCGTGCAGCAGACAGCGCACCTAGACCGGGGGCTGGGATGGACGTGTGTGCGCCGTCGGCAAAGGACTCCGCGAAACCAACGACCGCTAACACCGGCAAACCGAGGTCTGCTGCAACCGTGGCCCTGGCAAGAACTATGGTGCCACCGCCTTCGGACTCCACGAAGCCTGCGCGGCGCCTGTCGTTAGCTCGTGAGAAGTACCGGTGATCGATGCCACGCGCCTCGAGGGCGGCGGAGTCCGCGGTTGCGGCCATGTTGCCGAAGCCGGTGATTCCTTCGACCCCGAGGTCGTCGTAGCCACCCGTGACAACTACGTCTGCCTTACCGAGGCGAATCTTGTCCATGCCTTCTTCAATCGATACCGCTGCGGTCGCGCACGCTGCGACGGGGTGCACCATCTGCCCATAACCACCCACGTAATCCTGCATGACGTGGGCTGCGATGACATTCGGGAGGGCTTCCTGGAGGACGTCGTTGGCGCGGGGTTCGTCGAGAAGCCTGTCCACATAGATCCCACGCAGGGATTCCATGCCACCCATGCCGGTGCCCTGTGTTGAGCTGACGCGTGCCGGGTGCACATGGGCAAGCAGTTCGGCGGGGCTGAATCCGGAGCTGATGAACGCATCCACGGTGCACACCAGGTTCCACAAGGCCACGCGGTCCAGGTTTTCACACATATCGGCAGGGATGCCGTAGCGTGCTGGGTCGAAGCCTTCTGGGATTTGGCCTCCGACGAAGCGGGTCATGGCCATGCGTCGCGGTACGCGCACAGCGGAGCCTTGCTGCCTGGTGACCAGCCACTCCCCTGATAGTTCTGCCGGATCAGCGGGGGCAATCACCGTGGTTGCAGGCTCGGAATCGCGGAATGTTTCCGCCACGCCTCGGTCAGCCACTGTGAAGGTGAGATCGTGGTCGAGGTAGATTGTGGTCAACTCTGGGGCCAGGTTATCGACCATTCCGAAATCGTCATGGTAGCGACGCACCCCAATGCGTTGCCAGACCTCGTCGTGGAAGCGGTCGTAGATCTCCGTTTCGGGGATCTCGTTGCCGTCGGCGTCAATCCAGCCTGGGGTGCGCCCTGTAGTGTCCCACGTGATGAGCCCCATGGACCACGCCAGTTCCGCAACGCCACCAGCCGAAAGCTGGCCACCGAGTTCTACGTCGTAACGGGTGCGGCTCGAACCGAGTGGGGACAGTTCGCCGGCGCCGACAATGACAACCATGTCCTCCAACTTTTGGGTCACGCCGTCGAACTCTGGTGTTGTCTGTGGAAGTGGACGTGCGGGGGCCGGGAGGGCGTCGAGAAGCTCCCGCTCAATAGCCTCTTCACCGGCGGTAACGTGCACTGAACGTGCTAGGCCAGGCAGGTCGATGTCAGCTTCACCCAAACCGCCGGTGAGATCCACCGTGACTGGCCCGGTGGCTGCTTCCATGCGCACCTCAGGTAGTGCGGCCGCAATGAGCTCGGCAGCGATCTCGTCTGTGGAGTATGTGCGGACACCGAGCTTCTCGACGGCTTCCACAAGCGGGTCATTCCCGCCCATGAGACCGGTGCCGCGCACCCAGCCGATCAGTGCGTGCACCAAGCTGGTGCGCTGCCCCCACACGGGTTCGGCGTGCCAGCGTGTGACGAAGGCGTCGAGGGCAGCCTTCGCCTCGCCGTAGGCGCCATCCCCGCCGAAACGACCGCGGTTCGGGGAACCGGGAAGAACCACGTGCATGCGGTGCCCAATGTGCGTGTCTGCCCCCAGGGAAGACAGGCCCGTAACCAGGCGTTCTACCGACCACACGAGGAGACGCATCTGGTTTTCCGCTACTGGGCCGGCGTCGGCAGCCGTGCCGGAAACCGGGGGCGCGGCAAAGGGGAAGACCAAGGTCGGCACCATCGCCGGCTTAGTCACCACGGACTCGGCTCCGACTGTGGTGGTTTGTTCGGAACCAATCCAGGAAATCAGGGAGTCGACGTCGCTAAACGACGCCAAGTTGGCAGCCACAATCCACAAGACTGCCCCACCCCTGGCGTGTTTCCGGTACAGATCTTTGTAGAACTCGAGGCGATCGTGGTTGAGGGAATTCGTCGTAGCAATAACCGTCGCACCGCCAGCGAGTAAGCGTGCGGTCACGGAGGCCGCGATGGAGTTCGGGGACGCACCCGTCACGACAGCGATGTCGCCTGCGAATTCGCCAGGCGTGGTATCGCGCGCTTGTTCTGCAAGATGTGTGAGGCCGTAGTATTCGGCCATCGCAGCGACAGCATCGCCGGTTCCCGTGACGTCGACTTCGCTTTCGTCACACAGTCCCAGGCCGACCTGTGCAACGTCCTCGCGGGCAGAGGCCCAGCGGTCGTCGAGAAGCACCGCGCGACGCGCGTCAAAACGCGGGGTGACGGTGTGCGCCCACTGCGGCCCGAGTTCTGCTGCGACCAAATCTTCGAGTTCTGTATCCGGAATCTCCGCGACTGGCGCAGGGGCTTCCACTCCGAGGGTTCGCAGAAGGTGACGGGCGGTCGAGGCCAAAACACCGTCCTCGCCGGTGATGGTCGCTGCGAATTCGTCTAATGCTGCGGAGTCAACCTGCTGGCCACCGCCGCTATTGGCCTGCGCTTTGGCCACGCTCATTCCATGTTCGGCGGCGACAGCGTTCACGGCTGCGTCGATAGTCGAATCGAGGTCACCATCGAATACCGCCAATTCCCCGCCGCGCAAGGACGCCCCTTCGCGAGTCCCCATCACCAAAGCGGCGATCACATGCGTGACCCACCCTGGCCCAAGGCCCCACGCGGATTCAATCCGTTGTGCAACATAGCCTGGTTTCTTGCCAGCCGGGCCGGTGAGACGGCGCAGTGCGTCAGCGACCGTCTCTTTCAGGACCGGCCCGAATGCCTGGTAGCCGCGGGCAAGACTCGTGACCTGCTCACGCAACTGCGGCAGTGGTGCGTCGGCGGCGCCGTCGATAGCACCGACGCCGAATTCCACACCAAGGTCCAACAGGAGTTGGTTACGCCGCGAAGAGACTCCCTCCACCAGGCTTTCGACGTTGTCAGTGTCGCCCATCTGGTCTGGGCGCACCTTGGTCCACAGTGCAATGAGCATGGTGACGGCGTCAGCGGCGGTAAACGTCAGATCGGGAGTATCCCCGGTTGCACCTGAAGCGGGCGCAGGCGCCGGCTCGGGTGTGGTCGCCACTGGTGCAGGCTCCGTATGCGTTTCTACGGGAGCTTCTGCAGGGGTGTCCTCAAGGGGTTCCTCACGCAGCGCTTCATCCTCCGCGAAAACGAGGGCACGGTCGCGTTCCACGTTAAAAATTTCGGCCGTCGCGCCCGCATACTGCGGGAGGCGCAGCGTTTGACCGAACATGTTGGCCAAGGTTGGCGAAGAACCAACTCCGATTTCCACCACGCGGTCTACCGGAAGGTGGCTCAAGACGAGTGCTTGGGTTTCAATCCAACGCACAGGCGACGCGAACTGCCACGCCAGGAGTTCTACCAGCATCGTCCGCGCCGTCGCCGTGCGGTGCTTGCCGAAGCGCTCGGGATCCTGGAGCAGCTCGCGGATTAGTGGCGAGTCCACAACCTCGAGCATGGCGCCCAAGAAGTCGTCGGTGAGTTCAAAGGGCCGTGCCACCAGGTTTGGGATATAGCGGTGGGCTAGCACGCTCTCGTTGACATCGTCGGGCAGCAGTGAGTCGAGGTGTTTGCGGAATGCGGGCACGCCGTCGCGAAGCTGAGAGGAGTGGAACGGAACGTCAATGCCCGGGATGGGGATGAAGGCACGCAAACCCGGCGCGCGGCGTTCAGCATCCTCGCGCAGGGCGTGCAGCCCGGCGCGCGTTCCAGCGACGGCGTATTGGACACCGTCGATGTTGTAATTAACGATCTCCAAGAATTCGCCGGTGCGCTGGGAAATAGTGGCGACGTGCTCGAAGACGTCGTCGGCGCTGAGCCCCATTTTGTTGGGGCGCAGGGCGGCGAGCCCATAGTTGGAGTTACCGTTGACGTCACGTTCGACAAGCCTGTCCATAGTCAGGCCACGCCGGTACACGATTTCCAGGACTGCCTCGAGAGACAGGACCTGGGCGTAGGCGGCAAGCGCATTGTATTCGCCGACGGAGTGGCCAGCGAAGTAGGCACCCTGGACCAAGACACCGGCTTCTTCCAGCTCGGCGACCTGCGCCACGCCTAGGGTGGCCATGGCTACTTGGGTAAATTGCGTGAGGTAGAGAACACCGTCTGGGTGGTGGAAACGCTCACCATTGACCACGACTTCGGCCGGGTTGTTGGCCACAATGTCAACGATGGAAAAGCCCAGCGCCTTGCGGGTGTGTGCATCAGCGCGATCCCATACTTCGCGGGCTGCCGCGGAACGGGCGCGCGCCTCCATCCCCATGCCGGGGCTCTGGATACCTTGGCCGGGGAATCCGTAGAACGTGGTGGGCTCTGCCATGGTGGCGGTCCCCGTGAGGACCACGGAACCGTCGACGGTTGCGGTTACCGTGCGGACTTCGCCCCTGCCCGTACGGGTGTCGACGCCCGTGCGGTCAACGGTGAAGCGGACCTCCTGGCCAGGGAACACTGGAGCCACCATCTGCGCAGAGAATTCCGCAATCTGGCCACCACCGAGCTGGGCGGCTACTTCGGCAACCGCAGACGTCCACATGCCGTGCACGATGACCCCAGGCAGTCCGGCGAGTTGTGCCGCCACCACAGAGGTGTGGATGGGATTGTGATCACCGGTGACCGCCGCGAAAGCATCCATCGTCTGTGGCGCGATGACCGTGAGTTCACCACGCTGTGACGATGGAGTGCTGCGGATGTCGCGCGCCGGTTCTGCTGTGGGGAGGTGTTCTGTGCCGACCCGCCCACGGATCATGAACCGCTCGCTCAATGTGGCTACCGGTTCGCCCGCGCGTGTAAGTTCCGCGCAGACTGCCACGATACGGCCGGCTTCGGTATCGGTCACGCACGCAGAATCGGCGGTCACGGTGTAACGCCCAGGCGTAATGTCTGCGTGCACGCTTACTGTGTGGTCGAGGTGCACCAGGGAAAGCATGCCCTCTACGACCGCTTCACCTGCGGTGGATTGTGCAGCGCTCACAGCGGCGAAAATGGCAGGCCACGCCAACCCTACGAGGACGTCGGGGGCTAGCTGACCATCTGCAGTAGATGCCTGGTAATCAGCAATATCGGCCGCCTGTAACTCGGCCTCATGACGGAACCCAGTAGCATCTTCTTCCGGCTTTAGTCCTCCGGCTGCCAGCAGAGTCAGGTCCTTCATTGCGGAGGTCGCAGCTTCAGCGGAGACTCGAGGCACGAAAGCGGGGTCAGAAGAAACCTCAAAATCAATCGTGAGGGTGCGCCCGTAGTCGAGGCACCACGTCGCCGTGACGGTGTCACTGTCGGAGGCTCCACGCAGGACCGCGCCACTTGGGTGCGTAGCGTTGTTTCCCGCACGCTGCCATTGCCCACCGAGCGCACGCACGGCGTTTGGGCGGTGGCGGCCGGCCCAGGAGACCGTAGGGGCGTCGAGAAGCATGTCGACAGCGGTGCGGGAATCTTCCACAGGCTCCTGCCCCACCGTAGCGACGATGGCGTCGTTAAAGCGGGCAAAAATGTCTGCTACTGGCTCGTCTGCCCGAGTAATCCCCGCGACGGCGACCGGGCCCGGGATGATGCACACCTGGTCGGCGTCGTATTTCGGGTCGTGGGCTTGCCACAGGGAGTCCGAACGCCACCGGCGCCGCACATCCGCGTCAATGACGGGCACGAAGTTGGCAGGCTTGCCGGGCGCGGACACACGCGCAATGAACCACTGAGCGTCCGAGGAGGTCAGAAGATCTGTCGTTGCGGCCGGGTAGGCCTCGAGCAGCTTCGCGACGACCTCCCGGGGCGCGACCTCCGCCTGGGAATAATCCAGGACCGGCTCAAATGTCCCGTGGTCGCTATCCGTGAGGCGGGCTTCGGTGCGCTTGAGCATGTCCACGAAGCGATCACGCCACGTCACGTCCACCCACTGCGTCCAATGCTGGCCATCCGGGCCGGCAAGTTCAAGGTAGCGGTCCAGCCACTGCTGGTAGGTCATGGAGGCCGGATCACCGAAATACGGCTTGCAGGTCTTGTTGATGGCGGTGATTATTTCGGCGCGCCGGGCTTCCACGGCTTCTGCGTCGCCGGCGACCTCGTCGAGGAGGCGTCCTGCGCGGGCGAAGGAATTGTTGATTTCGTAAATATCAGCGCCGAGCTGGGATAACCCAGAAGCCATGTCGCCTAGCGCGCCGCCGGCGGGAATCCAGTCGCCGCCACCGCGGGTGTTGACTAGGGCTTCCTTCACCGAGGGCGACGCGGTGGATTCTTGGGCTGCCATGGCGACGGTGCCCAACATGATGGCGTCGACCGGCATCGCGGGCATGCCGTAGGCCTGCGCCCAGGAACCGGTCACGTAAGCGGCGCCAACCTCCGGTGTACCGATGCCGCCGCCTACGGTGAGCACCACGTTCTCGTGGGCGCGGATCTCCGCATACGTATCCAGGAGCAAGCCATCGAGGTCCTCCCACGAATGGTGCCCTCCAGCCATGCCGCCCTCAACCTGCAAGATGATCGGAATCTCGGGGATGCGGGCGGCAACGCGGAGCACCGCACGGATGTCGTTTGCAGCACCCGGCTTGAAGGCTACCCAGGGGAAACCGTCCGCGCGGAGGCTTTTAACTAGCGCGACTGCCTCCTCTGTTTCTGGCATGCCGGCGGAGATGGTGATGCCGTCGATTGGTGCACCCGTGGCGCGGGCCTTGGGCACGAGGCGGGAGCCTTCAATGTGCATGCGCCACTGCTCTGGATTTAAGAACATAGCGTTGAACTGGGCTGCGGCACCGTCCTCGAGTAATTTCTCCAGTTGAGCTAGGTGCTCCTCCAAAATCGCTGGGGTAACCTGGCCGCCTCCCGCAAGTTCGGCCCAGTGCCCAGCATTAGCGGCCGCCGCCACGATGTGGGGATCAACCGTAGACGGAGTCATACCGGGCAGCATGGTCACGCTGCGGCCGGTCAGCTCAGTGAAACGGGTGCGCACTGCCGGCTGGCCAGCGTGGTCAACAATGCTTGGCGCCCAGTCGGACCATGGCCGGGGTCGCGCTGGAGCAGCACCAGGGCGGAAGAGTAGGTCTTGGCCGGCGTCGGTTCCGGCAGCGATTACGCCGACGCCGCGGCCTGCTACAACCTTCTCAGTGGCGGTGGCCATACCGGTGTCGGGTCCTAGGTCGAGGATCCAGTCCGCTGTGTTTCCTGCGAGTTCGGCAGGCCAGTCAACGGGGCGCGTCATAACTGCCTCAGCCAAGCCTCGGGCCCATTTTTCGTCAAGACCACACGTGGCCGCCCACTCAACGACCTGGTCCACGCCATCAGAGAGAAGAGGGTGGTGGAACGCCGCTGCGATCGGCAGCTCTTCTACCTCCACTTCCCCGTCAGCGGAGGCGAGTGCCTCGGCGACCGCTGTAGTATCCGCAGGACGGCCCACAACTACCCACGACTGGCGTCCGTTCCGCAGGCCCACGGCGGCTCCTTCGCCGCTGGCGCCAGCCGACAGTGCAAGAGCGCTACGCAGCGCCTCTTCTGCAACGCCGCGCACCAAAACCATGGGGGCGCCGTCGGAAGACGCGCGCAACCCGTGAATACGCGAATACCGCGACACCGCAGCCCCGATAAGCTGTGCGAGAGCAAGCGTCCGCGCAGCGTCGCGGTGCCCCACCCAATCCGCTGCGAGCACGCCCTGGGAATGTCCGTACACTCCCGACGCCGTGCTGAGGTCAAGGCCCTGCTGTTCAAGGCTAACGACGGTCGCCAGCTGCGTCAGCGTAATCCCGGGGACACTGACCGCAGGTTCAGTGAGCCACGCTTGCGGGCCTTCTTCGCGGTCTGCCCAGTCCAGCGGGGAGAAACCGCGGGGACGCGCCGCCCGAAGTTCGCCTGCGACAGGCGCGAGGAGGTCTTCAGCGCCGGCGAGCATGTCTGCAACGTGACGTCGATAAGCGCCCACGGCTACCCGCTGCAACCCTGTCAACCACAGGAATCCCTGCCCTGCGAATGCGACGGCGTATGTGTGCCGCCCGGGTTCTGCCGGCGCTCCGAGCGCGTTGGCGAGCGTCTGTGGTGCGATGGTGTATTCGGTGCTTTCAGTCACAGGCTTCAAGGCTCCTCGTGATGGTTCCAAAGTTTCCTGGGTGAAACTATGCCACAGGTGCTTTCCAAAAACACATTTCGACACAAGCCCGCCAAACGCACGAACACCCCGCCACTGAATTTTCTTCAGCAACGGGGTGTGCACTTTCGTCGTGCGCCCGGTGAGACTTGAACTCACACGTCCGAAGACACTGGAACCTAAATCCAGCGCGTCTGCCAATTCCGCCACGGGCGCGCGAATTCACATAGTACAGCAGTAAACCCGTATTGCGAAACTTCCCCGCTTCACGACGCTCACCTGCCGGCTTTTTAGCGTTTCACCCCCTGATGCATATTTTCTTGTCTCCCAAGTTCGGGTAGGCTGTGTGCTTGTGAGTGATGTGACTGAAGATTTCGCGGACCAGGACTTCCCTGGTGGGGAGGCTTCTCGTCGCAAACGCCCCAAGGTGCGCCCATCGCACATTATTTTCTTGGGTATTGCGGTCCTATGCACCATCCTCTTGGCGTACTGGCAGTGGACCCGCTTCCAATCGGGATCGGGCAGTTTCCAGAACTTGGGTTATGCCCTCCAATGGCCACTATTTGGAGCTTTCTTTGTTTTCGCATACCGCAAATTCTTAGAGTACGAAAACAAGATGATTGACGCCCAGGAAAGTGCTGATGACCCAGACTTCCTCTACCAATTAGACGAGCTGGAGTTTGCGACCGGCCCAACCGAGATTGACCCGAATTTCTTGCCGGAGCGGCCCACCTTGGACGTCGAGGAGTTTAACCAGCTTAATGCCCAGCACCGCGGCAATGTGGACCCGCGCTAACGCTCACCCAGTAAAACGGATAACAAGGAGTTTGGTGAAGTGACTACCCCTCAACAGCCTGCAGGTTCCTCTGCTAATGCTAAGCCGCGAATTCACCCGGAACGGCAACGTCGTGTAGCAAATGCGCTGAAGATCTTCTCCGTTCTTGCCTGGGTGACGGGTGTGTTCCTGTTGCTGCTGGTCACACAGATGATTATGAAGTACGTGCTCGGCATGGATACGTCCCCGTGGGGCACGTGGGTAGCCATCGCCCACGGCTGGATTTACATGGCTTTCTTGCTGTCCACTATCAACTTGGGTTTGCGAGCTCGGTGGGATTTCGGAAAGTCCATCATTACCGCCCTCGGAGGCGTGGTCCCATTCCTCTCCTTCTACGTAGAGAACCAGCGCCGTAAAGAGGTCAAGGCCCAGTTCCAGCTGGACTAATGGAAAATATACGAAAAGCCACACTAGGTGGAGCACCCGGTGTGGCTTGTGTCGTTTTAGATCAGCGCCTCGATGGTTGGTACCAGCCCCGCTAAGGCCTTGCCACGGTGAGACAATTCATCCTTGTGCTCAGGCGTAAGCTCCGCGGAGGACTTCCCGGGGTGCTCGACCGGGCTGAAGATGGGGTCGTACCCAAACCCGCCGTCCCCCTGAGGCGCGCGCAGCAGGGTGCCTTCCCAGCGGCCCTCGGACAGGGTTTCCTGACCATTCGGGGTGACCAGGGCGCACACGGACACGAACGCTGCCCCGCGGCGCTCATCAGGAGCGTCCTTGACTTGGTCCAGGACAAGTTCCAGATTGAACTGGTCAGAGGCGTTCGAACCGCCCCATCGTGCGGAAAGCACGCCGGGCATACCCTGCAATTCGTCGACCACGAGCCCGGAATCATCGGCCACGCATGGCAACCCGGATGCCGCTGCCCCGGCGCGTGCCTTAATGAGGGCGTTCTCGGCGAAGGTCCGGCCTGTTTCTCGCGGTTCCGGGTAGGCGGGAACGTCCTTGAGGGATACCAGTTCCACGCTGTCCAGCCCTCGGGCGTCGAGGATGCGTTGTAGTTCGGCTAGTTTCTTTGCGTTGCCGGAGGCTACGAGGAGCTGCATTACTTCACGTCCTCGGCGAGCGCCGCCTTCTGCGCTGCGATGAGTTCGCGGCAGCCCTTCTCCGCGTAGTCCAGGAAGGTGGACAGGGTCTTGCGGTCAAAGGTTCCTTCCTCACCGGTGCCCTGGATTTCTACGAACTCGCCGGATTCGTTCATGACCACGTTCATGTCAACCTCTGCGCCGGCATCTTCGACATACGGCAGGTCGAGGCAGACGCGGCCGTCGATAAGCCCAACAGATACTGCCGCTACAGGTTCCTTCAGCGGATTTCCGGGGACCACGCCGCGCTCTTGGAGGACGGCAATCGCGTCGGCGAGCGCAACATACGCGCCGGTGATGGCGGCGGTGCGGGTCCCGCCGTCGGCTTGGAGGACGTCGCAGTCGAGCTGGATCGTGTTTTCGCCAAGTTCCTTGAGGTCGACGGCGGCCCGCAGCGCCCGGCCGACGAGGCGGGAAATTTCGTGGGTGCGGCCCTTTACCTTGCCAGCCATGGATTCGCGGCGGTTACGTTCCGCAGTCGCTGCGGGCAGCATGGCGTATTCGGCGGTGAGCCAGCCTTCACCGGAGTCTTTCTTAAAACGTGGGACGCCCTCTTCAACAGAGGCGGTGCACATGACGCGGGTGTTTCCGAATTCGACGAGGACGGATCCTGCCGGGTTGGTGGTGAAGCCGCGGGTGATGCGCACGGGGCGCATTTCGTCGAAAGCGCGACCGTCGGGACGTGGGGCTGGGGTGTTTTCAGTCATGCGCCCTACTGTACAACCCAGGCTGTGCAACCCGGTGTGGTGCACGTCCCGTGAGGCTAGAGTACGTACTCTGACCTGGGGTGGCCGAACTCGATGGGGCCATCAAATTCTTCGGCGGCGGCGTCGACAGCTTCCTGCGGGTCAATCCATGGTGGGACGTGGACGACAACGAGTCGTTTTGCTCCAGCCTTGCGGGCGAGGGCGCCGGCTTCGTGCCCGCAGAGGTGCATACCGCGGACTTTCCCTTCGCAGGTGTTGCCCCATGTTGCTTCAGCGAGCAAAAGGTCTACTCCCCGCGCAGCGTCCACGAGGTTGTCCGTCCAGGCGGAGTCGCCGGTGTATGCCAGGCTAGCCCCGGTACTTGGCTCCTCAACGCGAATCGCGTAGGCCTCCACTGGGTGAACTGCTTCGTACGGGGTGACAAGGAGCTTTTCGACGATTTCCTGCCGGCCGTGCTCCCACGCGGCGAACGCGAACGTGTCGGAGAAATCGTCGACCCCGTCCGGCTGCTCATCGGAGCTGATGCGGCCGAGGTGAACCGGGGTTGTGGACGGGCCGTGCAATAAGTTCCGGCCTTTCGCCGCAGCGTCCGGGTGGTAGCGCCGCCACACGAGCAGTGAGGGAAAATCGAGGCAGTGGTCCGCGTGCAGGTGGCTAAACAGCACGTGGGCTTGGGAGGGGTCACCTATATTTTGCAGCTCAGCTAAGGTTCCGGGGCCCAGGTCCATGATGACTCCCGGGGTGTCGGCGTCCGGCTGGATGAAGTATCCGGATGCTGCGTTGCCTGGGGCGGCCAAGCTCCCAGAGCTTCCTAGAATAGTGACCTTCATACGTATAGAGTGCCACGAGTCCCATAGTTTTTCTAAACTCAACTTTTGGTTACCAACTAATGTTTGCCCCTCAATGCTGGTAGCTCTCGTGGCCTGGCTCGGGCGAGCCGTCTAGCTGTGGTGTTGGTGTACCTCGCCGATTCCTGGGCCGAGGAAGCGGGAGGCAAGGCGGTGGAATACTTCTGGATCGCCGGTCGTCTCGACGCTCCGGTGCGCGGGTTTGTCGGCTGGTGCGAACATGTCGGAGTCTTGGAGGGCGCGCATCACGTCTTTCGTCGCCTCTTCCGCGGAGGAAACCAGGGTGACGTGATCACCGACAGCCAGCTGGATGACGCCGGTGAGAAGTGGGTAGTGGGTGCACCCGAGGACAAGGGTGTCCACGCCGGCGTCGACAAGCGGGGCTGTATATTCTTTGGCCAATTTCAGGATGTCCGGGCCAGAGGTAATTCCGCGTTCTACGTACGGCACAAATTCTGGGCAGGCGGCCGCGCTGACTTCAATCCCTGGGGCAACGGAGAAGAGGTCCTGGTAGGCGCCTGAGTTGATGGTTCCCTGCGTGCCAATGACACCGATGCGTCCGTTTCGAGTGGTGGCCATGGCGCGCCGCACGGCGGGATGGATGACTTCAATGACGGGGATGTCGTAGCGTTCGCGTGCGTCGCGCAGGAATGCGGCGGATGCCGTGTTGCAGGCAATGACCAACATTTTGGCCCCGCCTTCGACGAGGTCGTCGGCGATGCGGGTGGCGTGTTCGCGCACGACTGCGATGGGCAGGGGCCCGTATGGACCGTGGGCAGTATCTCCGATGTAGCGGATCGATTCGCCGGGGAGCTGGTCCATAATGGTGCGCGCTACGGTTAACCCGCCGAGTCCGGAATCAAAAATCCCAATGGGTGCATCTGCCTGAATAGTCACGCCCCTTATCCTAACCCCGGCGCCCTGACCCTGGTGCGTGGCGGTTCCTCAGCGGACGTCCTGTGCACGACCTGCCTATGGTGTCCTACACTGACTGATTATGGAACGCTCAAAGGCTGAAGAATATGTCGATGGCCTTAGCCCGACGGCTCAGGATTATCTGAAAACCATTTGGTCTGCCACCGAGTGGGGCGAACCCCCGCTGGGTAGCAAGAAGTTGGCGGACCGTTTTGGGACGTCGACAGCCAACGCTACGGAGACCGTCAAGCGTCTGGCCACGCAAGGGTTGGTGGATTATCAGGCGTATCAGCCGGTGACCTTGACGGAGAAAGGTCGCGCCTTAGCTATTGAGATGGTGCGCCGCCACCGCCTTATTGAAACGTTCTTGATGACCACCTTGGATTACAGCTGGGATGAGGTCCACGAGGAGGCCGAGCGCCTCGAGCACGCGGTGACCCCGCGCATGGTTGAGCGCATTGATGCACTTCTCGGGCATCCTACGCATGATCCTCATGGTGATCCGATTCCTGACGCCGAGGGCAATACCGCTCACACGGCGTCTGCACGCCGCTTGGAGGACGCGCCGGTGGATACCCCGGTGGTGGTTCTGCGCGTGTCGGATGTGGAGCCAGAAGACTTACGTGCCGCTGATGAGATGGGCATTTTCCCGGGCACATTAATTGAGCTGACCAATACGAACCCGTTGACCGCGCTTATCGACGACCATTCGGTGGCCCTCCCCGCAGCGATAGCGCACGCGGTGTGGGTCGTGCGCCCCGGCGAAGATTAGAGCGTTTCCCGCTTTACCCCCTGCCCTGCGGCATTGTTATTGTCGCAGGGCTTTGGTGCGTTTACGTTCTTGAAGGGCGGGCGGGTCGTCGGACGTGATGATGGCGCCGGCGGCGATCCCGCCGATGGCCCCAAACAGGTGGCCCTGCCACGAAACTCCTGCCATGCCAGGTAGTACGCCCCAAATCAGCCCGGAGTACATGACACCGAGTGTGATTCCCACGGCAAGCTGTCCTGCGCTGCGGTTGAAAATCCCGCGGACGATCAGGTAGGCCAGCCATCCGTACACGAGGATGGACGCGCCGAAGTGGTTGGTGCCGGCACCGCCGAAGAACCAGATGCCCAGCCCACCGACTGCGACGACGAACGCGGTGACTTCCCACCAGACGCGTGCCCCGGAGCGCCCAATCAGGAAGGCGAAAATCGCCCCGGGCACGGTGTTGGAGGTCAGGTGCGCGAAGTCGGCGTGAATCCACGGGGCGGTGAGGATGTGCCACAGCGAGGAGACGTCAAGCGGTTGGATGCCGAACTGATACAGCATTCCGCCCACGAGCACGTTGAGGATGTGGAGCGCCCAGATAATCGCTACGAAAGCGCCCGCATACGCTAGCCCTGTTGAGGTGCCACCGGTTGTTCGGCGCGCGGGCTCCGAGTTATAGGCGGGATACTGGGGATATGCGTTCATGAGCTCAGGCCTTAGTTTTTTGGGGGCGTAGTTGGTTGAAGGTGGTCAATCCTAGCCCAGGCTGGGCTCCGAGGACGGCCGCTGCAATGGCTTCTTCGACGACGTCTGCTGCAGCTGCGCACAAGGCGGTCAGGGAGACGGTGTCGAGGCCTTCGTGAGTATCCGCAGTAGAGAGGCTAAAAAGCGTGTCCCCGTCCATGGGACTGTGCGCGGGCCGGATAGCTCGCGCAAGTCCGTCATGGCCGACCATCGCAATTCTTCCGGCTTGGCCGGGGTCCAGTGGGGCATTGGTAGCAATCACGCCGATTGTCGTGTTGAGGCCTGGATGCTCAGGAAGCGCAGCATAGGACTCTGGATCCACGCACTGAGTGGGGTCAGCCCACAGTCTCCCCTGCTTATCGACGACACTACCTTGCGGATTGGCCACAATCCCTGCAGCGATAACGTACTCTCCTGCTTCAGTGCCAACGCAGGTGGACGCTTGCCCGAAACCTCCCCGTATTTTCCCGGCTGTCGCCCCTACCCCGGCACCAACGCTGGTGTGCGTGGGCGCATTCGTGGCCGCTGTGAAACTGTTTTTAAGAGCGCGGGCACCGTCCGCCTGACTAGGCGTCTCCTGCCCGACGAGAAGGTCGAAGATCACGGCTGCTGGAACGATGGGGACTGTAATTCCTGGTGCCGCCGGAAAACCGTGCCCGCGGTCTGCGAGCTCTCGCATCACACCATCGGCGGCTGCCAGACCAAAGGCGGAGCCACCACACAAGGTCACTGCATGAACATGCGTGACTGTGTTCTCTGGGCGCAGCAGGTCGGTCTCGCGGGTGCCAGGGCCACCGCCACGCACATCCACTGCCGCTAACGCACCGTCGGGGCTCGTGGGACGTACGACTGTAACACCCGTTGACGTTCCTGACCAATGCCCGACTGCAATCCCGGGGCAATCAGTGAGCAATCCCGGCATCTAGGAGTCCAGGAGGGCGTCGAGAAGCGAATCTTGGTTGTAGGCCAACCATTCCACGAGTTGCTCGGCATCGCCCATGAGTCGGACGTCGTCGGCCATGGATGTTCCTGCCGAGACGTAGAGACGAAGGTCGTTGAGGGCGCTCAACCAGCTGTGCGCTTCCTCCTCGGTGATGGAGACGTGCACGCCGCCGTCGGGCCCCATCGCCATGATGATGGACTGCAGATTAGTGATTTTTTCTTTGCAGATATCGGGTTCGTGAATGCTGCGCAGCAGAGCATTGTCGCCTTCGAATTCTTCATCTTGGGCGCGTTCGAAATTCGGGAGCAGGCGCGCCAGTGCGGGGTCCTCGGGGGCTTCTTTGTGGCCCGAGGTCAGCCCGGTGAGCTCTGCTAGTTCGTCCTTCGGCGCGGATTGGACGCGGTGGATGAGTGCCTCACTCACGGTTGCCGCCAGGTTGCCCAAGACCTCCCGCTCGATGGGCTCGAGCGTGGTCACGTACTTCGGTGCCCGCATGAGGCCTTTTTTCTTCGTCCACGGTTGCATGAAATAAGTCTCCTACCCTGCCTGTTGCATAGTCGCCCACAGGCCGGCAACCTGGAGCTTCTTTACGTCGCCTTCGACCTTGTCCCGCTCACCGGAACTGACGATTGCTTTGCCTTCGGTGTGGACCTGCATCATGAGTTCCTGCGCGCGTTTGCGGCTGTAGCCAAGAACACGCTCGAAGACGTAGGTCACGTAACTCATCAGGTTGACGGGGTCATCCCAGACGATGCACACCCACGGAATGTTTTCAGCCGGGGCGACGTCCAGGGCAATGTCTTCTTCAAGTTCGGGGCTGGCCATGGGGGAACCCATGCGCGGGGCTGCCCCTGAGTTCATCGCTGCATTCATTCCTGCGTTCATGGTGCCCAAGCCTAGTCAAGGCGGGACGCACGTGGGGGTGTCGGCGTATATCTTGCTGACCAAAATTGTGTTGTGGGTCTACACTGTTTCGGTATGACAGCACCGACTTCGTCCTCCCTGCCGGCGAACCGTTCGACAGCCCTGCTGACGGACATGTACGAGCTCACCATGCTCCAAGCAGCGCTTCGCGACGGCACCGCCCACCGGTCCTGCACTTTTGAAGTGTTCGCCCGCAAGCTGCCTAACGAGCGTCGGTTCGGAGTCGTCGGGGGCACCGCGCGCGTGCTGCGCGCTATCACGGATTTCCGATTCACCGAAGACCAGCTGAAGTCCCTGGATTTTTTGGACGAAGCCACGATCGAATTCCTGCGGGATTATCGTTTTAGCGGCGATGTGCACGGGTACGTGGAAGGGGACCTCTACTTCCCGTACTCCCCTATCTTGTCTGTGCGTGGCACTTTCGCCGAGTGCGTGGTCCTAGAGACCGTCATCCTTTCCATCATGAATGCGGACTCCGCGGTCGCATCTGCTGCCGCGCGCATGGTTGTGGCCGCCGACGGCCGACCAATTGTTGAGATGGGTTCGCGTCGCACGCACGAATATGCGGCTGTGACCGCGTCACGCGCTGCCTACTTAGGTGGTTTTGTGGGCACCTCAAATCTCGAGGCCGGCTATCGGTATGGCATCCCCGTGTCGGGCACGGCAGCCCACGCCTGGACTCTCTTGCACGTTGATGAATCCGGACAACCGGATGAGCGCGCAGCGTTCGAGTCCCAGGTTGCAACACTCGGTAAAGACACCACCCTGCTGGTAGATACGTACGACATCACCCAAGGCGTCACCACCGCCATTGAGGTAGCCGGCACTGACCTCGCCGCCGTCCGGATTGACTCCGGAGATCTAGGCGTGATGACGCGTCGCGTACGCCGCCAGCTAGATTCTCTGGGCGCATACAACACCAAGATTGTGGTCTCCTCCGACCTGGACGAGTTCACAATCGCTGGACTGCGCGGGGAGCCGGTAGATTCCTTCGGCGTTGGTACCTCTGTCGTGACCGGCTCTGGAGCGCCCACGCCTGGCATGGTGTACAAGCTAGTAGAAGTTGACGGCCATCCCGTCGCAAAGCGGTCGCGCAACAAGGAGATGCAAGCGGGCGCTAAGCGGGGCCTGCGCGCCTACCGCGCCACCGGGACTGCGATCGAAGAGATTGTGGTGCCTTTCGACGCGCCCGCGCCGGAGCTCGGTGCAGCGCACCTGGAGGAGCGCACGCACCTGCTCATCGAGGATGGCAAGCTGGTCGAGGGCCTGCCTACTCTGGAGGAATCCCGGTCTTTCCTCGCGGACCAACTGGTCACCCTACCGTGGGAGGGTTTGGCACTGTCACGGGACGAGCCCGCCTTGGGCACCCGATTTGTCGGTTTCCCACCGAGTGGCCAAAACTAGGGTGTATGAGTTCTTCTGATGAACTGACAACGTCCGACCTTTTAGCAGCAGCGGTCGAGGCGCTCGGGGGATCCCGCCGCGACGGCCAATCTCGCATGGCTGACGCGGTGGACAAGGCCATCGCCACGCAGCGGCATCTTGCCGTCCAGGCCGGCACGGGCACGGGTAAATCCTTGGCCTATTTGGTGCCGGCGATTAAGCACGCGATTGAAACGGATACCACCGTGGTGGTCTCCACCGCCACAATCGCGCTCCAGCGCCAGCTCGTTGGCCGGGACTTGCCACGCCTGGCGGAAGCCATCGCCCCACTCGTGGGCCGCGAACCTACGTTCGCGCTGCAGAAAGGGCGCTCCAACTACGTCTGCCTCAACAAGCTCGCAGCAGACGAACCCCAGGAAGCACTGGGCGTAGATAGCGAGGATGAGGCCGTCTCGGAGACCCAACTCAGTTGGCTAGGCGCGCAGATTAAGCGCGTATACGACTGGGCACAGGAGACGGAAACCGGCGATCGGGATGACCTCGAGCCTGGTGTCCCGGAGTCGGTGTGGCGTCACGTGTCCGTGTCCTCCCGCGAGTGCGTGGGAGCCTCCCGCTGCGCCTACGGCGAAGACTGCTTCGCGGAGAAAGCTCGCGCCGCAACGCGAGAGGTCGACGTTGTGGTGACCAACCATGCTCTGCTTGCCATCGACGCGCTCAGTGACGCAACGATCCTTCCCGAGCATGACGTCGTCATCATCGACGAGGCCCATGAACTCGACGATCGCATCACCTCCGTCTCTACCGCGCAAATCACCGCGCAGTCCCTGAAGCTCGCGGCTAAACGTGGCGGCAAGTTGGGTGCCGATGGGCGTGATGAAGAACTCGTGGCCGCAGCCGAAGCGTGGGACAACCACGCTCCTACCCTTCCTGATGGCCGGTGGACCTCCATCGACGATCACACCCGCACCCTTCTGGTGACGCTTCGCGACGCCATCTGGTCCTTACGTGCCGCGACGAACAAAAGCCCCGACGGCGAACTGGCCAACGACCCCGAAACTTTCGCCGAGCGGCAGAGCCTTTCTACTCACCTCATGGACCTCCACGACGCAATCGTGCGCATCCTCGAGGTCATGGAGATTGAGGACCCCGCCAAGCAGACGGACGTGGCGTGGCTCGTTGTCGACGAGCGTCGTGGCGCAACCTTGACCGTTGCGCCCCTTTCGGTCGCGGGGTTGCTGAACACGCATCTTTTCGCTGAAAACACCGTGATTCTGGCCTCGGCGACGCTGAGTTTGGGCGGTAACTTCAACGCCATGGCCGCCTCGTGGGGCCTGCCGAAGGGGTCGTGGGATTCCTTGGACGTGGGCACGCCGTTTGACCCACGTAAATCGGGGATCTTGTACGTGGCCCGACACCTTCCGCTGCCGGGCCGCGACGGCATCGCCCCGGAAACCCTCGATGAAATCTATGAGCTCATCATGGCTGCCGGGGGCCGCACCCTAGGACTGTTTTCTTCCCGACGCGCCGCCGTACAGGCCGCTGAAGCGTTGCGCCCTCGGCTGCCCATGGATGTCCTGCTCCAAGGAGACGATTCCATCAGTTCCTTGGTGTCCCAATTTGCCGCTGACGAAAACACCTGCCTCTTCGGCACCCTGACTTTGTGGCAGGGCGTTGACGTACCTGGCCCCTCGCTGAGCCAAGTGATCATCGATCGCATTCCGTTCCCGCGCCCCGATGACCCCCTCCAGCAGGCCCGCAGCGAGGCCGCGAACGCAGAAGGCCGTTCCGGGTTCATGGAGGTTTCGGCAACCCACGCAGCACTTCTTATGGCACAGGGCGCGGGCCGACTGCTCCGCGCTACCGACGACCGCGGCGTGGTCTCCGTTTTGGATCAGCGCCTTGTCACCAAACGCTACGGGAGTTTCCTGCGCGATTCCATGCCCAACTTCTGGCCCACCCAAGACCCCACGGTTGTACGCGGGGCCCTGAAACGCTTGGTGGCTACCCCTTAGGCGGTTCCGGTAGCGCGACCACCGTGGCTGTATCGGGCGCGATTTCTGTAAACCCGGCGTCCACTACCGTCACCGCGCCGTCTTTGGCGCACAGGTGCGTGAAATGGTCGTGGTCTACCAGCCGGACGGACGTCGCAAAGCTAGTGCGCGCCCACCCCAGCACCCAGTCCGCAGGTTGCGCTGCGGCGAGCAGCATGGCACCGTGCCCGACCTGGGCTGCGATCTTCCCGGTTGTCATGCTTAACGATGCATCCACATACACCACCGGCCGCCCCGACGGCGCTGGTCCGGGTTCATCGGCAGGCAGTTGCGTCCCTTTAATCTGCAATTTGGAAATCTCGTGTGGGACTTCCGAAACAGCGGAAGGAATGAAAGCCCGTGCGTGGTCCCCTACCGTCACTCCTGGCAGCGCTTGTACTGCGCGCCACGGACTGTTGCGGGCGCGACGCGTTACTTTCCGAATGCTGTGGTCGTACCACGCCAGCAGGTGATCCTGCCAGGCACCCGGTCGACCGGCCTGGGGCGCCAGGCACACCCCGACGACAGCCGCGGCTGCGGCCTCATAGAGATCTGTCGCCACCGGCGGATCGGCCTTCGGAATGTTGAGGACGATCTGCATCGCCTGCACGGTCTCCGGATGCTCCGGATCCTCGTAGCGCTGGTGATAGTCGTCGCTCGTGCGCGATACCAGCAAGGCGTGCGCCGCAAGGATAGCTTCGAGTTCCTCCGGGGAGAATTCCCCGGTCACTGCAGAGCAACCTTGCGGGCCGTGCCATCCTCCGAATCGGAGGCGTCGATCTCGTCGCGTGGGATGCCCAGAATGTAGAGGACCTCATCGAGGAACGGGTGGTTCACCGAAGTGTCTGCAACCTCACGCAGCGCCGGCTTTGCGTTGAAGGCAATGCCCAAGCCCGCAGCAGAAATCATGTCAATGTCATTTGCGCCATCCCCGACCGCTACCGTCTGGTACATCTTCAAACCCTGATCAGTGGCGAACTCACGGAGGAATTCAGCTTTCGCCGCGCGGTCGACTACCTTGCCCAGCACCTTGCCTGTGAGTTTGCCGTCGACGATCTCCAGTTCGTTGGCGCGCACGTAATCCAGTCCAAGGTCCTCGGCAAGGCCTTCGAGAACTTGATTAAACCCGCCGGATACGACCGCCACGGTGTAACCCATGCGCTTCAAGGTACGGACTGTGGTCCGGGCGCCCGGAGTCAGCTCAATAGAATCGGCGACTTCCTTGATGACATTCTCATCCAGCCCTGCGAGAGCCTGGACGCGTTCACGCAGTGATTCTTCGAAATCAATCTCTCCGCGCATAGCCCGCTCAGTCACCGCAGCCACTTCCTCTTCGCGGCCGGCGTGGGCAGCCAGCATCTCGATGACCTCGCCGGTGATGAGGGTGGAATCGCAGTCAAAGCACACCAAGCGCTTAGAACGGCGCAGCAGTCCGGCACGCTCCATCGCGATGTCCACCTTGAGTTCTTTAGTCAGAACTGCCAAATCCGCGCGGAGGTCCTGAGCCCCACCCGGAGCGGCATCGGCCACAGTGATGGATAGTTCCAGGCCGGTGACTGGGTACTCAGAAATTCCGCGGATACGGTCAATATTTGCCCCGTGCGCTGCAAGGGCCGCACCGACGCGGGAGACGTCGACTGCTTCCACTGGGTTACCAAGCATCACGACGACGTGGGTAGAACGCGGACGTGAGGTCGTCTGCATATCTACTAGTTCGACGGTAACTTGCTGATTCAGAGACTGGAGCGCTTGTGCTAAACCTCCGTGCAAGGAAGCGAGCTTGTCGGGGTGGACGCCAGCGAAGGCGGCTAAGGATAGGCGCCCACGGAAGTCAGATTGTTCGACGTCGAGAAGCTGACTGTTGTGGGCGGCGAGTTGGTCGAAGAACGCCGCGGAAACGCCTGGCACGTTGGGGCCCGTGCTCGTGATGACGGCTGGAACTAATCCCTCCTGGAGGGGGACGGTTTCTCCGAGCGTCTCTGCTTCGTATGGGTCGTGGTTTTCAATGTTTGCGTTGGTCACGCTTATCCATTCTTCCAATTCGTTATGGTGGGGGTGGTGTGTGGGGTTGTCGGGGCGCGAAGAAGGCCACACTCGGTGTGAGTGTGGCCTTCTTGTTATGTGTTCACGAGTTCAGGGTGAAGCTGCGTGGCGCTTCGTTGCGAACTTAGGAGTTCTTTGGTGTGAGCTCCGGCAGGTCGTGCCCTCCACCAACGTGTGCTTCGCGACGCATGCGCTCCACCATGTGTGGGTAGTGCAGCTCGAACGCTGGGCGCTCCGAGCGGATGCGTGGCAGGGAGGTGAAGTTGTGGCGTGGAGGTGGGCAGCTGGTTGCCCACTCGAGGGAGTTGCCGTAACCCCATGGGTCGTCCACGGTGACAACTTCGCCGTAGCGCCAGGACTTGAAGACGTTCCAGACGAATGGAATGACCGAGAAGCCCAGCAGGAAGGAGAAGATGGTGGAGATCTGGTTCAGGGTGGTGAAGCCGTCGGAGTCCAGGTAGTCAGCGTAACGACGTGGCATACCCATGTTGCCCAACCAGTGCTGGACCATGAAGGTGCCGTGGAAGCCGATGAAGGTCAGCCAGAAGTGAATCTTGCCTAGGCGCTCGTCGAGCATGCGACCGGTCATCTTCGGAAACCAGAAGTAGACGCCGGAGAAGGATGCGAACACAACCGTACCGAACAGGGTGTAGTGGAAGTGCGCGATCAGGAAGTAGGAGTCTGCCAGGTGGAAGTCCAGTGGTGGGGATGCCAACATGATGCCGGTGAGACCACCGAAGAGGAAGGTCGCCATGAAGCCCACCGCGAAGATCATTGGAGTCTCCCAGGTGATGTGGCCCTTCCACATGGTTCCAACCCAGTTGAAGAACTTCACGCCGGTAGGAACGGCGATGAGGAACGTCATGAAGGAGAAGAACGGAAGCAGAACTGCACCGGTGACGAACATGTGGTGTGCCCACACAGCCATGGACAGCGCACCAATGGACAGGGTCGCGAAGACCAGGCCGACGTAGCCGAACATTGGCTTACGGGAGAACACTGGGATGACTTCGGAGATAACACCGAAGAAAGGCAGTGCCAGGACGTACACCTCGGGGTGGCCGAAGAACCAGAAGAGGTGCTGCCACAGGATCGTGCCGCCGTTGCCTGGGGCGTAGATGTGGCCACCAAGCTTGCGGTCGTACAGGACGCCGAGAGCCGCTGCGGTCAGCAGTGGGAAAATCAGCAGTGCCAGGATGGAGGTGACGAAGATGTTCCACGCAAAGATCGGCATGCGGAACATGGTCATTCCCGGTGCGCGGAGGCACAGGATGGTGGTGAGCATGTTGATTGCGGAAGCAATTGTGCCCACACCGGTTGCACCGACGCCCACGATCCAGAAGTCCGCGCCCACGCCTGGAGTGTGGATTGCGTCAGACAATGGGGAGTACATGGTCCAGCCGAAGTCCGCTGCACCACCTGGGGTGAGGAATCCGGCCAGCATTGCAACGCCACCGACGGTGGTGATCCAAAAACCAAAGGCGTTCAGACGTGGGAATGCCACGTCAGGTGCGCCGATTTGAAGCGGCAGAACGTAGTTAGCGAAGCCCCACACGATTGGGGTGCCGAACAGCAGCAGCATCACTGTGCCGTGCATGGTGAACAGCTGGTTGAACTGCTCGTTAGAAAGGAACTGCAGGCCCGGAGTAAAAAGCTCCGCGCGGATGAGCAGCGCCATAAGGCCACCGAGGAAGAAGAAGCAGAAGCTCATGATGATGTACATGATGCCCAGCTGCTTATGGTCGGTGGTTGTCAACATATGCCAGGCTTGGGAACCCTTACGGCCATGCCCGGTCGGTGTGGGACGTGCGGGCTCGACGTGCTCGTCTAGCCGTGGTGCCACAGCAGTCATACGATCCTCCTGAACTCAAAGGTGATTCACACGTTTCTTTCCTGGGAATTACCCAAAAGAAAACACGCATAAATAACCCAACATTGCGTACCGCTAATCATAGGGCATAACTCCCCCCTTTTTCTAGCCAGCAATCTCACAGGACAACCTTCCGTTTTTAGCCTTGCGCTGTGGATTTGCATATTGCACCGCCATCCATAGAGCAGCAAAACTAATTACTGAAACAACCAAGCCCTATAGGTCCTGTATGGTTCGCCACGCCGGTGAATCTAATCCACTGACAGGCGCCTCCCAGCTGGTATGCACAACCGCACCATATTTCAGCACAGTACGTAACTGGCGTGCCCAGTGTGAAAGTTGTTCCCAATTTAACGCCCTCGACACGCCCCTCCCCTTCCCCACCTGCCCCCGTCGTAGTTCGATAGAAAGTATGACGCCCCGGTTGAAGTTTCCAACCAGGGCGTCGCACCGCGTTTACTTTTTTTAAGGGACCGTTTAGAAGTCCCAGTCGTCGTCAGTTGTTTCTTCTGCCTTGCCGATCACATACGAGGAACCGGACCCCGAGAAGAAGTCGTGATTCTCATCCGCGTTCGGGGACAGTGCCGACAAGATTGCCGGGGAAACGCGGGTCTCATCAGCCGGGAAGAGGGCCTCGTACCCAAGGTTGTTCAAAGCCTTGTTCGCGTTGTAGCGCAAGAACCGCTTGACATCTTCAGTCCAACCGACCGGATCATAAAGATCCTCGGTGTACTTGGTTTCATTGTCATAGAGTTCCATGAGCAGGTTGAAGGTCCAGTTCTTGAGCTCTTCTTGACGCTCGGGGGATTCCTTCTTCACAGCCTGCTGGTACTTGTAGCCGATGTAGTAGCCGTGAACGGCTTCGTCACGGATGATGAGGCGGATGACGTCGGCAGTGTTGGTCAGCTTGGCATGAGCAGACCAGTACATCGGCAGGTAGAAGCCGGAGTAGAAGAGGAAGGATTCCAACAAAGTGGATGCAACCTTGCGCTTCAGCGGATCATTACCGTCGTAGTAGGCAAGAATGATCTTGGCCTTGCGCTGCAGGTTTTCATTCTCTTCTGACCAGCGGAATGCCTCGTTAATCTCCGGGGTGGAGGCCAAGGTCATGAAGATGTTGGAGTAGGACTTCGCGTGCACCGACTCCATGAAGGCAATATTTGTCAGCACTGCTTCCTCATGCAGAGTTTCTGCGTCTGGCAGCAACGCAACCGCTCCGACGGTGCCTTGAATCGTATCGAGCAGCGTAAGTCCGGTGAAGACGCGCATAGTTGCGGTCTTTTCGGCGTCGTTAAGCGTGCCCCATGACTTGATGTCGTTGGACACCGGCACCTTCTCTGGCAGCCAGAAATTTCCGGTCAAGCGATCCCATACCTCAAGGTCCTTGTCATCTGGGATTTCATTCCAGTTGATGGCCTTAATTGGCTTCGGGTCGTGGAGATATTTTTCGCGCAAATCTTCGCCACTGATATTCGACATGCCCCCTACCCTAGCCCAAGCAGGAGCGACGAGCCCACCGCCCCGGGACAACGTCACAGAACGCCGAATCAGACCATCAAGCCACCTATTTAAACCCCGCGAAGTCATTGGAATTATCATTAAGTTAAAGTAGGACGAAAATAATCGACGGAGGTAAGTGTGCCGCAATCCACAAAACTCGATGCCGTTCTAGAAATCGTGGGAAGCAAGCTCGTCCCGGGCCAGTTGCCAGCGGGAACCGTATTCACGCTCCAAGACATCATGACGAAGTTCAACATCTCCCGCACCGTCGCCCGCGAAGTCATGCGCGCTCTGGAACACATGGGGCTCGTCGCAGCATCCCGCAGAGTCGGACTTACCGTCCAGCCGGAAGAATCCTGGGACCCCTTCAATCCCATGCTCATCCGTTGGCGTCTCGCACACACGGAAACCCGGTCAGCGCAGTTGGCCTCCTTGCTTGAGTTGCGTCGCGCCGTCGAACCAGCCGCTGCCCGGTGCGCGGCCACTGTCGCCTCGGACGACGCACGTTCGGAATTGAGTCGCCTCGCCCGCTTCCTTGACTCGGAAGGTCATGCAGGCCGTGGCGCCGAGCAGGACTTTTTGCATGCCGACATTGAGTTCCACTCCCTGGTCCTGCGCAGTTCCGGAAACGCATTCTATGCTGCGCTCGCACCAGCTGTAGTTTCTGTGATGCAGGGACGAACCGAGTTGGGTTTACAACCCCGCATCCCGGACGAAGCCGCGCTGGTAGGGCACGTGGAATTAGCTGAGGCTATCGCTGCAGCCGACCCTGCGGGAGCAGAAAAAGCTGCGCGCGCAATCGTCCAAGAGGCTACTGAAGCGCTCTCGTAGCCCGCTCACCCAAAAGGCCACCCCACTGACCTGTGCAGTGGGGTGGCCTTTAGCTTTGGCTTCTACAGCATGCAGCTGACGCAACCTTCGATCTCGGTGCCTTGGAGGGCTACCTGACGCAGGCGGATGTAGTACAAGGTCTTGATACCCTTGCGCCACGCGTAAATCTGCGCCTTGTTGATGTCGCGGGTGGTGGCAGTGTCCTTAAAGAACAGGGTTAGGGACAGGCCTTGGTCTACGTACTTCGTTGCCACCGCGTAGGTGTCAACGATCTTCTGGTAGCCGATTTCATACGCGTCCTCGAAGTATTCGAGGTTCTCGTTGTCCATGTGCGGCGCCGGGTAGTAGACGCGCCCAATCTTGCCTTCCTTACGGATCTCAATCTTGGAAGCGATCGGGTGGATTGAGGACGTCGAGTGGTTGATGTAGGAAATCGAACCAGTCGGCGGAACAGCCTGGAGGTATCGGTTGTAGATGCCGTGTTCCATGACATCCGCCTTGAGCTGAGCCCAGTCCTCTGCAGTTGGGGTGTAGATCGATGAGGCGTCGAAGATGCCCTTTACTTTTTCGGTCTTTGGCGCGAAATCTGCAGGATCGAAACGGTCAAAGTAGCTGCCGTCGGCATACTCGGAGGTTTCGAAGCCGGCGAACTTTTCTCCACGCTCCTGGGCAATCTTGTTGGAGGCGCGCAGGCAGGCGTACAGCACTGCGGCGAAGTACGCGTTGGTGAAGTCCAAGCCTTCTTCGGAACCGTAGTGAATATGTTCGCGGCCAAGGTAGCCGTGGAGGTTCATCTGCCCAAGCCCGATGGCGTGGGCAGCTTCGTTGCCCTTGCGAATCGACGGCACGGAGTCGATGGACGTCTGCTCGGAGACTGCGGTGAGGCCCCGGATAGTGGTTTCGATGGTCTTCGAGAAATCCGGGGAATCCATGGTCATCGCGATGTTGAGCGAGCCGAGGTTGCAGGAAATGTCCTCGCCGATGTGGCTGTACGTCAGGTCATCGTTGAACTCGGACGCGGAGTTAACCTGCAGAATCTCAGAGCACAGGTTGGACATGTTCACGCGGCCTTCGATGGGGTTGGCCGTGTTAACGGTGTCTTCGTACATGATGTACGGGTACCCGGACTCGAACTGGATTTCGGCCAGGGTCTGGAAGAAATCACGCGCGTCGATCTTGGTCTTTCGGATGCGTGGGTCTTCGACCATGTCGCGGTAGAGCTCAGTGACGGAGATGTCACCGAATGGTTTTCCGTAGACGCGCTCCACATCGTATGGGGAGAACAAGTACATCGGTTCCTTGTTCCGCGCCAGCTCGAAAGTGATGTCCGGGATAACGACGCCCAGGGAAAGGGTCTTAATACGGATCTTCTCATCAGCGTTTTCACGCTTGGTGTCGAGGAAGTTCAGGATGTCCGGGTGGTGCGCGTTCAAGTAGACGGCGCCAGCGCCCTGGCGTGCACCCAATTGGTTAGCGTAGGAGAACGCGTCTTCCAGCAGCTTCATCACAGGGATGACACCGGAGGACTGGTTTTCGATGTGCTTGATCGGTGCGCCAGCTTCACGCAGGTTGCTCAGCAGCAGTGCGACGCCACCACCACGCTTGGACAGCTGTAGTGCGGAGTTAATGGAACGACCGATGGATTCCATGTTGTCTTCGATACGCAGCAAGAAGCAGGACACCGGTTCCCCGCGCTGAGCTTTACCTTCGTTCAGGAAGGTAGGGGTCGCGGGCTGGAAGCGACCGGTCATGATTTCGTCGACCAGGTTTTCAGCGAGGGAGGTGTCGCCGTCGGCAAGCGCGAGCGCCACCATGACTACGCGGTCTTCGAATCGTTCGAGGTAGCGGCGACCGTCGAAAGTCTTGAGGGTGTAAGACGTGTAGTACTTGTATGCGCCCAGGAAGGATTGGAAGCGGAACTTGAACGCGTATGCACGCTGCGACAGGCTCTTGATGAACTCGAAGTCGTACTTATCCAGGACGGACTTGTCGTAATAATTGTTGCTGACCAGGTAGTCGAGTTTTTCCTGCAGGCTGTGGAAAAACACAGTGTTCTGGTTGACGTGCTGCAGGAAGAACTGGTTGGCGGCCTCGCGGTCTTTGTCGAACTGAATCTGATTGTTTTCGTCGTACAGGTTCAGCATCGCATTGAGTGCGTGGTAATCCAGCTGGTCTTCCTGGTTGACGGGTTCTGCCACGCTGCGTCCGTGTTCGGTCATAGGGTGTCCTTTGCTACTGCGTGAATGTGGGGGTTGTAATTACACATCTGTATTCAATTATGTGTGGCCTTCATGGCCTTGACCTGTGGTTTATATACTGGCTCCGGTCCGGGCGCTATCTTAGCGCGTGGGTCCGACAGCCGCTGATGGTGCAGGTTCGAGGCCTAGGGCGACGGCGTTCTCTTCCAAACCTTGGCGCAGGATTCGCACGTCTTCGTCGTTGCCCATGAGTTCGAACCGGTAGACGTACGGAACTTTGCATTTCCGTGAAATCAGATCTCCGGCAACTCCGTAGTCGGCCCCGAAGTTAGTGTTGCCACCGGCGACGACACATCGGATGAGGCTGCGGTTGTGCTCGTTGTTCAGGAATCGGATGACCTGCACTGGAACGGGGCGCACGTTCTCGTGGTTGAGGGACACCCCGCCACCATAGGTCGGGCAGATGAGCACGTAGGGCTCATTGACGATCAGTGGTTCATCTTTCTTGTAGAGCGGAATTCGCTTGGCCGGAAGGCCGAGCTTCTCGACGAACCTGTGAGTGTTTTCCGTCGCTGACGAAAAATACACGACGAGCACTTTCCTTCATTCCCTTCGCCACGGATGGCCCGTATAAAAGCACGCTGTGGTGCGTTTGCCGATTTTTAGGTGGTACATATCGCAAGACCCCGAACCGTTGCAGTGTTCGGGGCTGTAAAAGTAGGTGCGGGTAAGTCCGCTTAGGCAGCTGCCAGCGCGTGGAGGCGCTCTGGGCGGAAGCCTGACCAGTGTTCGCCGTCAACTTCGACGACTGGGGCCGCGAGGTAGCCAAGCGCCATGACGTAGTCGCGGGCGGCATCGTCGACGGAGATGTCTACGAGGTTGTAATCCAGTCCAGCCTTGTCGAGCTCGCGAGTGGTCATGGTGCACTGCATGCAAGCGGGCTTCGTGTAGACCGTGATTGCCATTGGATTCCTGCCTCTTCCTACGCCTGTGTTCGCAGCACAATCGCGCTGCGGTTTAAGTAACTGGTGTTGTTTATGGTGCGCATGAGACTTAAAAAGCCTGCACCTCAGCGGGAACTTTTCAGTGTTGACCACCCGAAAGTTCCGATACCAAGACACTATACTTTGGGTAACTTTTCCGCAAGCGATACTACATATAGTGCCACCGCGCATAATAAAGCCAGCACGACACCCCTTCGAGGCCCACATGTAGCCCTCGAACCACACCGCTGGTATTTCCTCGCCCGAAACCCATCCTGCAGGTTTCCATAGGCGCGTGACAAAGCTCACTAGCCACGAAAAATGGCTCGTTTCTCGAGCAGCTGAAAAAGACCAGTTCACGCACTACCCTCGAGCGTGTTCAAAAATTTCACGCCTCCTGAAAGTGGTTTTCGTACACTACCGCGCAAGCCCGCGGGGTTTCGCGCATACGAAAAAGCGCCACCCCGCACGAATGGCGGGATGGCGCTTTAGCCCAAGGATGCTGCCTTTCGGCTTAGCCCTGGCGAGCCTTGAAGCGTGGCTCCTTCTTGTTGATCACAAAGACCTTGCCGTGGCGACGCACAACCTGGGCGCCCGGCTTGTTCTTCAGCGACCGAAGCGACTTGCGGACCTTCATCGGGCGCTCCTTTCTTTATGCGCTGTATAGTTTCGCAGACGCGTGCCCTAGAACGGACACGGTCATGACACGAGGGAAAATGATACCGGAACGGGTATACAAACGCAAAGCGCTCCCCCACATCCAGGTTTCTATGCGCTAGGATAGCGCGCCTGGAATTGGCCTTCCACCTCTTCTAATGATTTGCCTGAAGTTTCCGGCACCCAGCGGGCCACGAAGATTACTGCAGCCACGCCCAGAGCAGCGAAGATGGCAAAAGTGGTCGAGGCGGAGGTAGCGCTTACCAGCGGGAGGAAGAACTGCGCTACCGCCCAGTTCGCTACCCACAAGCCCAGGCCTGCGACGCCCATGCCGATGCCTCGGATCGCGGTGGGCACAAGTTCGGAGATCAGGAGCCACGTTGTCAATGAAACCGCTGCTTGCTGGAAGGCGATGAACAAACCCATAAGCCCGAGCGCTGCCATCGCCATCGCAACGGAACCGCTGGCCAGTGGGTACACCAATGCCAGAATAATGAGCGCGCTGATATTCCCGGTCAGCCCCACAAGCAGGAGCCTGCGCCTGCCCACGCGGTCCACAATTTTCAGCCCGACGTAGCACGCCACCACGGATACCACACCAATAATCATCGAGGTGTACACCGAGTTTGTCGTGGACAGGCCCACTTTATTCATCAGCGTTGGCGCGAAGTACACGATGGCGTTCACACCTGTGATTTGTTGCGTCACGCCGAGCCCAATCGCGGTCATGAGCGCCGCTCGGATCCAGGGAGTCTTCAAGGTTGCGGCTTGCTCCGCCACGCTTATCGACGTCCCCCCTTCCCCGTGCTCGCCCGACCCGGAGTCTTCCTGGATGCCCAAGTCTGCAAGTGTCATGCCGGCGCGCTGCGCAGAAGCACGAGCTCGCTCAAATTGGCCACGCTCGGCGTACCAGACGGCAGTGTCGGGAAGGAACGCCATGCCGATGGCCAGGACCGCGCCTGGGATTGCGGCGCAGGCAAGCATGAGGCGCCAGTTTTCGGTTGGCGCGAGCGCCGAATTAACGCAGTAGGCAAGTAGTTGCCCCACCACGATCATCAGCGTGTTGAGCGAGACCAGCTTCCCGCGCACCCGAGGCGGGACTTTCTCAGAAATGTACATCGGAACCACGATGGATACTGCTCCGACCGCCAGGCCCAGTGTAAAGCGGGCCGACGCCAGGCCAGCGGGGCCGTCGACAAGCGCGCACCACAGTGATCCGCCAATAAAGATCAGCCCTCCTACGATGAGTGTCCAGCGCCTGCCGATGAGGTCGGCAATTCTTCCGCCACCGAGGGCACCAAGTGCGGCGCCGATGAGCAAAGTGGAGGTCACCCACCCTTCCTGGGCGGGGCTGAGCCCAAATTCGGGTGATAGGAAAAGCAGCGCACCGGACATGACGCCGGTGTCGTAGCCGAAAAGTAGGCCTCCAAAAGCGGCGATGGCCGCTACAGTTGTTATATACCGTTGAGTGCGACGAGATTGTGATTTCATATGCGCTCAAGTATTCATCAAGGAAAAGGATTGCACGTGTCGGACAATTCACGCGAGCTTCAAGAAAAGGTAGTATCTTCGCTGCGCACCGCTGCCTGTATCGATCCAGAGCATGAGGTGACCAAGCGCACTCAATTCCTCATCGATTACCTGCGTGTCACTGGTGCAAAGGGGTACGTACTGGGCATTTCGGGCGGCCAAGATTCCACCCTCGCGGGGATGCTGGCGCAACGTGCCGTCGTCAAGCTTCGCGAAAGCGGCGTTCCTGCAGAGTTCTGGGCGATGCGCCTGCCGTATGGTGTGCAAGGCGATGAGGACGATGCCCAGCGCGCCCTCGACGTCATTGCCCCTGATCACCGGGTAACCGTCAATATTAAGGACGCCTCCGACGCGATGACGCACGGCACCGCTGAAGCTTTGGGGCTGCGAGAGCTTTCTGACTTCAATGCGGGTAATATTCGTGCCCGCCAGCGTATGATCGCGCAGTACGCCCTGGCCGGCGAGCGTGGCCTTTTGGTTATAGGCACGGATCATGCGGCGGAGAACCTCACCGGATTCTTTACCAAGCATGGCGATGGCGCAGCCGACCTCACCCCCCTTTCAGGGTTAAATAAGCGCCAGGGCGCAGCCCTCCTAGAGTTCTTAGGTGCGCCGAGTTGGACGTGGGAAAAAGTCCCCACCGCCGATCTCGAACTTGAGCGCCCCGCGCTTGCCGACGAAGAGGCCCTCGGCGTCCGCTACCGCGATATCGATGATTACCTCGAAGGCCGTGATGTCACCCAGCCCGCCCGCGCACGCATCGAGGAATTGTGGCGCCGCGGTGAACACAAGCGCCACCTCCCCGCATCCCCCGATGACTCGTGGTGGCGGCCCAACCGTTAACTCAGAAGATCGAGGGTTGCGCGAGCCGCCCTTTCCAGTTCCATGCCATAACTTGGTCCGTGCGTGTAGGCGTGCACGGCAAGCGGGTGGAGTTGGTGCACGGGTATCGTGCGCTCCCACCCTTTCGGCAGGGGACGCACGCGAGCGTACCCACGATAGATTTCTTCAAGATACGACGCTCCGAAAAGTGCGAGCATCGCGAGGTCTGTGTGCGGGTGGCCGCCATGAGCAGCGGGATCGATGAAGGCCGGGCCCTCTTCCCCGAAGAGAAGGTTTCCCGCCCAGAGGTCGCCATGGATGCGGGCAGGAGTGACGTCCCAGTTCGTTGCGGTGATTGCTGCGCACGCTTTTTCCACGATGTCTAGGTCCCGCAGGTTGCCGAGCTGTGCAGCTTTCCACGCAAAGGGTAGGACACGCTGCTGTACGTAGAAGTGCGCCCAGTTGTCCGTAGGCGTGCAGTCTTGCGGTTGGGTGCCAATGTAGTTCGGGTCATCCCACCCCGCCGGAGGCTGGCCGAACGCCTCGGCGCCAGCAGCGTGAATGCGTGCGAGTTCTTCGCCTGCCTGGCGGGCGGCTTCGGGGCAGGGTCGGCCGGGTGACACGCGCTGCGTCACGATGGTGTTGTCGCTGACCTCAACCACTCGCACAACGGCGTTGCTGGCCTCGCCGAGCCACCGCAGTCCAGCGGCTTCGGCGCGCGCCGATAGTGGCTCACGAGGGCTTTTACTGAAAGTGTCCACCACAACTAACTCTATTTCTGCAATGTGAAGGCGCGACCACTGACCTCTGCCGGTTGGATGCGCACGAAAGTATCCTTCGGCGTCGGGATCCACGTACGCATCTCCAGGGATTCTGCGTGCGCGATGTCTGCTTGCTTCTCGACGACCGCCGCCTGACCACGCACGATAACAGACCAGGCGTTGGTCGTGGAGAAATCGTCAACCTCAAAAAGAACATCTGGGTTGAGGGTGAGGCTGAAAAGTTTGTCCCCTGCGGTGGTGTGGATATAAATGTCACTTTCCTCATCGACGGCGTAGTTGATGGGGAAAATATCGATGTCTTCGCTGCGGTGTACAACGAGGCGCCCGATGTTCAGGGTGCGTAGCTTGTCTAGGGATTCTGCGCGGGTGAGTTCGGTAATCGGTGAAGTAGTCATGTTTCCAAGTATGGCATGAACCTCCGACATATGCCCTGACCTCTAGGTATTACCTAAGTCAAAGTAGAGGTTCCCGTGATTCTGACAGCCTGAATTAAAAGAATGCCCACAGCCCGGGCAGGCGCGCCGCCCGGTGTAGGCGCGGTAATCCATGCGGTAGCCACACGAGCCGCACATCACGGCTTCCTGGTCGAGTGGCATGGGTGCAAAAGTATGATTCCGCAGGGCGTTGTGGCAGAGGTAGCAGGCGAAGAATTCCTGGCAGGCTGCGCATTTGTTTGCCACGACGTCTGCATCAGAGTGCCAGTGGGCACACCTGCCGGCGTGGTCTGTATTGATTCCGATGATGGGCACGAGAGGCATGCCTCTACAGTAGAGTTATTCCTTACCTGAATGCCGAATACCGCCGGCCTGGTTAGGCGGGCGGTATTCGTTAAAGTGGAGCTAACGGGATTCGAACCCGTGACCCCCACACTGCCAGTGTGGTGCGCTACCAACTGCGCCATAGCCCCATGAGGTACTTCCGATACTCTAGCGGGTGCTTAGATTTTCACCAAATCGCCAGTTCACGGAAGTACTCGGCTTGAGCAGCGTTAGCGGCGGTACTGCTCCACCCAGTCGTTGGAGACCTGAATTTCCTTGCCATCGATGAAGACGCGTGGGGAGGATACTTCGCCAGTTTCCTTCTGCAGGACGTCGGCGTTTGCCTTGGCTACTTCGGCGGCCTTGTCCATGTACTTTTCGGAGTCGATCGCGTCGATGACTGCACCGTCAACACCAAGTTCCTTAGCGGCGTCAACATAGTCGCCCTTGTCCCATCCACGGACATTGGTCTGGTTTTCCATGAGCATGGCGCGCATGTTCCAGAAATCGGAGGCGCCGCCTTCTTCGAGAGCCGCAAGGACAGCCGCGAGCGCCTGGTGGGACGGGCCTGTGGTGTTGCTCTTATCCTGGAACTGGTCCATGAAGCCCAGTGGGGCGATCTCCACGTCCAAGTCACCCTTCTCAGCGGCATCCTTCAGGGCTGGCCCATCCGCTGCTGCGAGTTCTGCACAGTGCGGGCACATGAAGTCTTCGTAGACGCGAGCCTTGGGTGTGGATCCGTCGGCGTTTTCGCTGGTGAGGTGGACGCGGCCGTCGACAAGCTCAGCCTGGAAGGATACATCTTCCCATTCACGGGACTTTCCACCCTTGTTGCTGATGACAACACCGGCGATGACGACGATAGCAATCACGACGACCGCAATGATTGCCCACATAAAGCCCTTGCCACTTTGGTTCGGGTTCTTGACAGAGTTGCTCACGAGAAGACCTTCACTTTGTTGATGTTTTGACTTTCCGGAATTCTACAGCACCGGCGCGTCAAACAATAGTTGGCGCAGCGTACACTTCTCTCAATGGACACTGTGAAAAACACCTGCATCGTGGGCGCTGGGGCCGCGCTCGGTGCTGTGGTGCGAGCAGCGATCCTCAATGTGGCACCCGACCACGCTCTTGGCATGATACTGCTCATCAATGTGGTGGGTTGCGCCGCGATGGGTGCGCTGGCTCCCGGCTTGGCGTGGGGTAAGGGCTTTTTGGGTGGGTTCACCACGTTTTCAACCTTTATGTCCGCAGCTGGTGCGTTAGAACCGCTTCCCGCGTTTACGTATATCGCCGCCACCGTCGTGGGGTGTGTGGGTTCCTGGTGCCTCGGTCATGCTTTACGACGCCCCTCCGGACCATGATCGCCCTCCTCGCAATCGGCGCCGGCGGTTTTATCGGTGGCGCCGCCCGATATCTCCTATCGGTCTGGCCAGGCGGACGGCTGGGAACGTGGCTGGCTAACACAGTTGCCTGCGCTCTCCTTGGCGCCGCAGTCCTGGTGAGCGGTCCGATGTATGCGTTGGTGGCGGTCGGGTGCGCTGGGGCGTTGTCCACGTGGTCGACCTTGGCCGCTGAGATAGGTGGACTGCTTGTGGAACGCCGTTGGCTTCGCGCTGCCGGGTACACTATAGCCACAATCGTGGCTGGTTGGACGGCCTTAATGGTTCTTGTTTCCGCGCTTACATAAGGGAAAAGGCCGCACCGAATTGCGGTGCGGCCTTCCGGTCGTGCCTGTTTAGTCTTCTGCGATAGCGTCGAGAGCTGGTGTCTTCGCTGCCCGGTGTGCTGGCCAGATTGCGGCGAGCACACCCACAATTGCGGCGCCGACCATGATCCAGAGGATTTCCATCCACGGGATACTAATCTGGCTCAGGCCTTCCCCGGCGAGAACTTTCAGGAAAGCCCATCCCAGTCCCACGCCAATGACGATGCCCATCACGGCACCGAAGAGCGAGATTTGGACGGCTTCCAGCGTGATCATGGTGCGTACTTGACGACGTTGCATGCCGACTGCGCGCAGCATACCAATTTCACGGCGACGTTCAATCACGTTGAGGGTCAGCGTATTCAGGATGCCCAGGACTGCGATAATCACGGCCAGCGCCAGTAATCCGTAGAGGATGTTGAGCATCTGGTCGATCGCTTGGGTTGCCACACCAGCCATGTCTGAAGCGCTGAGTACCTGGACCACGAGTAGGTCCTTGACGGCTTGTTCCAAAGTGGTGCGCAGCTGCTCAAGGTCAGCGCCTTCAACGGCGTTGATGGCGACTGTCGATAAGCGTGCTGCTTCATTCGGCGTGACTTCCCGCATGGTATCCGCGGCTATGTAGAGGCGCCCCTGGCTCCCTGCAGAATACGTGCCGAGCAGTGGGACCGACACCTGTCCGGTCACGCCGCGCACGGTGTATTCTTCGCCCACGGTCCAGCCGCGTTCTTTGGCAAAAGAGTCCTCTGCGATAAAGCCCGGTTTGCTCAGATCGAGTTCCCCGGAAATTTTATCGACCTGGTAAATCTCGCGGGGATCGTTGTCCAAAACCAAGGACATGACGCCGCCCATCGCAGTGGAGTCCACACTATCGGCGGTGATGGGAGCGCTCCACATACGCGTTGCAGTGCCAACACCTTCGGCGTCTGCCACGCGCTCGTAGGTTTCCGCAGGAAGTGGGAAACCGCCCGTGGTCGGACCTGTGAGCACGTAGTCGGCGCTCATGGTGTCTTCGATGGCTTCGGACGCAGTGTCCTTCATCGTGGTTCCCAACATGCCGATGACGGTCACCAAAGCGACGCCCAAGGTAAGCGCGAACGCAGTCGTTGCGGTTCGGCGTGGGTTGCGCTGCGAATTCGTTGCTGCGAGGCGGCCCACTGCCCCGAAGGGTGCGCCGATGACGCGGCCCACTGTGGGGACAATAGGCAGGCTGAAAGCAGGTCCGGCCAGGAAGAATCCGATGATAACTGCCACTGCGCCCACGCCAATCAGAGTGGCACGGGTCCCCGTAGCGCTATCTTCCATGAGTACCCCGGCTGTTGCAGCGGCGATGCCGATGGCCAGAACAAGAACGCCAACGATCGTGCGTCCTTTGAGTGACGTTGCCGTCGAGTTTTCCTGGGAGCGCATCGCTTCGACCGGCTGTACTTCACCTGCACGGCGGGCTGGCAGCCACGCGCTGACGACGGTCACGATAGTGCCGAGGACTAACGGAACTACGACGGAGGCCGTCGTCAAGCCTAAGCCACTTCCCGGAAGTGCCATGTTCTGGGACGCCAACCACGCCTTAATCCCGGCAACGAGTCCCATGCCGGCAAGCACGCCGAGGGCGGAACCGATGAGGCCGGTAATAAAGGATTCGAATACTACGGAACGCGTAATCTGCTTACGGCTGGCACCCAGGGCGCGCAGCAGTGCGAATTCCTTGGTGCGTTGCGCAACAATCATGCTAAACGTGTTAGCGATGAGGAAGGTACCCACCAGCAGCGCAATAAGACCAAAACCGATGAGGAAGTAATTCACGAAGCTGAGTAGCTCAGCCATCTGCTTACTGGTGTCCTCGATGAGGACCTCCCCTGTGACGGCATCGACTGCGTAGTTTTCTACCAGGTGGTCTCGCAGTGCAGTATCGCTGTCCTCGCCCTCGGATGCTGCCCGTAGGAACAAGGATTGGGTGGCCCCGTCCGTCGTGTAGCGCTCCACATATGCCGATTCACTGACCTTGACGCTTGTGCCCTGACCGCCTTCGAAATCAGGCTCAAAAAGGCCTACGACGGTCATCTCATGGCGCGCCTGCGGGTCGACGACAATGAGCCGGTCCCCCACCGCTACGCCAGCGTTATCAGCGGCGCGCTTATTCATGACCAGCTGATCCGCACCATCCGGCGCATTACCCTCGACAATTGTGTCAGGTTGGCTGACCTTATCCTGCGGGTCATACCAGATACTCAAACTGACCTGGCCGGCCTGGATGGCTTCTTGCTTGTCATTGCCAAGAACAACCGTCTGGCAGTCCGCAATGTTAGCCGCAGCAACGTCCTTGTCTCCCGAGATCGCTTCCCGATCCGCAGGTGAAATAAATGCTTGCCCCTCAGCCGGCTTTGCGACGACATCCACCCCGGCAAACGATGTTGCCAAAGCAGATTCGTAGGACTTCGACAGCGTATTGGTGAAGATGAACGCACCTGAAATGAACGCCGTGCCGAGGACTACAGCGAGGACGGTGAGCGCGAGGCGAAGTTTGTGTGCAGCAATGTTGCGCAAGCTCACTTTGCGCATTGTTGAATTCTTTGATGCCATTATGCGCCTGCACCCTCGATACCCGTCATGACGGCCAAGATGTCTTGCGTCGAGGGGCTGCGCAGCTCGTTATGGATTTGTCCGTCTTTGAGGAAGATGACGCGATCGGCGTACGCGGCAGCTGTTGCGTCATGGGTGACAATGACAACCGTCTGACCGTCGTGATCTACCGCAGTGCGAAGGATGCTTAAAACTTCCTTCGACGAGTTGGAGTCGAGGTTACCTGTGGGCTCATCACCGAAAATAATTTCCGGACGCGAGACGAGTGCACGGGCACATGCGACGCGTTGTTGTTGACCTCCGGAAAGTTCGGCAGGTCGATGCGACAACCGCTCAGACAGCCCAAGACGCGTGGTGATCTCATTACACCAATCCTTATCAACGGACTTACCTGCGATATCCGACGGGAGGGTGATATTCTCGAGAGCCGTCAGTGTGGGGACCAGGTTGAATGACTGGAAAATGAAACCCAGACGGTCACGACGTAGCTGAGTCATCTCTTTATCCCCGAGCTGAGAGAGATCGGTCTCCCCGATAAAGGATTGACCAGCCGAGGCGGCGTCGAGGCCTGCCATGCAGTGCATAAGCGTTGATTTGCCTGACCCCGATGGGCCCATGATCGCGGTAAATTCACCGCGATTAAAATCGACGGTCACGCCGGCAAGAGCTGTGACTTGTGTATCGCCCTCCCCGTAGTATTTTGCGAGGTTTACCGCGCGAGCTGCTGGGGTCTGCTTTAGGACTGCGTTAGAGGCAACATCAGCTGCCTGCATAACCCCATTATCTTCGGCGCTGTGTTGGCCCATGTGGTCTCCTTGGATACGTAGTTCATTCGGGCACCGGGGTCACCGCGGACGGGACCCGTGCTTAACTATGCAGAGTTTACCTATAAGGAGCGATAATCCCCACCTGGTCATGCGAATCCAAGACCGTAGATGTCGGATTTAATGGGAATCTCAACCCATAGCGGTTGTAGTTCGATTCAAAAGCCCCGTATGCATTCGATGGGCGCACTGGTTGGCATACAGCAAAGTGGCCTGGGCAAGTAATAACAACCCACCCAGGCCACAACACAAAAACAGAATAATGGAAAAATAAACGAGGTGGTCCCCGGGTAACACGCTTTACAAGTCACCCGGGGACCACCCTTATATTGTATGTAATTTTTAGTGTTGGCGGCGACCTACTCTCCCACACGCTCCCGCATGCAGTACCATCAGCGATTAACAGGCTTAGCTACCGGGTTCGAAAAGGGACCGGGCGTACCCCTGCCACAATAACCACCAACACACTCAATAAACACAACCCCGAAAGGGACCATGCCCACAACACCACGTGTTGTGTCAAACACTGCACAGTGGACGCAAACACCCAACAAATCTTTGGGCTCGTTACAAACTTACTTGTGTGTTACGTTCGGCCAATTAGTACCAGTCACCTCCAACACTTACATGCCTTCCAGCCCTGGCCTATCAACCCCATCATCTCTAGGGAACCTCAAAAGAAACCTCATCTCGAAACAGGCTTCCCGCTTAGATGCTTTCAGCGGTTATCCCTCCCGTACGTAGCCAACCAGCCCTGCTCCTGGCGGAACAACTGGCACACCAGAGGTACGTCCAACCCGGTCCTCTCGTACTAGGGTCAGCCTTCCACAAGTTTCTACGCGCGCGGCGGATAGAGACCGAACTGTCTCACGACGTTCTAAACCCAGCTCGCGTGCCGCTTTAATGGGCGAACAGCCCAACCCTTGGGACCTACTCCAGCCCCAGGATGCGACGAGCCGACATCGAGGTGCCAAACCATCCCGTCGATATGGACTCTTGGGGAAGATCAGCCTGTTATCCCCGGGGTACCTTTTATCCGTTGAGCGACACCACATCCACAAGTAGGTGCCGGATCACTAGTCCCGACTTTCGTCCCTGCTCGAGCCGTCACTCTCACAGTCAAGCTCCCTTATACACTTACACTCAACACCTGATTACCAACCAAGCTGAGGGAACCTTTGGGCGCCTCCGTTACCATTTAGGAGGCAACCGCCCCAGTTAAACTACCCACCAGGCACTGTCCCCAACCCAGATCATGGGCCAAGGTTAGATGCCCAGTCCGATCAGAGTGGTATTTCACCAACGACTCCACAACACCTAGCGATGCTGCATCAACGTCTCCCACCTATCCTACACAAACCGAACCAAACACCAATACCAAGCTATAGTGAAGGTCCCGGGGTCTTTTCGTCCTGCCGCGCGTAACGAGCATCTTTACTCGTACTGCAATTTCACCGGGCCTGTGGTTGAGACAGCAGGGAAGTCGTTACGCCATTCGTGCAGGTCGGAACTTACCCGACAAGGAATTTCGCTACCTTAGGATGGTTATAGTTACCACCGCCGTTTACTGGGGCTTAAATTCTCCGCTTCGACCACAAAGTGATCTAACAGGTCCTCTTAACCTTCCAGCACCGGGCAGGCGTCAGTCCGTATACATCAACTTAACCGTCTTCGCACGGACCTGTGTTTTTAGTAAACAGTCGCTTCCCTCTATCCTCTGCGACCACCACCAGCAAAAACAGTGCAAGACCATTCCACCAGCAGTGGTCCCCCTTCTCCCGAAGTTACGGGGGCATTTTGCCGAATTCCTTAACCACAGTTCACCCGAACGCCTTAGTATTCTCTACCTGACCACCTGTGTCGGTTTAGGGTACGGGCCGATAATGCACTCGCTAGAGGCTTTTCTCGACAGTACAGGATCATCACCATCAACCAAAAAATGGTCTACGCATCACGCCTCACCCACAATACAGGACGGATTTACCTACCCTGCGGGCCACACGCTTACACCCCACACCAACCGGGGGCGTGACTACCTCACTGCGTCACCCCATCACTTGACTACTACCAACTCAGGTCCCAACCACACACCACCAACACACACAAAGTATGCGCTGACAGCATGTGGGAGGTTAGTATCATCAGCCTCGTCACTGGGCGCACATTATCGGGTACGGGAATATCAACCCGTTAACCATCGACTACGCCTGTCGGCCTCGCCTTAGGCCCCGACTCACCCTGGGAAGACGAACTTGACCCAGGAACCCTTAGTCATCCGGCGAACATGATTCTCACATGTTAATCGTTACTCATGCCTGCATTCTCACTCGCACACAGTCCACCACTCCTTACAGTATGGCTTCACCCCATGCACGACGCTCCCCTACCCATAATCAAAAAATTATGCCGCGGTTTCGGCGGTATGCTTCAGCCCCACTACATTGTCGGCGCAGAACCACTCGACCAGTGAGCTATTACGCACTCTTTCAAGGATGGCTGCTTCTAAGCCAACCTCCTGGCTGTCTTCGCGATCCCACATCCTTTTCCACTTAGCACACCCTTAGGGGCCTTAACCAACGATCTGGGCTGTTTCCCTCTCGACTCGACGGAGCTTATCCCCCGCAGTCTCACTGCCACACAACACTTCACCGGCATTCGGAGTTTGGCTGACATTGCTAAGATGATAGTCCCGCTCAACCAACCAGTAGCTCTACCTCCGGCAAGCTAACATGTGACGCTGCACCTAAATGCATTTCGGGGAGAACCAGCTATCACGGAGTTTGATTAGCCTTTCACCCCTACCCACAACTCATCCCCTCAGTTTTCAACCTAAGTGGGTTCGCGCCTCCACAACCTCTTACAATTGCTTCACACTGGCCATGGGTAGATCACTCCGCTTCGGGTCCAGGACATGCCACTACACAACACCCTTAATTAGGATTCGCTTTCGCTACGACTACCCCACAACGGGTTAACCTCGCGACATGCCGCTGACTCGCAGGCTCATTCTTCAAAAGGCACGCCATCACCCACATACGGGGCTCTGACGGATTGTAAGCACACGGTTTCAGGTACTATTTCACTCCCCTCCCGGGGTACTTTTCACCATTCCCTCACGGTACTATCCGCTATCGGTCACACTGAGTATTCAGGCTTACCGGGTGGTCCCGGCAGATTCACAGCAGACTCCACGAACCCGCTGCTACTCGGGAACACAATCACCACACCACACAACACATTCATGTACAGGACTCTCACCTACTACGGTCGGCCATCCCAAACCAGTTCCACTTGCGTCATATGACATGCGGGTGGGTCTGGCAGAACCCACAACAATTATCTCCCACAACCCCCTACACGCAACCCCTGCCAGGTATCACACGCATAAAGTTTAGCCATCATCCGCTATCGCTCGCCACTACACACGGAATCATATATTATTTTCTTCTCCTGTAGGTACTGAGATGTTTCACTTCCCTACGTAACCCCCACAACCACTATGAATTCATGGAAGGGTGACCACCAATAACAGTAGCCGGGTTTCCCCATTCGGACATCCTCGGATCAACGCTCCATTGACAACTCCCCGAGGCTTAACGCAGCCTTGCACGTCCTTCATCGGCTCAGCATACCAAGGCATCCACCGTGTGCCCTTACAACAAACACACAAGAACACCACCACAACCATCAAAAGACTGTGGTTAGTATCTAGTTACAATTCAACTTGCCACAAAAAATAAAGATGCTCGCGTCCACTATACAGTTCTCACACAACACCACCACACACCAAAAACAACACAACCAACAGTGTGTCATCCCAGCCTATGATGCACATGTTTCACACAACCACAAAGGGTTGCATGAGACACCCAACAGCATGCCAACGTTTATTCCTGCCACCATATGGTTACACGCACCACAAGAGGGGGTGTGATCCACCAGTAAAACAATTAATAAAAAATACTCCATAGAAAGGAGGTGATCCAGCCGCACCTTCCGGTACGGCTACCTTGTTACGACTTCGTCCCAATCGCCGATCCCACCTTCGACCACTCCCCCCAGAAAACTGGTTGGGCCATGGGCTTCGGGTGTTACCAACTTTCATGACGTGACGGGCGGTGTGTACAAGGCCCGGGAACGTATTCACCGCAGCGTTGCTGATCTGCGATTACTAGCGACTCCGACTTCATGGGGTCGAGTTGCAGACCCCAATCCGAACTAAGGCCGGCTTTCAGCGATTAGCATCTCCTCACGAAGTAGCACACGCGTTGTACCGACCATTGTAGCATGTGTGAAGCCCTGGACATAAGGGGCATGATGATTTGACGTCATCCCCACCTTCCTCCGAGTTAACCCCGGCAGTCTCTCATGAGTCCCCACCACAACGTGCTGGCAACATAAGACAAGGGTTGCGCTCGTTACGGGACTTAACCCAACATCTCACGACACGAGCTGACGACAACCATGCACCACCTGTACACCAACCACAAAGGGAAAGACCATCTCTGGCCCGGTCTGGTGTATGTCAAACCCAGGTAAGGTTCTTCGCGTTGCATCGAATTAATCCACATGCTCCGCCGCTTGTGCGGGCCCCCGTCAATTCCTTTGAGTTTTAGCCTTGCGGCCGTACTCCCCAGGCGGGGCGCTTAATGCGTTAGCTACGGCACAAAACCCGTGGAAGGGTCTCACACCTAGCGCCCACCGTTTACGGCATGGACTACCAGGGTATCTAATCCTGTTCGCTACCCATGCTTTCGCTCCTCAGTGTCAGTAACTGCCCAGAGACCTGCCTTCGCCATCGGTGTTCCTCCTGATATCTGCGCATTCCACCGCTACACCAGGAATTCCAGTCTCCCCTACAGTACTCAAGTTATGCCCGTATCGCCTGCACGCCCGGAGTTAAGCCCCGGAATTTCACAGACGACGCGACAAACCACCTACGAGCTCTTTACGCCCAGTAAATCCGGACAACGCTCGCACCCTACGTATTACCGCGGCTGCTGGCACGTAGTTAGCCGGTGCTTCTTCTCTAGGTACCGTCACAAAAGCTTCGTCCCTAGCGAAAGAGGTTTACAACCCGAAGGCCGTCATCCCTCACGCGGCGTCGCTGCATCAGGCTTGCGCCCATTGTGCAATATTCCCCACTGCTGCCTCCCGTAGGAGTCTGGGCCGTATCTCAGTCCCAATGTGGCCGTCCACCCTCTCAGGCCGGCTACCCGTCGACGCCTTGGTAGGCCATTACCCCACCAACAAGCTGATAGGCCGCGAGCTCATCCCGTACCGCAAAAGCTTTCCACCACCGACACTAAACGATGGTCCTATCCGGTATTAGACCCAGTTTCCCAGGCTTATCCCAAAGTACAGGGCAGATCACCCACGTGTTACTCACCCGTTCGCCACTCGAGTACCACTGCAAGCAGTGGCCTTTCCGTTCGACTTGCATGTGTTAAGCACGCCGCCAGCGTTCGTCCTGAGCCAGGATCAAACTCTCCACAAAAGAAAAAATTCAATCAGAAAAAATCCTCAAGCAAGAAAGCCTGAAAAACCTGACAAACAAAAACTAGCAAAACAACCACACCAATCTTATCCACACACGGGGGTGCATGAACAAGAAACCAATGTGGTCAAACATAGTTAGGCACACCATGATCATATTTAACGAGCCACAGGTGTTAACCCACACCACACACTCGACCAGTCACACCCCAACACCACCAGTCATACGAACCAGTACGTGTCAGGCGCAATGTAACCAGTAACAAAAATAATAAAAGTACATTGGCACACTATTGAGTTCTCACACAACCACAACACACACCACCAACACTCACAAGTTTCAAGAGCGCCAATCAGTGCGATTGCAATGTCCCAGGAGCCTACCACACACGATTACAAACAAGCAAACGTGAAGTAAACCCCCAGCATGTTCACCAACCATCACCCACACACACTGTGTTGTGGTGACCTCGTCGGCAACGAGACATAAACTTACACACACCCCGGAAACAACACAAACCCGCAGGTAAACCCACGGGTTTGAACGTCGTTAGTATTATTCAACTGCTTCTCGGCGGATATCCGCCCCGAGCGAGCGCAGGATCTCCACGAACTTTGGGTATCCCCTATCGATGTGGAATACATCGTGGACGCGGCTTTGGCCCTCCGCACACAAAGCAGCGAGTACTAGGCCCGCGCCGGCTCGGATGTCCGAGCTCCACACATCGGTGGAAGACAGCTTCTCCTGGCCACGAAGAACTACGTGATGGCCGTCGACTGTTGCATCCGCACCGAGTCGCAGCATTTCATCGACGAACCTGAATCGGGATTCAAAGACGTTTTCTGTAATGACCGAGGTCCCCTGAGAAACCGCGGCAAGCCCGATCGCCATTGGTTGAAGGTCCGTTGGAAAGCCCGGAAACGGAAGGGTTTGGAAGTCAACGGACTTGGGGCGGCCAGCCATCCGGACGCGGAACCCGTTGTCATACGTTTCAACTGAAGCACCCGCGACCTTGAGTTTCTCCAGTGGTAGGTGCAGGTGTCGCGGCGCGATGCCACCGACGGTTATGTCTCCACGCGTCATGGCTGCTGCATATGCCCACGTACCAGCCACGATGCGGTCGCCGATGACGTCATGTTCAGTGGGATTGAGCTTTTCCACACCTTCGATCGTGATGGTGGAGCTGCCTGCGCCTTCAATCTTTGCGCCCATCTCAGAAAGCATGGTGCACAAATCTACGATTTCTGGTTCACGGGCTGCGTTGTCCAGGGTGGTGGTGCCGTCGGCAAGCACTGCAGCGGTAAGGATGTTTTCTGTCGCACCTACCGATGGAAAGTCCAAGACGATGTGGGCACCCTGGAGAGATTCTGCCTCGGTGACCACCGCACCGTGCTTGATCTTTGTGGTCGCGCCGAGCTTCTCAAGTCCGGATTGATGCATGTCGAGCGGCCGCGAACCGATTGCGTCGCCGCCCGGGAGTGCAACAACTGCCCTACCGCAACGCGCAGTCAAAGGACCCAGGACGCAGACTGAGGCGCGGAATTGGCGGACAGCATCGAAGTCTGCGTTGGGGGAAAGTTCCGCCGGGGTGTCGATAGTGACGGTTTCCCCGTCGACCTCAACGGTGCAGCCCAAGCCCTCGAGGACTTTCTGCATGAGGGGGACGTCGAGAATTTCGGGGCAATTGCGTAATACTGTGCGCCCTTCGGCGAGAAGTGCCGCTGCCATGAGCTTAAGCACCGAATTTTTGGCACCGTTGACCCGCACTACGCCTTCGAGACGGGCCCCACCTTGAACAACAAACGTATCTTTCACGCCTCTTAGGTTAACCAAAAAGCTGCCAGCCCGCGCAGGCTGGCAGCTCATAGAGTGTGCGCCGTGAGCACTCATGCTTATCGACGCCCCAAGGCACGACTTAAGGCAGCACCCCAATGCGTCGCGCCGCGTTGACGGCCTCATAACGGGTGTGCGCACCGAGCTTGCGCATTACTGAACGCAGGTAACTCTTGACGGTTTCAGCTCCGATGCCCATCTCTTCTGCGGCCTCCACATTCGTGTGACCAAGCGCGACGCAGGAAAGAACGTCGAGTTCGCGGGCGGACAAGCGCGTGGTCTGCTTGACCGGAACCGGGGAAATGAGCTGGTCACAGAGGCGCTCCAGCTCGGAACGTAGGTTTTCGTCGTCAACCTTATTTGTTAGCATGCGCAACTTCGAGTGAGTAGCGCGCACCTGCTCCCACTCAGCGCCGTTGAGCAACCGGCCCCCGCGATTGTTTCCCGACTTTCCACCGGCGGTGCGCATTGCGGAGTTGACCGCCAAATCCTGCTCGAGGGTGCGCGCGGTCATGGTGACCTCTTCGATGACCTTGTCGCCAAGGCGCACTGGGGAATGCACGCCGACATAAAGGACGCCGCGGATTTCACGCTGCACGATAACCGGTACGGCGACGAGGGAATAAAGCCCTTCGTCCTGGATGATCTTGTCATTTTCGTGCGAAATTACTGAGGCGCGGGCATAGTCGGCCACACCTACCGCCCGTCGAGTGCTCACCACACGGCCGCCGACGCCCACGCCGGGATCGATAATCAGGTTATGTAGCGCGGGAGTTCGCAGGCCCACCCACTGAGTAATTTGCAGTCGGTTGTCGGCGAGCAATGTCGCATACATGGTGACAGGGATACCTGTCGATGTCTTCAGCGTGGTCAGCGCTGCCCGAACGGCATCGTCGTCTTCGTTCATCCGATGTGTCTCCACCATGGGGCCCTCCTTGGCGTGCGGCCGGACCCGAACTCCCAGACGAGTTCGTAACAGCACGCAATTGTTTTCACCTCAACAACACAGCGTGTTGCATTTTAAGAACACGAGTGGACAGTCTAGCCGGCGGAGCGGGGGTAGAAAAATCCCCCCACTTCCTGTTAGCAGCCTGAAAAGCAAAAACGTACGGGCGTTGCCGGGGGTAGACCTAAAGTAATACCTTTTACGGCCAAGGCAAACGCGCTTTTCCTGCGATTATGCAGCACACGCGCACGTTACCTACAACTTTTTATCGACGCTCCAGCACAAGGTGACATCGGCCCAGATTTATATTCACGAACTACACCGCATGGCGACGTCGTAAAGCTAAAAAGATCATCCGACAGTGAACTTTCCAGCAATAGACTGACCAGTCTTGCGCAGATGTACCTACCTGTCTACGATGGGCCTTATGTCGCGCACTCTTCGCGCACGAACAAACGATTCACCCAAGGAGAATTTATGGCTTTGTACAACAACATCACCGAGACCATTGGTGGCACACCACTGGTCCGCCTTTCCAAGCTCACCAAGGACCTCCCTGGCGAGGTTCTTGTGAAGGTTGAGTCCTTCAACCCAGCAAACTCCGTTAAAGACCGCATTGGCCTGGCAATCATCAAGGCTGCCGAGGAATCCGGCGAACTCAAGCCAGGTGGCACCATCGTTGAGGCAACCTCCGGCAACACCGGCATCGCACTTGCTATGGTCGGCGCAGCTCGTGGCTATAACGTAGTGCTGACCATGCCAGAGACCATGTCCGCTGAGCGCCGCGTCATGCTGCGCGCTTACGGTGCAGAAATCATCCTGACCCCAGGCGCAGCGGGTATGCAAGGCGCTGTGGACAAGGCAAACGAAATCGTCGCTGAACGCGAAGGCGCAATCCTGGCCCGCCAGTTCGGCAACCCGGCGAACCCGGAAATTCACCGCAAGACCACCGCAGAAGAGATCTGGCAGGATACCGACGGCAACGTCGACATCTTCGTCGCAGGTTTCGGCACCGGCGGCACCGTCACGGGTGTGGGCCAGGTCCTCAAGGAGCGCAACCCAGAGGTCAAGGTCTACGCAGTCGAGCCAGCTTCCTCCCCACTGCTGACCGAAGGCAAGGCCGGCCCACACAAGATTCAGGGCATCGGCGCAAACTTCATCCCAGAGGTTCTGGACCGCACCGTTCTGGATGACGTCTTCACCGTCTCCAACGAAGACGCCGTTGCATACTCCCGCAAGCTAGGCACCGAAGAAGGCATCCTGGGCGGCATCTCCACCGGATCCAACATCAAGGTTGCACTCGAGCTCGCCGCAAAGCCAGAGAACGAGGGCAAGACCATCGTCACCGTCGTGTGCGACTTTGGTGAGCGTTACGTCTCCACCATCCTGTACGAGGACATCCGCGACTAATTTCCCGGATACGCAGTCCCGAGGCGGCACCATGTCCGCCCCGGGACTTTTTTAATATTCAACTTTCGAGTCTTCCGTGGCGTCCTGCAGTTCGGCCAATCATGCAGAGCCACGCACGTTTCCCCAGGGAATTCACGCCGTCACCCCTCCGGACGTGTTTCCTGGTGACGGTAGCGACGACCAGCGGCTGCGCCACCTCCCCTGACCGCTGTTAGAATCCTCGGTATGTTTGCCGTGTTCAAAATGATCCGTGAAGATTTAGAAAATGCCCGCAACCATGATCCCGCGGCGCGCGGCAACGTGGAAAATGCAATCGTGTATTCGGGGCTGCACGCAATTTGGATTCACCGGTGTGCGCATTGGCTGTGGAAGCGCGACATCAAGGGGGTAGCCCGCATCTTGGCGCAGGTTGCACGCTGGCTCACGGGTATCGAGATTCACCCTGGCGCAACCATCGGGCGGCGTTTCTTCATTGACCATGGCATGGGTGTAGTCATTGGCGAAACCGCCGAGATTGGCGACGGCGTGATGATTTACCACGGCGTCACGCTAGGCGGCCAGGTGCTCACTCAAACGAAACGTCACCCGACAATTGGCAACAATGTGACTATCGGCGCCGGTGCCAAAGTCCTGGGCCCCATCACCATCGGCGATAACAGCGCTATTGGCGCTAACGCGGTTGTGACGAAGGATATCGGCCCTGATTGCATCGCTGTGGGCATCCCAGCCAAATGCCGACCGCGCGCCTCCGACGAGCAGATTAAGCTCGTAGACCCCGATTTCTATGTGATTTAACCCGCCATTTCATTTCAGGCTTTTCGACGCCCACCCCACCCGCCACGCCCCGCTTCAGGGAGCGTGGCTTTATTCTTTGGAAAGCAAAGCGCCACGCTGCCCGGTGCGCGCGAATAGCCCCTGTTTTGACGCTTAAACCGCGCTTGCCCCGCGTTTGACTCCCACACCGTCCACCCAAAACAAAAACCAGCGTCTCCGTGATGGAGACGCTGGTCTATTTGTGGCCAGAGCCGGGATCGAACCGGCGACCCCACACTTTTCAGGCGTGTGCTCTACCAACTGAGCTATCTGGCCAGAAGCACCTAAGCACTTCAGCGACCCTGACGGGACTTGAACCCGCGACCTCCGCCGTGACAGGGCGGCGCGCTAACCAACTGCGCCACAGGGCCTTATTCTATTATGTACTAGGAAGCATGACGCTGTCCTTTGCACGAGTTCATACTTTACACAGAACTTCTGACACTAAGCAAATCTGCCCGTGACGTGGTCTTTTATCAGCCTTTTACGGCGCAGCTGAGTTAAGTAAAGAAAGGCATGTCTCCCATCCGGGAGCTACTCCACCTAACGAACTAAAGCCGGCAACTATTATTCCCAGGGAGTTGTAAATGCGCCGCGTTCTCACGCACCGGCCTGACAGCAAAGAACCACAACCCCGAGTCCACAGCATGTGCGGTGCCGGTAGCCACCACACCGCACACCCTCAGAAGAGGTATGGGCTTGGCAGTGATATGAAAAAGACATTCTGCAATTACCTGGAAAAATCCACCTGCAGGTTTAACGCTACTTAACCACCAGAATGTCTTTTTCGTATCACGCGCTACACCCTGGCCCATAGCGGAGACACGCCCGCTTGGGTAGGAATGCAAAAAATCCCAAGGCTTTTACCTCGGGATTTTTATTGGCGACCCTGACGGGACTTGAACCCGCGACCTCCGCCGTGACAGGGCGGCGCGCTAACCAACTGCGCCACAGGGCCTGGAGTACCCCCAACGGGATTCGAACCCGTGTCGCTGCCGTGAAAGGGCAGTGTCCTAGGCCTCTAGACGATGGGGGCTGGACCACAGCGATGCTCGCTGCGAACCTGTTTGAGTACTTTACGGTACGCCCTAAAAAGAAACAAATTGACAGGTCAGGATACACTTTAACCATGGTTACTAGCGCTACTCCACAATCCAGCCACGACGACGCACAAGGCCCAGCCGAGCAGTCCCCTACTTCGTGCTGCAAGGATCAGCGCGCCCATCACGGCTACACGGACGAGAAAGCACGCTACCTGGCCCGCCTGAAGCGCATAGAGGGCCAAGTACGCGGTATCCACAGGATGCTGAATGAAGACGAGTACTGCATCGACATCGTCACGCAGATTAGCGCGGCGACGTCGGCGTTGCGCAATGTTGCCGTGGCACTGATGGATGACCACCTTCACCATTGCGTCACGAATGCCGTCGCAAGTAATTCCGGTGAAGGAGACGCGAAGATTGAAGAGGCGATGGCAGCTATCCAGAGACTCATGAAGGCGTAAGCCGACGGCGAATAGCAGAAGCCCCAGACCATGTGGCCTGGGGCTTCATAATTGTGGGCCCTGCGGGGATCGAACCCGCGACCTGCGGATTAAAAGTCCGTAGCTCTACCAACTGAGCTAAAGGCCCAACGGGGAAGAGTGTAGCCGGTTGCTGCCCTAAATGAAAAACCGGCTACATAATTCCCAGTGTGCGCGGATTAGTTGAGGCGCATTGTTCCGTTTTCCGCCAGGTTGATGTGGAAGTTGAAAGCGGTGCCCAGATCGTGCGGGGTGTGGATATTCTTACCCTTGAGCGCGCGCTCGTAGTATTCCTCGAGCTGCGGGCGGTAATCCGGGTGCGCGATGGAGATCATCTTTTTGACTCGGTCACGTGGCGCCAGGCCGCGGAGGTCGGCGTACCCGTACTCGGTGATGACGACCATGACGTCGTGCTCGGTGTGGTCGATGTGCGTGGCGAAAGGAACGATGGTGGAGATTGCTCCGCCCTTGGCCTCGGATCCGGAGATGAAGGAAGAGACCAGCGCGTTTCGGGTGAAGTCGCCCGAGCCACCGATACCGTTCATGACGCGGGTTCCGGAAACGTTGGTGGAGTTGATGTTGCCGTAAATGTCGGCCTCGATCATGCCGTTTGTAGCGATCAGACCAATGCGGCGCACAACCTCTGGGTGGTTGGAGATCTGCTGTGGGCGCAGGATGATGTGCTCGCGGTAGCGGGCAGCTTCGGCGTTCATCTTCTCCGCGTATTCAGGGGAAAGGGAGAAGGAGGTTGCGGAAGCGACGCTCATCTTGCCAGCGTCGATGAGGTCAACCATGCCGTCCTGGATAACCTCGGTGTATGCCTGGATATTCTCAAACTTGGAATCAAGCAGGCCTGCCATCACGGCGTTCGGGACGTTGCCCACACCGGACTGCATGACGTACTGGTCGTAAGCAAGGCGACCGGCCTGCACCTCGGCTTCGAGGAAGTCGAGGAAGTTGCCGGCGATCTTCTCGGAGATTTCGTCGGCAGGCTTGAACGGTGCATTGCGGTCAGCTTCGTTGGTCTTGACGATCGCAACAATCTTGTTCGGGTCGACCTCAATGTAGGGCTTACCGATGCGGTCACCGGCGTTCTGGATTGGGATTGGCACACGGTTTGGCAGGTGCGGCATCATCCAGATGTCGTGCATGCCTTCGAGGTCGAGCGACTGCCACTCGTTAATCTCGATGATGATCTTGTCTGCCGCGTCCATGTATTCCACGTTGTTGCCCACTGCGGAGGAAGGAACTACGTAGCCTTCTTCGGTGATGCGTACGGCCTCAATAATGGCCACGTCAACGGGGAGGAAGCCCTGCTGGACGTACATGCCCATGTGGGAGAGGTGGATGTCGGAGTACTTGATGTCGCCAGCGTTGATGGAGTTACGCAAGGTGGGGTCGGACTGGTAGGGGGCGCGCCAGTTGATGGCACCGGCCTCTGCGAGGACGCCGTCGCAATCCGGGGCGGTCGAAGCGCCGGTCAGAACGTCAATCTTGAATTCGTTGCCAGCAGCATGCTCAGCCTTAGCCTTGTTGGCGATTGCGGTGGGCAAAGCCTTGGGGTAGCCGGCGCCCGTGAAGCCGGACATGCCGACGGAATCACCGTTGTTAATGAACTGCGCTGCTTCTTCGGCGGACATGACCTTGGATGCAAGGCCTGCGTGTGCAATGCGTTCAGACATATTTCCTCCTGCGTTTCGTGAGTGTCGCGGCGAGCGCAGCCCGCCACCAGTACGGTCATCCCGTATTCTACAGATAAAGTACTGTGATGTACCCCGAGAGTAATCAAAATGCGTAATCCATGCCACACAGTTTGAGTGAGGGGGCAAAACGGGGAACAATGGCCGGCGTGACTTTAACTGCAACAACGCCGGTTACCATGGGCTCGTTAGCCCTCCGCTCCCCCGTTGTGCTTGCACCCATGGCGGGGGTAACCACGATGGCTTTTCGACGTCTCTGCCGGGAAATTGAACTCGAGCTCACTGGGACCGTGTCGGGCCTTTATGTCTGCGAGATGGTGACTGCGCGCGCCCTCGTTGAAGGAAACGACAAAACTCTGAAGATGGCTCGGTTCCATGAATCGGAAAGCCCGCGTTCGCTGCAGTTGTACACCACAACGCCGGAATACACCTACAAGGCCGCCAAGCGGATCGTCGATGAAAACTTGGCGGACCATATCGATATGAACTTCGGCTGCCCCGTCCCCAAGGTCACACGCCGTGGCGGTGGCGCAGCGCTTCCGTACAAGCGGGAGTTGTATCGCAACATCGTGGCAGCCGCCGTGAAGGCAACCGAAGGCACGGATATTCCGGTGAGCGTGAAGTTCCGCATCGGCATCGATGAAGACCACTTCACGCACTTGGATGCTGCACGCATCGCTGCCGAGGAAGGTGCCGCCGCCGTAACCTTGCATGCGCGGACCGCTGCACAGCGTTATTCGGGACACGCGCGCTGGGAGGAGATTGCGGCCGTCGTGAAGCATCTTGAGGGAACCGGCGTCAAGGTGTTTGGCAACGGTGACATCTTTGCTGCAGCGGACGCGACGGCGATGCTCGAGCAGACTGGCTGCGACGCCGTGGAAATCGGGCGTGGATGTTTGGGTCGGCCGTGGCTCTTTGCGGAAATTTCCGCCGAACTGTCCGACCGGGATCCGTTGCCGCCAATGACGCTGGGCAAGGTATGCGACATCATGGAACGCCACCTGGAACTGCTCATCGAACAGCACGGTGAACACCACGGCAGCCGTGACATGCGCAAACACATGGCGTGGTACCTGCGCGGTTTCCCCACCGGCGGGGAGACGCGCGCGTCGCTGGCACGCATCGAGTCCATGTCCGATCTCCAGCAGGTCTTGGAACCCTTCCGTAATTCCACAGCAACAGCCGACGACTCCGACGGCGCCCGCGGCCGCCAAGGCTCCCCCGCTGCGGTCAAGCTTCCCGACGGCTGGCTGGACGACCCATTCGACGCCACGGTCCCGGAAGGTGCCGATATCGAAAATAACGGTGGCTAAAACCACCTGCGCTACGTCAACACAGGTTGGCGCGCGGTTTTTGGGTCCAACACCTATAGTGGTCTACATGCGTACGGCTTATCGTGAACATTTAGATGCATTCGCACATGACCTTATTGTTCTGTGTGACCTCGACAAAGAGGTCCTAGAAAAGGCCACGCGTGCGCTCATCCACTGTTCACTCGAAGCCGCCGAGGACGCCTTGTCCATGGAAGATAAGACGCTGGAGATTGTGCAGCGCTGCGAAGCGCGCGCCGTGGAACTCCTCGCCCTCGAGGCCCCCGTTGCATCCGATCTGCGCCAGGTTGTTTCCTCCATTTATATCGTGGAGGATTTGCGTCGCATGGCAGCACTTGCCCGCAACATTGCATCTACGGCACGGCAACGCCATCCGCACCGCGCAATCCCGGATGACCTCGTGGGCTACTTCGAAGAAATGTCGCACCTCGGATCGGAGATGGTCATGGAAGTTCGTGACCTGCTCATCGACCCCGACCCCGACGCGGCAGCACGGCTCAGCGACGAAGACGACGCCGTCGATGACATCCACGACCACCTCAAACTGCTGCTCACTGCGCGCCCATGGTCTCATTCCACGCGGGAGGCGTACGACGTCGCCATGTGCGGCCGCTTCTTCGAGCGCTACGCTGACCACTGTGTGAACGTCGCAACGCGGATCATTTACCTGACCACAGGCAAGACTCGCGCCGAATACTTGGACAAGCGCAAGCGCGAGCGTGACGACGCCGAACTCTCCGAACGCCTCGCGCACTTGGAACGCCAGATCTCTGGGCGCAACGCCTAACCGGTAGCTGTCGGGGGTCTGTATTAAGCTTTCTGCTCGTGTCTGACAATCCTTTTCGTCTACGAAGCAGTATCGCTACCGCAACCATCGCCGCCTGCGCACTGGTTGCGGCTACCCCAGCTCACGCTATCCCCACGGATCCCGCGGCTTTAAGTTCGCAGTACCTGCCGGCAAATCCCCCGGACGATTTCTACACTGCGCCCGCCGAACTTGGGGCTCCGGGAAGCGTGCTCAAATCGCGCGGTGAGCGGCTCGTTGGCGATGGCACCCCGTTGGCGCTGGGCAGTCGTAGCACAATCATGTATACGTCCACCACCATGCACGGCCAGCCCGTGGCCGTCACCGGCACAATCATCGAACCACACGCGCGCTGGCAAGGCCCTGGCGCGCAACCGACCGTGGTGTTTGCTCCAGGGACCCGGGGCCAAGGAGATGTGTGCGCGCCGTCGAGAAGCACTGATTTTATCGGCCAAGTCCAAGCCTCTAGCGGCAGTGTGAACATCAACTACGAAGCTCCCGCGCAGCTCGAGGCACTGCGCAGCGGGATTCGGGTGGTGGTCACGGACTACATCGGGCTGGGGACCGCCGGACATCACACCTACGTGAACCATACAGAGGAAGGGCGCGCGGTTCTCGATGCTGCGCGCGCCGCCCTGAAGTTTGCGGGAGCGCCGGCGGATGCACCGGTGGGCCTGTACGGATATTCACAGGGCGGTGGAGCGGCGGCGTCTGCGGCTGAGCAGGCCGGGAACTATGCACCGGAACTGAATATCAAGGGCACGTACGCGGGTGCTCCGCCAGCGGACTTGCTCACCGTGATGGAGGCGGTGGATCGTTCGGCGATTGTCGGCGTGCTGGGCATGGCGCTCAACGGGTACATGGAGCGTTCCCCCGAGGTTCGCGCAGCCGTGTATCCCCAGCTCAACGACCGCGGCCGGGCCTTCCTGGCGGGCGTGTCCGAGGCGTGTATCCCGGATGCTGCCGTGAAATGGGGGTTCTGGGATACGCGGTGGCTGACTACGTCGGGTAAGTCTTTCGCCGAGGTGGTCCGTGATGTCCCCGCGGCGCACCGCATGTTGGAAGACCAGAAATTGGGTAAGGCCGCGCCGAACGCGCCGATTATGATCCACAATGCCACCCACGACGACCTCATCCCCTACCACCAGGCCCGGCAGCTAGCGCGCGATTATGCAGCCCGCGGGGCCACGGTCTACTTCACGTCCAACGAGGTTCCCACCCTCGCAGAGCGCACCGGCTTGAACCACGTGGAGGCCTTCTTTAGTGGTCACGTGCCGTCGATGGATTACCTCATCGCCCGCTTCTACGACCAGCCCGCGCCGCAGGGCGGGTATTAAAGAGTTGCTTATCGACGCCCCTCCGGCCGGCTTCACGGAAATGGGCAGCCCCTCGCACCTTCGGTGGTGCGAGGGGCTTTTCTGCCGCGGCTGCGGCTATCCGAAGCGGCCTGCGATGTAGTCTTCGGTTTCCTTCTTGTCCGGGTTCTCGAAGATCTTGCGCGTCGGGCCTACCTCCACGAGCTGGCCAGGCTTGCCGGTCGCTTCGAGGGAGTAGAACGCCGTCTGGTCAGAGACACGCGCTGCCTGCTGCATGTTGTGGGTCACGATGACGATCGTGAACTTTTCCTTCAGTTCGTGGATGAGGTCCTCCACGGCCAGGGTGGAAATCGGGTCCAGTGCGGAACAGGGCTCATCCATGAGGAGGACCTCCGGTTCGACCGCGATGGCGCGCGCAATGCACAGGCGCTGCTGCTGGCCACCAGACAGGCCGCCGCCTGGTTTATCTAGGCGGTCTTTTACTTCCTCCCAGAGGTTTGCACCACGCAGGGACTTTTCGGCGACTTCCTTGAGCTTCTTCTTGTTCTTCTCACCCGAGAGCTTCAGGCCGGCAACAACGTTGTCTTCGATGGACATGGTTGGGAAGGGGTTTGCCTTCTGGAAGACCATGCCGATGGTGTTGCGTACGGCTACTGGGTCAACCTTCGGGCCGTAGATATCTTGGCCGTCGAGGAGAATCTCGCCTTCGACGCGGGCGCCCGGGGTGACCTCGTGCATGCGGTTCAGGCTGCGTAGCACGGTGGACTTGCCGCAGCCGGAGGGGCCGATGAACGCGGTGACCGACTGCGCCGGGACCTGCAGGTTGACGTCCTGGACGGCGTGGAAATCTCCGTAGAAGATGTTGACGTTTTTCAGTTCGAGCTTGCTCATTGTGAACTCCTAGTAAAAATTGTGGCGACCGTTAGCTCTTGACCGAGAACTTGGCGGAAATCCACCGTGCAGCAATATTGAGGACAGCGATGATGAGAACCAGCGTCAAGGCGGCGCCCCACATCTTGTCCAGGACGGCGTCGGCGGTGCCTGCCTTGTACATGTCCAGCATCATCAGTGGCAGCGAAGACTGTGGGCCATTGAACACGTCCCAGTTGATCGCCTGGGTCGAACCGACGAGGATGAGCACCGGCGCGGATTCGCCCATGACGCGGGCGATAGCCAACATGACACCGGTGACGATGCCGGACAGGGCCGTCGGCAGTACGATGCGCGCAATGGTCTTCCACTTGGGAACGCCCAGCGCGTAGGACGCCTCGCGGAGGTCCTGCGGCACGACGCGCAACATCTCCTCCGTGTTGCGGATAATCACAGGCACCATGAGGATCACCAGGGACAGGGACACGGCCATGCCGGAGCGGTCGAAGCCGAAGAGGACAATCCACACGGAGTAGATGAACAGGGCCGCAACAATCGATGGCACACCGGTGAGGATATCCACCATGAAGGTGGTGACCTTACCCAAACGCCCTTGACCTGCGTATTCCACCAGGTAGATCGCGGTGAATACGCCGATCGGGATAGAGATAAGCGAACAGATCAGGGTCTGCATGAGCGTGCCGACGATCGCGTGCAGCGCACCACCACCGGGCAGGGAGTACATGACGCCCAGCTGAGACTGCGTCCACCAGCTTGCGTTAGTAATCGGGCCGATACCGCGGGAGATAACCACCCACAGGACCCACACCAGCGGAACCATCGCCAACACCATGCAGGCATAAATGACGAAGGTTGCAATGCTGTTCTTCGTCTTGCGGGACTGCGAAATGTCGGTGAACGTTGCGCCCTGGGTTACGGGCTGGGGTGTGGGCGAGGAAACTACGTTGTTAGTCATTTTTGTCGTGCCACCTTATTTCTTGTTCACCAGGGAACGCGCGATTGCGTTCACGATGAAGGTCAGGAGGAACAGGACCAGGCCTGCTGCGATGTATGAGCCGGCAGAGATGTTGTTGTTAAACTCTGGGGCCGCATTGGCGATGGCCGTTGCGAAGGTGGTGCCGCCGTCGAAAAGCGATCCACGGAACTGGGCTGCTGGGGAAACCACCATGTACAAAGCCATCGTCTCACCGAGCGCGCGGCCCAGGCCGAGCATCGCGCCGGAGACGTAACCGGACATACCGAATGGCAGTACGGTCAGGCGGACCACTTCCCAGCGGGTCGCGCCCAACGCGAGCGCGGCTTCGATGTGGCCCTTCGGAGTCTGGACGAAGACTTCACGTGCGGTCGCGGCGATGACCGGAAGGATCATCACTGCCAGCACGATGCCACCGGTAAACATGTTGCGGCCCGTCGCAAACGACGGCGAGTTCTGGTAGTGGGTAAACAGGAAGAAGCCGCCCGCCCAGCTTTCCAGCCAGGTGTAAAAGTCGGTGAGCGCTGGGCCGAGTACCTGCCAGCCCCACAGGCCGTACACGATCGACGGCACCGCGGCAAGCATGTCCACCAGGTAGCCCAGTGGCTTCACTGCCTTCTTTGGCGCGTAGTTGGACAAGAAGATGGCAATACCCAGGGCCACTGGCATAGCCAGGAGCAGGGCAAGGATCGACATCATCATGGTCGCCGCGAACAGGTTCGGGATGCCGAACTGCA